>JANPPN010000025.1:0-20851 GCA_031428535.1 Bdellovibrio sp. | reverse complement strand
TAGAGTTAGTTCGGAGTTAATTTAGATTTTTGACTCTGCGGTCATTGCAATAAGTTAAAAATTTGCGATTCTTTGAAAGTGTTTTTAACCAGTAAAAATAATTTCATTCAAAGGAATCAGAATGACAAATCCAAAGCAGATGGGTTTTTTCGACAGTATTCATCCAATCACAGCAATGATTCATATCAAAGAAAATCACGAATTATTACGACTGGCAAAAGTGATTCCATGGCCAGAACAAATCGAAATAGCGATGAATTGCAGAGCTTCAAAAGTAAAAGCCTTAGTTGGCCCAGAGCCGCACTACCGGGAACTATTGGGTGCCGTAGCATTGATGTCAGTTCGAAGCATCACGTACCGCCAAGCAGAAGATCAAATCAAACATTATGCACCGGCAAGATACCTTTGCAATTTGATGGATTCAAGCTGGTCACCGGATCACATCACAATTTTCGATTTTGTTCAGATGCTCGGTCCAGATGGAATGGAAAAACTGAACACGACATTTTTAAAAGAGGCGCAGAATTTAGGAATTCTAGATTCAACATCACTGATGTCGGATACAACAGCGCAAGAAGCAATGATTCCATACCCGAACGAAGTGGGCCTGATGAAAAGGTTTACAGATTTAGTTTCAAAAGGTATTGCCAAAGCTGGCAGTCGCGCTTCGAAGATAAAATCCAAAGTGAAAGAGATTTCAAAAAAAATAAAATCATTGGTTCGCGCAGCGCACTTATTTGCGAAGACGAAAGAACAAAAACAAAAAGTTGGCAAAAAGCTGTATCACACAACGATGGATCTTCAGAAATTAGTGCAAGGCTGCTTAGCCGAATCCACCAATGTCAAAAACAAATCAGTGATCGAACTTCAGAGGTTATCAGATTTAATGAAGATTTTGTTTCCGCAGATTTTGCATTTTATCAAAACAGGTTTTGTGGCACCGAAAAAAATTATTCATTTACAGATGTCAGAACTATATTCAATTGTTCGCGGCAAGGCCGGAAAGTCTGTCGAATTTGGAATCAAATGGGGTATCAGTCGAATCGATGGTTTTGCAATGGGCTTTGTGATGGACAACTTTGCAAATGTATCGGACAAAAAGTTTTGTATCGATGCGATTCAAAAACACATCGAGCTATTTGGCGAAGCGCCGAAAATCTTTGGCTTCGATCGAGGTGGTTACAGTGGTCCGAATATCAACAAGGCGAAAAATCTTGGTGTAAAGAATGTTGGTATTGCACCGCTGGGTCAGGCCGATTGGAGCGTGTCGACGAAGATGTCGGAAAAAATAAAATGCGAACGTGCGCAAGTCGAAGGTGTTATCGGAAATTTAAAATCAGAAAAGTACGGATTCAACAAACCGAATGTCAAATCAACAGCGGCAATGATTATGTCAGGACACCGCGCGTGTTTGGGCTTCAATCTGTGCAAAGCTTTGCGGTTATTGAATCAGCTGGAAGTTTTTCCAGCATAATGAAAAGTGATTTAAGAAAATCAAATAAAATATACGAACTTATCCACAGAAAAATAAATTATAGCCAGTAAAATAGAAAAATGTTGTGGAAAACCTATGAAATTTAGACTTTAAATCACCGAACTCGCTCTAGATAATTTTTCAGTGTAAATCTTCAGATAAAAGCCTTCACCCTCACTTGAAACATAACTCGATTTATATTTGATTCCGCGGACCGTGTAGGGTTCTAAATTAATGTCATTTAATATATTTCGTTTTTCTTTCAGAACTTTCAGGAAGTCTGCGCTCTTAAAATCTTCAGCAGCTAAAACCGAAGTTGTCATTACGAAGCCTGCCATCAACAAAAAATATTTTTTCATCTGATATTCCTTTTAACATAAACTAACGAAAAGAAAAAAGGAGCAAATATACCGGCAGTCTGTTGTGTTGAATAGACAAAACAAAGTCCCATAGAATTCTCCTTTTTAAAGTTATCGGCAGAGTGGGCTCTCGGCTAAAATTCGTGTAAGCTAAAATACGATAAAGTGAACCCAGCGGAGATATGAACCAGCGGTTCTATACGAAGGGGTGGTTCGGTACGAATCATTCTGAAGCGCTGCTGTTTTCGCGGAACTTCGTCAGGCAAATCAAGGCTATCAGTCAGCGGGGCTTTCTTGCAAAGGTGAGAGTGTATTTTTAAAACCGGCAACGTTCCGGGTAAAGTGTTTCAATTTGGGAATAAAATAAAGGCTGTTAATCTAGGACGCGTGAAATCGAATTTTAAATACAAAATCGGTAAGCCGCTGTCTGCGATAATCATCTGGGTGATAATCACCGCAGAGATCGCCGCAGAGACAAGAATCTCAAAGATAAGTAAGATAATCGCCGCAAGTTTCTCAAAATTTCGACGCTTGCCTCCGACCTTATCAATCTCTTTTGCGCCGTGTAATAGCGCTTGGCTTTAATCCTAGGCTCTGGAACTCGCGCGGCTATTGATCTGAGCAAGCATGCTGCAAGCGGTATGTAAATTTGATTATTTGCATTAACCGACGTCTCTTTTTGGTTTATAAATTGACATCGCTACTTATTCGCAATAAAAATTAACTGAAATGAAAAGCGCAAGGCAACAATCTTTTTTTAAGCAAAAAATAAATAAGTTTTTTGGTGGTTCTTTGCTGAAAAGCAATCCCAAGACTAAAAGGCCAATTTCAACCGGGCAGGCTATCCATTTAGTTCTAAAATCACAGCACGCCGTGGGTAAGCATTCGATGCTTCATAGTTACAATACTAAAAAAATTGAATCGGTTATTGCATCTCAGGCGAAATACTGGGGTGTTAAAATTTATCATTATGTTAATGTCGGTAACCATCTGCATTTGGTTATTAAGTTAAATAATCGCCGAAGCTTTAATCCATTTATCAAAACCATCACAGGTTTAATCGCCAGACATGTTTTAAATGCTGAAAGGGGGGCTGCAAAAGATGTTCAATTCTGGGTAGCCAGACCCTTTACTCGTATAATCAGCTGGGGAAAAGATTATCTGAATATTAATAAATATATGAAGAAAAATAAAGACCAAGCAAAAGGCCACTTTGTCGCTTGGGGGTTCGATATAACAAATACCAGTTCAATTCTAAATCTGAATACGGGCTGAAAATACTTGGCTGAGCCCACCAGATCGCAACCTATTCTGCATCGTAGTGACTGATCTGACTGAGCTAACGCATCTGACTGAGCTAACTCAAAAAAAAAGTTACTTTTTTCGCCTGCGGCGAAAAATTGTCGCCAGAGGTTTCGTCGTTTCAGTTTCACCGTTTGCGACAATATGGAACTTACGATTTTTGTACTGGCGCGATAGACGTTGATCCAGAAATTCAGCGCTTTCGGAAATGGGAATTTGTAGCATAAGTGGCAGTTTACAATTGTTTAGTCATTTGGTTCATTCTGAGGCTTGTGCAATAAATTGTTTGCTGTAAGATAAATCTTATGAATAATTTCCGGTACTGGGGCTTGCCGGCAGGCATTTTAGTAATTTTGGTGGCGTCAGTTGTAACCTCGGCCATTTTATTTCATCAGGCTGAAGAATTTTTTGTTACCTCGAAGTCTGAGCAGTTTGCTTCTGCTCTTTCAAAAAATATGGACACCGAAATTCTTTCCAGAATTAGAGCTCTGAAAGTGGTCGGCCGTATTCATAAGGCGCCGCTAGACCGGGTGCAATTTCAGGAACTTGCAAAGTCGCTTGTAGCTGAATACTCGGGGCTTTATGCGGTTAATTTTGTGGGGGCCGACGGTTTTATCAAAGTGGTTTACCCCGAAAAAGAAAACGCGGCCGCACTTGGCAAAGACCTCATGAAAAGTGGCGTCGTCAGCGAGTATCTGCAGCAGTCAAAGGCCGACCATTCACCAAGGCTCAGCCACAGAGTTATGACTTTTCAGAAATTTTTTGCATTTGTTCTTTACGTTCCACTTTATGATTCCCGCAATAACTTTATCGGCTGGCTGAATGCGGTTTTCGACCTTGATCGCTCTCTCGAAAATTATATGAGCGGCCGCAGACTCGATAATGCCCACGTTCGGTTACGCTGGCATCATCCTGCAGAGAATAATACGATGGGTTTTAATTGGTCTGACACTGTCAAATATTACAGCTATGAAGTTAATGTTCTCAATCAGAATGTGACTATTGATGTGGGGTTTTCAGATGCACCTTCCGAACTCTACCGAAAAAGAATGTATTACTTCACCCTATTTTTGCGGGGCATTTTATTGCTCGTGATTTCGTTTCTTATGGTGAACCTGTTCCGTTCGAAAAAGCGCCTGATTAAAACCAACGAAAGACTGCAGCTAAAAAATAATTTGCTGAATTCTCTCAGCCACGATATTTCGAGTCCGATGACGAGTCTTGCGCTAGTTCTTGAAAATTTATTTTCCAGCCCCGCAGCCGAGCCTTTACTTAAAAAACGCGCCGAAAAATTTCTCAGAATCATTTCGGATATGATCAAGAATGCAAGACTCTTGCATTCTGTCGAAATCGGCGTCAGTGAGGTTCAGATCAAAGCCGTCATTTTAAGACCTGTGTTGATTGATGCTCTCGAAATTGTTGCGGATATGGCGGCAACCAAAAAGGTAACTTTCAGGATGGCACCGGAATTGACTCCCGAGCTTTCGGTACTGGCGCACCCAAGCACGCTAGCGCACAACGTGCTTGTAAATGTTCTCACGAATTGCATTAAGTTTTCTCCGGCCAACAGTGAGGTGCAGATTTCGGTCGTTGAAGAAAAATCAACCTATAGCCTTATTTTTCTGGATTCCGGTCAAGGTGTTACGGATTTGCAAATTGCGATGTTCAGATATTCGGCCTCGATACCGACAGCCGAAGGCACGGCCGGCGAAACCGGAACCGGTCTTGGAATTATGCAAATCAGCAGTTTTATGAAAATTTATGGCGGCTCGGTCGACATAGAAAACGCCAAACATTGTGGTACGCGCCTAACTCTAAAATTCCGCAAAGGTACGGCGTACCTTTCGAACTTCGCGATGAAGCCGGCTTCGCCCCTGATATTCGGGATGTTGGCCACGCGGGTTAAGCCGCTTTTTTGTAAAACGTGTTGGGAAGCCGAATTTTCGAGATGAGTAACGCCGACGACTTTAGGCAGTTTGAGTTTTGTAAAACCGTAATCGACAAGATAGCGTGCGCCTTCGGTGGCAAGGCCAAGGTTCCAGAATTTTTTCTTGAGCCGGTAGCCCACTTCATAATCGTCGCCAAGTTGCGGTAGCGGTTTAAATGTGAACCAGCCGATATTTTCTCCGGTCGAGTGCAGGTCTGCGGCCCACGTGCCGTACTCGAGCCAGCGCGACTGACGCTCGATCAGTTTCGGCAGCCTTTCCCGCAGCTCATCAGTCGGTGTAAGTCTAGCGCCGAGATAGCGCATAACATCCGCGTCTTGATCAAGATCAATCAGATTCTGTAAATCATTTTCATCAAATGGCCGTAGTATAATTCGCTGAGTTCGTAAAGTTATCATTTTTTACTTTCGGCTGCATTCGTTGCGGTTAGCTTGAAAGCCGGGGAGGCCGACCCTCGTCCAGTTGCACTGTTTTTTTGGCAAATGTAAAAATGACTGTGGGTGTTTGACCAATGAAAGTAAAAAATCGGTTACATTTAAAATTTGTTTCATAATGGCCTCGCTTGTTCGCTATTTATTTCAAAAATAAGAAAATAGCAAAAGCTAATTCAGACTTTTGTCGAAGGTACGGCGTACCTGAAAAAACCAATACGCCATCTGGTTCCGAAAAATACCCGCTTCGTGAATTTTTTTTAAATCTGTTTTTATTGCTATTGTAGGCACATGGACGATGTTATAAGCAGCTTTGCAAGCAACTTTTCATATTTGACCTGAACGGCAACCCGAAAGGCTAATGTGAAAAGCAAGCATGAAAGGCCCCATGAGCACCATTTTTGCCGGTTTATTTTTTGTAGTTTTAGCGACCTCAACGGCGTTTGCCGCGATCAGCGAAAGTGTAATCGAAGTTCAGAAAAATGAAAAAGTATATGTGCAATATCAGATCAGTAAGCCTACCGCTACGACGCTGGTTTTACTGCCGGGTGTTTTTCGCGGCATCGAGCAAACCGATAAAATCATCTCGTTGCTTTCTAAGGCCGAAATCAATTTCGTCGCGATTCATTTTTCGGGGCATCCGCGTTCGGTGTTGCAGTACAAAGCTTCAGAAGCCGCAATTTATAAGGATGGCAAAGGGCTTACGTCTGAATTGCTGGCTAAAGAAGTTGAAGCGGTTGTGGCCGTGTTAAAAATCAAAAAACCGTTACCGGTCAGCCTTTCTTACAGCGCCACCGTCGTGCCGTACTTAGATGCCAAAAAATTTCTGATCGTCATTGAAACTGCACCTATCGGCGCCTTCGGCGACAACGATCCGGAAGGCACCGCCCTTCGTAAACAATGGGCCGAATGGCTGAAGCTGTGGCCACCGAATAGTCTTTGGATCAATGCCGCTAAAGACAAAGCCTACCGCGATCACTGGACAAAAATTGCAAACGAGCGCACTGAACCCGGCTCTGAAATGGCGAAGCCTGAAAATCTGAACCGATTAATCGAAGGCTATATGGCAATGGCGCGCGCTACCGAAGACTTTGACGTAACTGAGCAGGATTTCAAAGCAACTGCGCGCCGTATCTGGATTCTAGCTGAAAATGAAGAGCCTTACCGGTTGAAACTGCAACTGCAGGCGGTTGCGCTTTATAACAAAGCGCTGAACATTTCGGCTGAGCCGATTGTCATTTCGAATTCAGGGCATACAATCCCGATGGAGCAGCCCGAAGCCTATGCAGAAGTGCTGAAGACCATCGTTAAAGCCGCAAACTTAAAGTAATACTGTTAGTGCTGGGTTGTATCGAGGTTACGGGCATCTTTTGGCAGCCTCACCGTGAAAATCGTTCCGCTATTAAGGTCACTTGTTACCTCGACACGCCCACCGTGTGCTTCGACGACGCCTTTAACCCCTTCCGGTTGCAGGGCGCCGATCACTGTCAATTTATCAATGATCAACGGTAACACAATGTAATTATCGAAATAGTTTCGTTTGCATGACTGCTTGATGAGCTATTGAATTCGTTCGCCTGGCTCTCCCAGCTGTCAATAAGAACCGCCGTCAGCAGCGGAAAAGTTTTGGCTGCACTGGTCAGAAGTATCGGAAAAGTATTTTCGATACTTCCGAATTCAGAAAGCAGCTTGCTGATATGATAGAGGGCATTCAGCCGGACATAGGCGTCCTGCTGCAGATCGAGTTCAAAATTTACTTTCTTTTTGGATAAATTAAAAGCTTCATTTATGCTTGGAAATTTATTGCTCAGGGTACACCGCGTTCGATAAATATTTCACATCATCTTAAGCCACAAAAGAGAGAACCGGGTCATTTTTCCCTAGACTGTTTAAGTATTTAATTCAATGATTGAGAATCACCGTTTTAAAAAGGATTTGTTTTTGAAATTTGCGTTTGTCGATTCGAACTGCGGAACCTGTATCTTTCTATTACGAACGGGTTTTTCGTGGCGGTAGAATCAATAGCGTGCAGTTTTTAATCACCAAGAAACAGCCGAAGTGAAAAATTATTTGCACATTACACGTATTTTACACGCGGGTTATATTTTCGAGAACGAAAATATCAGGATTGCGTTTGACCCGGTTTTTGAAAACCCATTCAGCCACAATTGCCATGCGTTTCCGCCGGTTGAATTTGATCATAATGAAATCCGCAAACAGAATTTTGCGGCTGTATTTATTTCGCATTACCACGATGACCATTGTTCATTCGACAGTCTTGATCTGCTAGATCGCAACACGCCAATTTATATTTACTGTGTGTTTGATGAAATGCTAGCGATGCTGACTGAACTCGGTTTCAAAAATGTATTTTCTTTACAGATCGGGATTGCCGTTATAATCGGCGCAATTGAAGTTATTCCGCGAAAGGCACTGGACGCCGACGTCGATTCAATATTTGAGATCAATTGCTGCGGGCTTAAAGTTCTCAACGTCGTTGATTCGTGGATTGACAGCAGCACGATGACTTTACTTTCTAAACTTGCGCCCTGGGATGTTGTGCTGTGGCCGTTTCAAACCATGCGCGAAATCGAAGTGCTCTCACCAAAACGCGCAGATAAGGCAGAAGAATTCCTGCCACCCGAATGGATTGAACAGTTACAGCAGTTAAAACCCCGGGTGGTGGTACCGAGTTCCTGTCAGTTTCAGCAAGAGAGTTGGTCGTGGTATAACCAGGCATTATTTCCGGTTACTTACCGTCGGTTTCAGCGCGAAGTTGAAAGCGCAGTTGATGCAAAAGTTGTCAGAATAAATCCCGGTGAAACCTTTGCGTTACATAAGAATTCTTTCAGTAAGATCGGGGCACTCAACTGGGTTCATCCGATGGGCGAGCAGAATGGCGATTACGATTTCAGGCCCGAAATCACCGTGCCGGATACGGCAAGTATCGCAAAAAATTTTCCGGAGTTAACAGACATTGAAACCGATCTGGTTATTTCATACTGCCGCAACGTCCTTCCTGAAAAACTGAAAAATCTCGAAGTGCCGGAGTATTTTAACTCTGCAAAGTTATGGCAGCTGACTGTTTATGATCATACTGGTAAAAGTACAGAGTTTTTCTATTTACTGAACGGTGCGGAGATCAAAACAGCAAGCGGTCTTGAAGCAAAAGTCGCCTGGCAAACCGAAATACCCATTGCGAAATTATACGCGGCGCTGGTTTTTGGCGAAGCCCTAACTTCGCTGTATATCAGGATTAACGACGCTTTTTTTGCGGCCGAAATTGAAAAGCAGCTGGGTAATGCCGATCTCCTGGATGATCCGCTTATTCGTTGTCTTTTTACCGGCGCTTTCGGAACGTATCAGAAAGCGCAGATGCAAAGGCTTAAAACGCCCATTTTTTGAGCTTGAAGTCATTTTCCTTATCAGAAATATCAGATTTTTTAAATATCCTTAGCGGATTTTTTGTTTTATGAATTGCACAGAGGTGCAAAGTGAAACTTTTTGGTTTTTTCGGATTACTTTTTTTCGGACTGCAGGCATTTTGTACTGTCAATATTCCGCTCGACCCGTTGGTTGAACCGCCGACGTTACTTTCAGAAACCGGGGTGCTGGATGAGGGGCCGCTGGATTACCGGATTATTCAACCGCTGTGGGTAGACTTTGCCGCAAAAAGACGGAGAATTTTTTTACCGCCGGGAACGCAAATTCAATTTTCGGCTACTGATAATTACAAATTTCCGGTGGGCACCGTATTTGTAAAGCATTTTCAGATGGAAGTTTCGAAAGATGTTTTTCAGAATATCGAAACGCGTATTCTCGTGCGCAAAACCGGCGAGAAGCCCGAAAAATGGGTGGGCTATACGTATCAGTGGGAGGGGAGCGATGCGCGTTTGGTTGATGGGCGAGGCACCCCAGAAGTCATTTTAAATATTGATGAAACGGCCGCAGGCGGCGCGCGCACACAGAAATTTAAAATCCCGAGCCGGCGTCAATGTTTGCAGTGTCATAATGAAAGCGTGGGCTTTGTACGCAGTTTTATCACCCGTCAGTTGAATAGTGGAACACAACTCGATGAACTCAATCACGCCGGTCTATTTTCAGAACAACTTTTGCCGGCGGATTATTATGAAAAGTATTTCAATATCGCGGATACAAATGCGGATCGTGAAGAGCGGGTAAAAAGTTATCTGGATGTGAACTGTGCGCATTGCCATAACCCGGGGCCGGCGGCACTCTGTAATTTTACCGGAATAGATTTCAGATTCGATCACTTCAATATCGCCAGTCTGGTTGAAAGCGGCCACCTCGAAAAGGGCAGTAAGGAAAGCTCGGCTATTTTTCAGAGGATGAGTTCGGTGAAGCCGGGGTTCAGAATGCCGTTCTTCGGATCTTCGCTGCGGGATGATGCCGCACTGACAATCGTCGGTGGGTGGATCGACAGTCTGCACGACTGAATTAATTTAAATCGGGGTTACGCGCAGCCGGAATTAGCGAGCGGTCGAGCATCATCTGATGCAAATCTACAGACGAAATGGATTGCTTACGAATCTCCTGTAATTAAAAACCAGTGAGATGCTGACCTTGTGAAAGCCTTCTCAATCCCTAAGTTTACCGTCGGTTCGCAGCGTCGAAGATTAAGCTTTTTCATTGGTAATTGACATAAAATCCGAGTTTCGAATGCCGCTGGGTGCCAACGGTAAACTTAGGGAAAGAGAGGTAAAACACTTCAAATAAACTCTTCCTTTGCAATAGAGATCTGCCGCGCAAATTCGATCTGGCCCCCTAGTTTTTAGGATTTTAGCCTAGACGAATGGTCGGGCTGATCTGCAATTTCATGCCTTAAAAGCCCTGAACTGTTACCCTTAAGGTAAATCAAACCAAGGGTTTCTCATGAATAAATATTCGCTGTATTTGCTGACGGTTTTAGTTTTATTCAGGCACCGTAATTGATGAACATCGAAAGTTACAAACAGCAGCGCGAACTTTTTCAAAAGCAAATGAAGCAGTACCGTGTGCAATGTATAGGTTGCATGCAACCCGATTTCGGCTGTTACTGCGCCCACATTCAGAAATTTGATCCGAAAATAAAATTTGTGGTGCTGATTCATCCGATTGAATTTAAGCGCCGGATTGCCACGGGCCGCATGTCGTATCAGTGTCTGGAAAATTCCGAGCTGATTGTCGGGCAGAATTATTCGGCAAACTCAAAAGTAAACCAATTACTCAAAGACCCGCGCTATCAGCCGATGGTGCTTTATCCGGGCGCCAAATCTTTAAACCTCACTCATGCAAGTGCCGAAAAAAAAGCGCTGTTTTTTGATTCAGAAAAAACGCCGCTGGTGTTTGTGATCGACGGCACGTGGGCCACGGCGCGAAGAATGATGCGCCATAGTGAAAATATCAACGGGCTTGCGCGTTTTGCATTTACGCCACCGGGCCCATCGCAGTTTAAAGTGCGCAAGCAGCCCAAAGCCGAATGTTATTCAACAATTGAGGCCATTCACCATTGTATCGAGTTATTAGGCGCGCAGGTGCAATTTGATTTTGCCGGCCGCCCGCACGACAATTTACTTGCGGTATTCAATAAGATGGTCGAGCGCCAACTGATTTTTATTCGCGATGCGTTTGATAATCCGAAGTCCACCTCCTATCGCCGTGTTAAACACAGAATTGCAGGTTGATAAAATGCCCACAGGTGCTTTTTATTCGCATAAAAATTTTATAACCGAACTCGGAAATATTTTAAGTGATCGTTATTACGAAAAAGTTCCGGACGACTGGTACGTTATACTAACCGATATCAAAGGCTCAACCAAAGCCATCGAGCGGGGGCTCTACAAGCAGGTTAATATGGTGGGCGTGGCTTCAATCGTGGCCGTCAAAAATGCCTGTGGCAGTTTTGATATTCCGTTCATTTTCGGTGGTGATGGGGCCACTCTATTTGTGCCGCCGCATTTGGTTGAAGCCTCTAAGCGCGCACTAGCAACAACCAAAAAAATGTCGGTAGCCGAATTTGAGCTTGAGCTGCGGGCGGCTTTCATCCCGGCACGCGATATTTTTGCGCTGGGCGGGGTGCTGGAAGTGGCCAAGTACAAGTTGTCGGAAAAGGGAAAAATCGCGATGCTTCGCGGAAGCGGCATTAAAACAGCCGAAGATCTTACTAAAAAAACCGATTCCTACGAGCTGCAATCAGTTGAATCGATGCCCGATTGCCACACCGGCATGGAGTGCCGCTGGGAACCCATTCAGTCGGGATACGGTGAGATCATAACTTTAATTATCAAAACGCAGCAGTCGGATGATTTCAGTGAATACGATGAAATTCTTAAAAAAATTACGGCAATTAGCCCGCAGTTGTGCCTTGTTACACCGGAAACTCTGCAGGCAAAGTTTCCGCCCACGCATTTGATTGAAGAACTGCGCCTGAAATTCAGTGGAATTAAGTTTTATGTAGTGCTGGGGTTTACGCTGCTGAAAATGTATTTACTTTCAATCGTAATTGCCAAAACACGCAACACACAGGGCTCGCTGGCCGGTCAGTATATCAGTGAACTGTCGAAAAATACCGATTTCATCAAATACGACGACTGCCTCAGGATGGTGCTGGATGTGAGCCAGCAGCAGAGCCGTGATATCGTGGCGTATCTTGAAACCCGTAAGCAGATCGAAAAAATTTTATTCGGCTATCATGTTTCGAAAGAAGCACTGATGACCTGTTTTGTTCAGCAAGACAAAGACCATATCCATTTTGTTGATGGCGGTGCCGGTGGGTATACGCTGGCGGCAAAGATGCTAAAAGCAAGCGGGGCAAAATGAATGTACGAGTAATTTTATTAATTGTTTTAACAGCTATTATCATATACAAAGCCAGCGAATTTACCCGCGGCCGGAAATCTCCCACTATATTGGCGAGTGTACAGCGCTCGCAGATGGGAAATGAAGAATATGGTATTCCCAATAACTGTATGGGCAAAAAATATTGTATTACCGTTTTTGTGGCGCCATGGTGCCCGGCCTGTAAGTCTTCTGAGGCCACGTTTCGGATGTTGAACGAATACATTAGTCAAAATCGAGCTGAAATCGGCTTCGGGCTGGTTATGGGCGCAGGTACCGCGGAACAGAATGAAGCCGAAAAAACGGTGCTGGCGCCACTTGAAGTAACGCTAGATAACAGCGGTGAAATTTTTAGGAATCGCGGAATTAAGGCCTTTCCCACCTGGATCGTAAATGATAAATCCGGGCACGAAAAATTCAATAAGGCGGGCGGTCTTAATGTGACCGACATAAGCCAGATCCCGCAGTTGCTGACTCAGCAGCTGAAACTCTGAATCAGCTACTTTGAGAGGCTAGGTTCGAAAGCAGCGCTTTACGCTCGGCCTGGATTTCTTTTGCGGTTCGAACGCCAAAGGGGCGGAGCCAGAGTGACGGCGGAGACCAGCCTAGGGTCGACTGCATAAATAAAAATGGAATTTGTAAAATCGGGCCCAGCAGCCATTTGCGGTTTTTGCGCGCCAGCAGAAGTTCGGCAAAAATAAGTACCGAGAAATTTGCAAGCAGTACCCGGTCGATATCCCATTCTTGGTCCAGTTCGCGCAATCGGGCATGAATGGCCCTTGGCCCCTGCGCTTTTGCGGCACTGATTTTTCGCCGCGTTTTCAGATCAATTTTTTGATTAAATTCCTGCGGAGTTAAAGCCCGAACACGGTCAAGATGATCCTGAGAGTGTATTCTGTCGACGTACCTCATGCGGTCTCCTTTATTTTCACGTGAAGGTCTTCCACTTCTTAAAATGAGCAAAATACCTGCCAAAATTTCTATAAGTGGCATACGTTGCTAGCATGAATCAGAAGGCGGCGATCAGTAAAATAATAAAACGGGGCGTGCTGTTGGTGTTTCCGTTGAATAACGAGAAAGAACCCGCTTCGCTTTGGTCAGAATTTCACCCGCGCAAGAAAATGAAATGGGTGTGGGATGTTACCAGCGGAGTGGAAGTGGACGACGGGGCGTTTCCTTCGCTGGCGGTCGGAAGTACGCGCACACTTTTTGAAAATCTGGTACTGGCGTCACACAAACTTAAAGCTAAAGATGCTGAAACAATTCTTGAGGCGTATATGCCCGAAGGGACGGCGTTGCGAAAATTTTACGAGCGCGAAGTGCGGCGCTGATCAGGCCGCCGATTTATTCACTGATATCTTATGCAGATCATGGAAGGCCTCTAGGCGGGAAATCAGTTCGTTTCGCTGAACTGGTTTTGAAATAACGTCATCGCAACCTGCAACAATGCATTTATCAAGGTCTTCTTTCATTGCGTGAGCCGTCAGCGCGATGATCGGCAGGTTCATGCCCTTTTTGCGTAATTCGCGAGTGGCTGTATACCCGTCCATAATCGGCATCTGCATATCCATTAGGATCAGATCATATGTTTTAGCAGCGGCCATCCTTGTAGCTTCAAGGCCATTCACTGCAACTTCAACATGGGCGCCGGCTTTTCCGAGAAAAAGCAGCATGAGCGTCTGGTTTTCGGGAGAGTCCTCCACAACGAGGATTTTCAGGTTTTTAAGCCGCTGCGATTTAACTCCTGTGGATTCCAGGAATGGAATCATTTTCGAATCGGTCTCGTGCTTTTCAAAATCAACCGGAATGCGAATAACAAAGGTGCTGCCTTTGCCAACCGAACTCTTCTCTAAGTAGACTTCACCTTTCATTAGCCGTGCAAGTTTACGGGAAAGCGATAATCCAAGGCCGGTGCCACCGCGGGCTTTGCGGATGGAAAGATCGCCCTGAGAAAAATCCTTGAATAATTTTTTTTCATTTTCTGGCGCAATGCCGTCGCCGGTATCTATGACCGAGAAAATCAATTTGCCGTGTTCAACTTTGTAGACGATGTCTATGCCGCCGCGGCTGGTAAACTTGATCGCATTACCTATAATATTCAGCAAAATCTGCCGGATCCGCATCGGGTCAGCATTCAGTTTCGGCGGAATCTCGCCGATTTTATGAAAACTCAAAAAAATTCCTTTTTCGGCACAACGCAATTCAAGCAAAAGGCGAAGGTCCTTCAGCATTCCGGTAAGTGAAAATGGCTCGTTTTTTATTTCGATTTTACCGGCTTCAACTTTTGAGATGTCTAGAATATCGTTGATAATCGATACAAGAGTATCACCGGTCCGGCTGATCACTTCTAGAAATTTCTTTTTTTCAGCTTCAGACGTGTCCGAATCCTTTAAGAGCTCAACAAAACCCAACATAGCAGCCAGCGGAGTTCTGATTTCGTGACTCATGTTTGCAAGAAACAGACTTTTAACCTGATTTGCTTCTTCTGCCTGCTGGCGCTCGCTCGTAATTTCATATAGATTCGAAGACATCTTATTTAGGGCCTGGGCCAGTTGCCCAAGTTCATCGTTTGAGCGAATCGGCATTACCTTTGTAAAATCTCCTGCACCAACGAGATTTGCCGTATGATTAAGTTCGGCCAAGGCCGAAGTCAGGGCCCTGCTGAACCTGAAAGTCAGGTACAGGCCTGTGCTTTCCACAGCCAGCACCGCAATTAATAACATCAGCATAAGAGTATGTTCAACCCAGCGTGAAGCTTCGCCCAGCGCAAATGAAAATTCGTCCTCGTGAACTGTCAGAGCTTCATTGACCGCAGATAATTTTGCCAGCAATTGCGCCTGCTCTGGCAGCGCCCAGTTTTTCGGGGTTCTGGAAATCACGGTGTGAATCTGTTCACCCAAATGTAAGAGTTCGTCGGCCATCAGGTCAGCGTTTCGCCACGCCTCGATAGTGCGCTGAAGGTAGCTGATACTGCTGAACCTTCGCATTAGATTAATCATTGAGGCGATATCCCTCTGATCATTTCGCCCCTCAAGAAACCCAATTTCCGCTTCGGCGTAATTCATTTCGGCTTTTTCCAGCTCAACACGTGCACGTCGATCGCCCAGTGGAATTCTCATGTTATCCAGAAAATTTTTGTAGTATTTTGGATCGCGGGTAATAATATAATTCTGCATCTCAAGAGTTGCGTTTTTCTGCGCTTTTGACCAAAGCCCTTCGCCGCCCACAAAAGCCCGCGCTGCCGAAAGGATGTCCATCGCAAACATCAGCGTAAATAGTTCGGTCATTATCAGAATCGCCATAACTCCGACGACGCTGTAAAGCTTTTTTGCGACCGGCAGATTTTTCCACCAAGTATTCAGCCTTTCGAGTTTTATCGTCTTTATCATTCGATTATTATACATCGAAGACCGCAGAAATGGGATGTCCATGAGTTCAACAATTTCGGCAACATTTCCGGAGTTGTTAAAATAATTTAACATCCCTGTTTCAATTTGAGTTTGTTGTTTGGCGCTGTTTATCTCCGGTAAAAATCCGGCTAAAATCAAAGGATGAATCTTCAGTCGAAAAAAATACTGCTATTGGATGACAGCGATGATATCGGACGGCTTGTAAAGCAATCTCTGAAGGAACAAGAGGTTACACAAAGCCTGGATATCTCGGCAGCGCGGAAGCTGCTGGCAGGTGATTCATTTGACTTGATTTTGATCGATGTGCAGCTGCCTGATGGCAGCGGTTTTGATTTTTGTATTGAGCTTTCGGAAGATCCCAAATTTGCCAAGATGCCCAAAATTCTACTGACAGGCCGGGCTGAAATTTCAGATAAAGTTTACGGTCTTAATTGCGGGGCTATGGATTATATAACTAAACCATTCAGTCCGCTTGAGCTCAAAGCCCGGGTGGCGGTTCATTTTCGCTATGCCGAAAAGTCAACGGGCGGTCTTACAATTGCCGGTTACGACTTTGACGTTGAATTTCAGCGTTGTTTCAGACTGTCGAATGCTGAAAAAATTAATCTGGGACTGACACCCACCGAGTTTCGGTTGCTTTTCCTGCTCGCAAAAAGTGAAGGTCATGTTTTTTCCCGCGCCGAGCTAGAAAAATCCATCTGGAACACAACCGGTGTGCAGATCGAAAGGCGCGGGATCGATTCGCACATTGCACATATTCGCTGTAAACTCGGAACTGAGCAGAATTTGGTCGTTTCGGTCTACGGAAAAGGCTATGCCTTCAGAAAAAATCCCTAGCGCTATTCCGCCAGTTCATTTTTTACTAAGAAGACAAAATCCTGCAGCTCTTTAATTGTGATCGCCAGCTGTTGGTGATCATGGATAATTGCGGCTTCTTCGAGAGCTTTTCCGAAATTGGTAAATTCCACAAGGCCGTAACCTGCGCCCGATCCTCTTAGCCGGTGCCCGATCATGCGGATGAAGTCATAATCTTCGGACTGCAGGTGGCTTTTGATTTCAACCAGTTCAACCTCCCTTCGCATCAAAAAGCCGGGCACCAGCGGTAATACATCTTCAGGAACCTGTGCTAAGAATTTGACCGATTTTCCGTTAAGCGCTGAGTTTTTCATACGCAACCTCCCTTTCATGCATCGTATTCTGTATTAACTCAGAAAACCGGTATAGCACATCCTCTCGCGGAATAGATTTTTCAAGGTGTTCAACATGTTCGAAGTACTGACTGCTCGGCACATTGATCTGATTCTTCTCGAGCGTCGAGTACGTTACCACTTGCGGTGGCTGCTCTTTAAACTCAGTTTTCAGTTTGCTAATGCTGTTAATCAGTCGAATGGCTTTTTTCATCACCATATCGGCCGTAAGATCCGTACTCAGCATCCAGTCGAGCAATATAAAATCCGCTCTGTCAAAACTAAGCTTGCGGTGCAGATCATGGGTATCGGTAATGACGTTAGCCGTAATACCGAAGCGCTTAAGCCCATCCTGCATCAACAGGGCCATGTCTTCGTCATCATCGACAATCCAGACTTTAGGTTTCTTGCCTATAGATTTCCAGTCTAACCAATCTTCTGAAATTTCGGCAAGCGGCTCGACTTCCTGTCTGGAATAAAGCTTGGTGTAGCCTGCATACACAAGGCAGGGTACGGCTAACACCGGCAGTAACAGCGCAATTAACGGAATCAGAAAAAACGAGCCTACCCCGGCAAGTGTTCCTCCAATGACAAACAGTACAGACTTCAACATAAATCCTCCTTAATAATTCAGATTATCATCTCAGATTAAAAACAGAGGCAGGGTCGATAACCTACAGGATTCGCGCAACAATTGCTGCGAAATTCTCAATTTGATTTATTTTCGTTTTTCCCAGCCGGCTTTCAATGGCCGATCAATCGTTACTTTCAGCTCAGGATGATACGCTTGGTTCAGCAGTGTTTCTTTAATGTGGCTCTCTTCCACTTTGACCAACGTAAGCCAGTCAAACGCAAAGTCGCCTTTAATAAAAATCGGCGTGCGGTCGTGGCCGTGCTCGTGAATGAAAAAAAACTATCTTTACCCTGCGGATCTTTCCAGAAATCAAAAAGGCCGGCCGCAAAAAGCAGTTCGTCGGTTTTATCACTGAGCTTGATAATGTAGCCGGCTTCGGGCCCCAAATAAACCGACTCATAAAAGGCGGTCAAAGGTACAAGGCAATGCTGCGATTGAAACGGCGTTCGCCACGTGGGTTTTTTTCTGAAACAACGACCGGTGCAAAAGAATGCGATAAAAAGCGCAGATCAATTTGGCTAACATCTTCTGCAGCTTTGATTTTATATTTACCGCTGAGTATTCTGGCTTCGGTTTTTAAAGTGTATTGCGCGCACATTAGGAATCAGTTTTTCATCAGGACCCGGAACCACTCAAGAAAATCATCACTGATTCTGGTGTAGTCCGCCCAGTACTGCACGCTGTTGAAACTGGGTTTGAGCAGTGCGCTTTTCCAGTCGGACCGGAGCACTCGGGCCGTGCCCAGTTTATTAAGTACAGAGGCCGCCATCGATTCCGCAAACCACTCGTGCCGATTGACCATCGCGTACTGCGAAACGAAATTGCGCCCTTCCTTATGCGGAAAAGCTTCAAAAAAAACCGGCGAAAAAAAGTTGGCCTTTAACTGGTTTTTTTTTATTTTCTGCCAGCCCGAAAAGTGCGAGCTCACATCCGCCAAGTCATCGGCGCGCAGTTTTTCAAAAAGCACGGCGTGCCCGATTTCATGGGCAAAGGTCGAAAGCAGCTCAAGGCGGGTGTTCGGGGATATTTCGGCATTGGGGTAAACGCTCTTGCCACCGAAACTCAGGGCCCGTGCCTGCCAATGATAAGCCGCCATCCGCCCACCGTGGCTATGACCCGCAAAGGCATAGGCAAAGCGAACGGTCCTAAGGCCGCGGACAAAGCGTTTGGAATAGCCCTTTTGCAGCAGCAACAATAACTCTTTTAAAACCGTGGCGGCATGTTCATCGGTATGATCAACGGCGATGATATTAAATTCGCGAAACAGTTGTTGTTGCAATCTGGATTCTTCGGGGCGTTTTTGATCATCGAATTTCAGATGCTGCGGTATTCCGGCTTGCGCCGTTTCAGTATTTAGATTTTTAACGAGCGGTTGCGGATCATACATATTAGTAAGCCCGTCGCCATCCTGATCGGGGTCGGCGGCAAAAAGTGTATTTGCCGGTTGATGATCCAGGATAGCGCTCCAGTCTGGAATTCCATCTCGATCGGTATCATAGGAAGTGTAGTAAGCAAGACACTGCAACCACCGGTAGCGTTGAACGTCTGACAGGCTTCGGGGGTGAAGTTTTAACCAGTTTTTGTACATAGTCGGAAATTTCGCCTGCGTTTTGAATCTACCGATTTTTTCAGCAAGCGAGCTTTCCCAGTTTACGGGCAAAGTTTCAGGAATGTTGATTTCGGGTGCCGGTGGCGGGTCGGCCAAATTGTGAACTTTGAATGGGATACAATTTTCCCCGCCCAAAACCAGACACGTGGAAAAAATGGTTATTAAAAAAGTAAAAGTTGTTAATTTCCGTGCATTCAAGTTCTTATAGTGGCGCGATTACGCATTGAGAGCTACTGACCGAAAGCCCTGATGTGGCATATTTTGTGCTTTTCAAATTCCCGTCAACAAATCAATACAAGGAGAAAACCATGAAAAGAAAAAGTATTAGTATAAGTAAACTTACTGCTGTCTGTATTTTCGCGTTAGCCGCTTTAGGAGCGGGATGCACGTCAAGCCACCGAGCTAATGAACCGGATCGCGCGGCGGCCGGCACAACCGGAATGTCTGGCGCCCAAAATGAACTCGATAAATACGCCGGCCGTTCAATGGAAAAGAGTACGGTACTGAGCTTCACAAAAGGAAGTGCCGAACTGACTGATGCTGGTCGTGCAAAACTCCGGCATATTGTTGCTACAATCGGCGTGGATAATATCAGTCGTGTCGAAATCGCAAGCTGGTCGGATAAGAATTTTCCGATGACCGGCAATGATCTGGCAAAGGCCGATAAAGAGCTGGCTGATGAACGTGCAGATAAAGTTAACGACTTCTTGAAAGATCAGACTGATCTTTCAACTTTGAGAATCCGTAAATACAGCATGGCAGAAACATCAAATTGGTTAGCGCGTATGTTGCGCACTGACGAAGCCGAACTAAAATCTGTTTTTGCTAAAGAAGGCGAAACTCCGATGATGCGCGATGACTTCAATGTTATCAAGAGCGACGGAGGCCCTTCAAAAGCAGTTGTTGTTTTTATCAGAAAATAATAGGGGGTACCCGGTTCCCTTTCCAGAAGCGGCGCATCTAGGGTGCCCATATTAGCGGGTATTTGAAAAAAACGGGCACTCAAAAAGTGCCCGTTTTCTTTTTTAATGAGCTAAGTTGCGCTCGATGGATTTATCCGGTTGTTCACGGCGCCCAACATGCAGACCTTCGGCAATTTCTTCGATCATCTTGCGGTTGAAGGCCGGCATATCGGCAGGTTCGCGGCTGGTAACAAGGCCCTTATCAACCACCACCTCTTCATCAAACCAGTAAGCACCGGCATTGATGAGATCGGTTTTCAGTGAAGGCCAGGAGGTCAGTTTTTTTCCGCGCACGACATCGGCTTCAATCAACAGGGCCGGGGCATGGCAAATTGCGGCGATCGGTTTACCACTGGCCGCAAAGTCCCGCACAAATTCAACGGCAGCAACTTCAGTTCGCAGTTTATCGGGGTTCATTACACCGCCCGGAATCATCAGCGCGTCGAATTGATCAGCCGTGGCTTCATCGAGAGCGAGGTCTACATTGGTTTTTTTACCCCAGTCTTTATCTTTCCACGCGCGGATTGATCCGCGTTTCAGTGATACGATCTGAACGTGGGCGCCGGCTTTTTCAAGCGCCTCGCGCGGTTCGAACAATTCCGATTGCTCAAAGCCATCGGTAGCAAGAATAGCAACTTTTTTTCCTTTTAATTGTTTATTAAACATAGTGATCCTTTCTTGGATGTTATTTGCATGTGCT
>JANPPN010000024.1:0-13905 GCA_031428535.1 Bdellovibrio sp. | reverse complement strand
TTGCCGCCGGTCTTCCAACCACGGCCGATGCGCTTCAGTATCCCAGCAAAAAATCGCATGCAGTTGTTCTGATCAAAATCAATAAAGTTAACTAACAGCAAAGGAACAAAATATTATGTCGATAATTATGTTTTTATGTATCGGACTCGTAGCAGGCTGGATTGCCAGTCACTTAGTTGAAGGTCATGGCTACGGCGCTATCGCCGACGTTCTCCTCGGAATTGCCGGCGCCTTCATCGGCGGCTACATTTTCGATTTCTTCGACATCGCCGCCTACGGTTTCCTCGGAAATGTCGCGATGTCAGTCGTTGGAGCTGTGGTCTTCCTCGGCCTCATCCGACTCTTCTCCCGAAAGGTACGCCGTACCTAATCCCCCTTCGGGGGCTTTCGAACTTATGCGCAGCCGATGCCTATGGCGGTCATGCTGAAGGCAGATGTCTACATAAACACCGGCCTGCAACGTGCCAGACCGGTGAGTGGTTAACTAAATGATTCGAACTTCGAAGACTAGTGGTGCATGGGCGAATCAACGGCCTGCGAGTCTGTCGTCGTTCTTGTTTCTACAGAAGTAGGCATCGAAGAACGTTCTTTGTTCAACCAAGAGCGTGTGATATCAGCCGCAACACTTTGTCCGCCAAGGCCGAAGGCCAAACCGAATGCAAGTGCTAGGCACGCAACCAGCCCTGTAAACAGTATGTTTATCAGCTGCACGGCAATACCGAGCTGACTTATCGCTGCAATCATTGCAAAACCGAAAACTCCATAGCGGGCTACGACCGCAAGGATATTTGGGCGTGTTATGTTCATTTTTGCCGCGTTGGTTTCAATAATTCCTGAAACTAGACGTGCAGCCCAAGCTCCCGCAACGAGAATAGCCACGGCCACCACAATATTCGGAATAAAAAGAATCACACTGTTAATAATTCCCGTGAGCGGTGCAATACCTAGCGTAATTGCTGCGGCTTGCACAAACACAAGAAAAATAAACCACTTCGACAACGTACCCATAAGGTTTGATAGCGTTGTTCGTGTGCCGTATTGGGTTTTTGGCAGGTAGTCATTGATTTGCGCGCTGTCTGCAACTGTTTCCAGTTTGAGCGACATTAAAATCCGCTCAACTATTTTGCCGACGAATTTTGCGATATACCAACCGGCAACTAATATAACTAGCGCCCCTAAAAGAGCAGGAATGAAAGTCATAAAGCTTGAAAAGCCCGACGTCAGCCCCGCCCAGAACGTATTTGTAAAATTTGTAATTTGTACTGGCATAAAATCCCCCTTCTACAGGGGAATTGCACGACTTATACCAAAAACGAAATGGAATTTATTTTTTAAAATTTTTTGTAAAAATTAAACAAAATTAAAGAGTTTGCCAGATGCACATTTTGCGTCCGTCGGGGTCTTGCACATTGGCAACTTTCATTGTGGCATAAGCCGCTTGATCAATAACTTTTCCGCCTTGTGCAGAAAGTGCGGTCAAGGTCAGTTCAAGATTTTCCGATTCAATACTCGGACACGCATTTTCAAGAGTGGGGTCTGCGGTGATGCAAAGACTTTGGCCGGTTTTCGGATCTTTCAAAATCATAAAAGATTTGCCATCACCCGGATTCGAAATTTCCATACCCAGAAAATTTGTGTAAAACGCGGCAGTTGCCGGCAAGTTTTTAGAACCGATCATTGTGTCTGCAAATTTAGCTGATGCCATATTATTCCTCCAGGAATGCCCAATAGGTCTAACGTGATCCCCTAAAGAAATAAAGCAGAATATTTGCCCAAGGAATAGGCGCCGAGAAGGTACGCCGTACCTAATCCCCCCGGGGATTAGGTACGGCGTACCTTCTTACCCTAAATCGCGTGGCAGTTTAAATTTGGGTTTGCTTCGACGACTTGTTTCAGGGAATTGGCAAACTCGGCTGATTGAGCCGGTTGCAAGTCTACGAATTTATCGAAATTTTTCTGAAGCACGTTTGATAGCCCTTTTCTGCCGTCTTCGCCGCAGGTAAATGCCGAAGCCAGAACTTCAAGATGTCCGCCGTGGCCTTTTGCCATTTCGTTTTTAATTTCATGCATGTTCTGAGCTAAATATTCTTTGTATTCGGAATAATTAGCATAATAGCCCATCCATTTGCATTCTCCATAGGTTGAAGAGGTCTGCATGCTCGAGCTTGAAACTCCGGTCGACACGCCCGGATCTACGCTGGCAGTTGAGCCTTCTGTTGAATGCTGAAATGTTGTTGATGAGCCATGTTTTTTTGTATTTTCAAATCCGGTATTATTCATGTACTCGTATTTTCTGAATTTACCGTTTTTATTGTAAATAAAGTCGCCGCATGGGGTGGCCGCTGCAAGTTGAGCCAAAACTAAAACAGTTGCAGATAAAAAAACTCTGGATACTTTCATGCATTCCTCGCTATGGTTATACATAAATGCTAAAGGAGATTCCACTGTTGTCAAACGTTAAGCTCTGTTTTTGGGTGGTCCTGTTCGCTGCCGTTTGCACCTTTGCAGATGAAAACGAAACTGTCTCTCAATGGAGGCAGATGATGCAATACCAAAACCTCGGGGCCGGTTTCAAAAGTAAAATCAAACCATCTGAATTTTTTATCAGCCCGAGTGGAGCCACCGATCCGCAGACAGAACTTCAGGCAACGCTTACATTTTTTCAGCAAGTTCTACCGGCTTCAAATCAACATCCGCAATGTGTTTATCCTGCGCGCTACAGTGTTTTAAAAAAAGCGTTTAAGCTCGCCGCACCGGTTTTCTGTCAGGATATTTCAGACTGGAAATCCAAATACCAGATGTCGTATGTCAGCCTTTTTTACGCCGGGCCGTATATGTCGAGCCCCTCTTCGGTTTTCGGTCATTCTTTTTTACTGCTCGGTTCTGCGAAAACCGAAGAATATTCGCAGCTGACATTTAATTTCGCGGCCGATATTCCCAGTGATGTCAGCGCATTCAACTATGCATTTAAGGGCATAACCGGGGGGTTCCCGGGCACAATTTCAATCCTGCCGTATTATCAGCGCCTTTATCAGTACACCGATATGGAAAACCGCGATCTGTGGGAGTACCGCTTAAACTTAACTTCTATTGAGGTGGAGTTGCTTGCAAATTACATCTGGGAAATTAAATCTCAGGTCAATTTCGATTACTATTTTTTTGATGAAAATTGCGCAAGTATTCTTTTATGGATTTTGAAAGCCATCAAACCGCAAATTGATATCGCCACCAGCAATAGCAATTATGTGCTGCCGAGTGAAGTTACGCAAGTGGCCGCCCGCGAAAGTCTGGTGGACCAAACAATGTATCATCCGGCCTTGCTGAAGCGCTTAAAATCGAAAATCAATCAGATGTCTGTCACTGAAAAAGCCGGGTTTCAAAATGCACGGGCAGCGGAAACGGTGCAACGTTTTACAGGAACACAACTGCTGCTTGAAGCCTTGCAGGATCATCTCAATATCGAGCGTCACCGTTTGCGCGGCGAGCTGCCGCCGGAATTAAAACCGCTCGAGCGCGACGTGCTGCTGCAGCGCTCGCAGATTCAGAAACCGCCCCTTGAATTTAACGAAGCTGAAACTCCGCTAAAACCCGATACAGCGCACCCACCGGTGCAAATTCAGATCGGAGCCGTATTTCGAAATTCCTTTACGAGCACCGCTTTTAGCCTAAGGCCCGGCGTGCACGGTTTTCTGGATTATTCCGCCGGATACCTTCCGAATTCCAGTGTTAAAATTCTCGAGCTACAGATTCAGGCTGTTGAAAATAAAAGAATACGGTTGCAGAAATTAACATTGTTGGAGCTTTCAAACTTTTCCCCGGTCGATTTTTATCAAAGCCCGCTCTCCTGGGGATTTGCGCTTGAGGTTCGGCAAAATGAATTTAACTTTTTTAAAGAGCAGCTTTTCGGTGAGATTGAAGGTGCTGTCGGGTATTCCTTTGGTTCAGATGATCTGCTTTTTTATTCGCTCTTGGCCGCTGCCGGCCGCACAACCGGGGGCGGGCCGCAAACAGAGTTCGAAATCGGCCCCAAGGTTGGCTTCATCTATTCGCTCGGTAATTTAAAAGCCAACACTTTTGCAGCAAATCTCTGGCAAACCGGCGCGCAGCAAGTTCCGGTTTTTGAAAAGTTTTCTTCTGAAGTGTCTTACCGCTTAAGCCGGCAGTATTCGATTCTTTCGGGTTACGAATTGTTGCAGGACTTAAATGAAACTTTTAAGCTCGAGCATTATAAGGTGGCGCTTGAGTATTATTTTTAAGCTTGCTACAATTTCAACGAGAGAGGTTTTAATGAAATATATATTACCGATTGGTTTGTCTTTTGTTTTATTCGGTTGCGCCGGTGCCAAGCTGGTTAAAACCACCGAAAGCCCGCGCGGCGGCATTGCTGAATATAAAAACGGACAGTTCATTCACGAAAAAAGCCGCAACATTGCCTTAGCGCAGATCGATTTGTTTTGCAGTGGCAAATACAATATCGTCAGCGAAGAATTTAATCCCGATGTGATGTCGTTCTCAGTCGGCGGCAATATTTTTACACCGGATAAAAATAACTTCATGTACATTACTTTTTCGTGTTCAGAATGACGCTCGGTTCAGCCGCTATCCGCATCGAAATGCCATCTTAGGGCGGGTGTCTACAGTTGCTGAAATTGAATTTTTAAAAGAAGCGGGAAGTTCGTTTTAAGCAATTACTTATCCCGGCTTGCGCTGCACCTGTAAAAACAAAAAAAGCAACGTCAGGATAGCGATTTTTTTCACAGCATTCTCCTTACTTCAGAGAGGTGAGTTCAAAGAATAGGGTTGTGCCGGCAAAGATCTGACAGCCCGTCGGCTTTTCTACGGTAATAACCGTCAGTTTGCCTGGCGGAATTTCCTGCTGATCAAGGTAAAATTTGGATTCCGGCGAAAATAAAAAATAAGTCTTCCTTGGCACCAGGGTCAGGCTGCGCATTCCGGTAATGATCTCACTTTTGACTTCAAATTTTTCCGCCCGGTAAATAAAATTCAGATCGCGCAGCTCACCCCCGCCGGTGACTTTGGCAGTCGTGAGATCGTCGCCTGAAAATGAATAGGAAGTCAGCGTTTTAAGATGGACCATCGTTTCTTCGTTAGCGCTGTTTTTGTGATTCAAAGTCATTTCACCACTCAAGAGGATAAGAATTCGTTTGTAGCCTTTGTAACAAGAAAAAGTACTATCCGCAGTAACCAGCGCCGAACTTATCCGGTAGTTAAATTTTTCAAATCGTACATCTACTGCTGGCGGATTAATTAAATATTCAATAGAACTGCCAAGGCCATTTTTCCACGGCACCGTTTTAAAATCCTTTAACACAATAGTTTTCATTGACTAATTTTTGTCTACGAAAATCTATAATGCAAGGTTTTGTGGGGGTTTAGGTACGGCGTACATTTTGCTTCTGGTAAAAGCAGGAGGCGATTATGAATACGCGCACTTTTACCCGAACGGCCGGCTGGGTCATGTTGATTATGGGTGTCTTTGCCCTTATTCCACAATTTTCAACTTTACCGGAATGGCTGCCGAAACTTAAGCTCGAAACCAGTTATGGACTTTTTGTAAATCTGTTTCCGATGAATATCATAAATAAATTGGTGTTGTTGGCATTCGGCATTGCGGGAATCTGGGTTTCGCAACCTCGAAGTCCGATCGAACTGAATATTCGCTATTCGAAAGCCCTCTTTGTTGTGATGGCAATCGCGGCCCTACTCGGAATCTACCGCCCGCTGAACACGTTACTTGGCTACTGGCCGCTGTTCGGCGCAGAGATCTGGCTACACACAGTTTTTGCAGGTTTCGGGGCCTACTTTGGTTACAAAGAAAAAGTTAAAAAGCCCGTGCGGATTTAGCAAACTCGAATTTGGGGGAAATATGACTAATGGTAAAATGCACCCTTCACCGAAACCTGAGCGTAAGAAAACCGACGACAGTCTAATAAATGAACGAGACAAAACAGATGCGTCAATCACTCAAGCGCGTGAAAAAACTGAGGTTCAGACCGATAAGCACGTCGAAACCGAACGAACTGCAGCCGATCTCGCCACGCTCGCTACCCGCAAAGAAGCCGACGTAGATCGAAATCTCGGTGCCGCGGCAAAAACCACCCTCAACGAAGAAAGAAAAGACGCCGACCGGGTAACAGAAATCGAGCGCTCAAACGTTGATGCATTAATCGAGAAAGAACGAGATGATAAAAATGCCTCAGATAAAATTTTGCTCGTTAAAGAACGGGTACAAACTGACCACAACCTGCAGGAGGAACGTGTTCGCACCGATTCAAAAGAGCGCATCACTTCAGGCCTCCTTTCTTCTGAAATAGATGAGCATCTCAAAACCAAAGTTGCGCTGACGTCGCGGGATGAATTTCTGGCCATCGTTAGCCACGATCTCCGTAATCCGCTGGGTGCCATTTCTTCATGGGTTGAACTGTTTATGGAAGAAAACACAAAGTTAGATCTCGATTTCAAAAACGGCCTTGAACTGATCAAAAGAAACGCCGACACCGCCTTACGCCTCATTCGCGACATCCTCGATATGGAAAGTATTGCTGAAGGAAAACTTCAGCTCAAATCCGAAAGCCACCGCATCGACAAAATCTTGCAGGAGTCGGTTCAAACCTGCGGGCATGTGGCAACCACAAAAAATATTCATCTCACGCTGAAAGCCGAAACTGAAGCGGAAATTTTTTGCGATCACGACCGAATTCTTCAGGTGCTTTCAAATCTTATCGGCAATGCCGTAAAATTTACGCCTGATGGTGGTTCCATTTTCCTGAGCGCTAAAATCAATGCAGCAGAAGTGCAGGTTGCCGTTCGTGATACCGGCATCGGAATCCCGCCGGAAAAACAACATGTCATATTCGAGCGCTTTGCCCAGTTGGCAAAAAAAGACCGGCAAGGTCTTGGGCTCGGACTTTATATTTCAAAACTGATTATTGAAGCCCACCAAGGGCGGCTTTGGGTAGAGTCCGCTCTCGGCGAAGGGAGCACTTTTAAATTCACCATTCCGGTCCGACCGCCATTTTTTCATTAAATCAGGACAAAAAGCCCGTGCGCTCATTTCGTTTCCCGATCAGATGGGGGATTAGGTACGGCGTACATTTTCTTTTTTATTGCCTGCGATAACTCAACGAGCTCTTCAAACTCATCATTTTTTCTTAAGACCAGCGGCCTGTCGAAATCCTGCAGATGAGTATGATTCAGCAGATCGTTGGTGTATTTTTTAAAAGCATAAACCGGGCCGGCAATCCGGTGTGACGCAATTAATGCAATCACGAAGTAACACATAAATAACACACAATTGATAATCAGATACAGCCGCAGAAAAAGCAGATAAATATGTTCAGAAATCTCGTTATCAAAACCAAGATACTCATTTAGCGTCACTTTTAAAAATGAAAATGTAAAAACCAGCAACACCAAACTGATCGAGCCCAGAATCGTAAAATTATATAATATAAATCTTCTTTGAAATCCCGGATTAATCCATTTTTGCTTGCGCTTGTTATTTTTGGGCCAGACAATGTCATAATGGGCAACTACGTTGTAAACAATCAGCAGCCAACCCGTAATCTGAAATAAATCCGCCAGATTCACAACGCAAAAAATAACTTCTTTGGAGCCGAAAATAATAAAATCCAACACATGACCCATTAACAGGCGGTCAATTACATTTCCCAGCATTCCACCCAGCAGAATTGAAAACCCTATTCGCAACCAGATCAGTCTTTCAGCAATGACCAGCTGAATCAGGCCGAAGAATATAATAAAAACACCACCGAATGTGGCAAGCCCCACTTGTTTCAGATTTTGCGGTAAATTTGCGAATATTCCCCAGAAGGCCGCCTTGTTGTAGGTCGGAAAAAATCGCACAAAACCAAAATCAACAAGGTCATCCAGTCCGGCAACCCAACTTTTTGTAATTTGGTCCGCTAAAAGCACAGCAAAAATTACCATGACAATAATAAGTTTATCTTTTTTAGACACGTGTTGGCACCTCTGCTAACAGGCTATAATTGTAATGAGATATTCAGCAAGTAAATTCAGTAAATTGTCAAAAATAGCCAACAGCCGGAATTAACTTTTAACTTCTATACTGATCGTTACAATTTGGGGTGGCGGTACAATATCAATTTGCAGATAAAAAAACTTTTTTGCAGGCAGTAGCGCTTGCGGCGGTAACCGGGCATTTGCTGATTTTCCGTTTATTGGCAAGAAACCAGTCTGCCGGTGGTCACTTCAGATAACATATATCCACGGCAATTGGTGCCGTAGCAGTACCCATACTCAGCGTATCCGTTTCCGTTATAAATATAGTATCCGAAGCAAGGCCCCCCCGATTGAATTGGCATTCCCGGAGGAATAGGCAATTGTGGTGGTATCGGCAATTGCGGTGGCAATTGTGAGTTCGTACCACAAAGGTTGATTGCCACCTGTTGATTCGTCGAAGACGAGTAGCAGATTCCGTTGTTGATGTAGTAACCGTTAGTTGATGAAGTGCAAAAGCTCGCAGCCACCGGCTGGACGGTTGATGAAATGCAAGTGCCGTTCTGCATCGTGTAGTTCGATGACGAATTCGAATTCATCCCCGGGCAATTCGTGGCCGCGGTGTAAGTTGCGCTGGTGTAATCGTAGCACGAGCCACCCATCATACCGAATTGGTGAGCAACTGCCGCAGGTGGAGTGTCGTTCGGTTTTTGACAACCGGTCGTAAAGGCAAGCAGCAACAGCATAAAGAAAGCATTTTTCATAAAATCTCCTTGTGGTTCCGCGTTGATCTAAGCAAGGAGAGGACCAATTTTATCCAGCGGAGGTAAATCCTCGGAATGTTTATGTTTACGGCTTGATTACAACTTTTATGGAAATAATGAAAGGGGCAAAACCGAACAGTTCAGATATTTAGTGAGTTGGTTAAGTGTGTGCGGTAACATATTTCAATGGCGAAAAATAAAACTCTTACAAAGGCTCCGTTACTCGATTTACATGGCGATAATCTTCTGGAGGTTGAAGCGAAGGTGGATCGGTTTTTGGTGCAGGCGCAGGGTAAAGGGCTAAGTCAGATCCGCATTATGACCGGGAAGGGCGCCGGCAAAATCCGCGCGACACTCAGCTTATGGCGTACCTTGTAACTATGTGAAAACTTGTCCAGTGTTTTTCCGGCATCATCTTTTTCGGCAGGGCAGAAGGCACTTTCTACTTTATTTTTTAAGACGAATTTCTTTTGCTGAAAAATCATATTATTGTCTTTCTTAAAATTATGAATAATTTAGGAATCGAGATTTTTTTACAGATCCTTTAATTCATCTTTTACACTCAAAAGAAAAGGATCTGAATTCAGAATTGATTCTGTGGTAATTGTAAGATCGACTCTTTGCTCATCTAAAGAAAATTCAAGTTCGGATTTAATTCTGAATTTCATATTGAGTATATTATTATAACTTGATTCAGGACAGAGTAAAATCAAATCAATGTCGCCACCTTTTTTATCATCATAAAGACGGCTGCCAAAGAGAAATATTTTGCAACTTGGTAAAAGTTGAAATCCGGCCAAAACGTTCTTAATTCTTGAAATTTCATTTTGTGAAATTCTCATGCCGTTAGCCGCGTTCGGAGATCTAATATTAAAGGCGAGAGTTTTAACATTTTTTTAAAAATGAGATCCAGATCAGAATCACTGTAATCATACACTATAACATTTCTTAAGCTTCGGATTTCGAGCCACGACCCAGTATCTTCAATTAATTTTAATTTTTCTGCACGATTTAAATAATCTCTGAATGAGCCATCAAATCCTGGATCGTCTTTTTGTACGGCAGCTTTAATATATTTTGAAAGAAAGATGTCAGCAGTTCTTGAAAATCTGGTGGCAAAGCCGTCCCAAGTTTCTAATTCTTGCTCCGACAAGTCGTTAGGATTGGTGGCGAGCCTTAAAACGCGAGCGTGCGTATATTCAAAATACTTAAGTGATTTAACAATTTTTGTATAATAATAGCCGGTTAAATCCTTAGGAGTTTCCATCATTAGATTGAAATTCCCGTGTTTTAATAATTTTGTCATTGGATAATTTATTTTTTACTAATTTAAAGAGCAATTAGCGTTCTCAAGTCGACGAAGTTAGAACTGCTTTGACTATATAAAAAAAAGATAACTAATTGAAATAATTAAAAAATTGCCCGAAGCAGATTTCGAACGTGGATTGTCTAAAATTTAATTTAATTATCAATTAAATGATATAAAGTAGCATTTATGTATCATTTAATGATAAATTAATGCTTTTTTCATCTTAATCCGATATGATATACTATAAAGTGATACAAAAACGTCATTTTGTATCACTTAAAGGATAAGTATGAAAAAAAAGACGAGTTTGTCACCAATGGCTAAACGACAACTGCTTAAGCTCGGAGATAACATCCGGATGGCTCGGCTAAGGCGTTCACTTTCCTTGCGTGCGGTGGCTCAAAGAGTGGGCATCTCGCTCAATACGGTTGTCGCAGTTGAAAGAGGAGCGCCGGGAGTCAGCATAGGAACTATTGCCAATGTTCTCCATTGTTTAAATTTGGCAGACGACATTTCGCATATTGCAAAGGACGATCAGCTCGGTCGGAAACTTCAGGACCTGGAACTCAGTCCAAAATCTCGCGCACCCAGAAAAGCCAAGACAAAAGAGCTCCTGGATTTAATCGAGGATTCTGAATGAAAAAAATTGAAGTTTGGTCGGACTGGTATTTTTTAAAGGAGCCGCAAAAAGTCGGAACGTTGACTGTGTCATTTTCGAGGGGAAAGGAAGTCTTTTCTTTTGAATATGAAAGAGAATGGCTTAAAGGAGATTACAAATTTCATATTGATCCTCAGTTACTGTTATTTGAAGGCCGGCACTTTCCATATGCCTCTGTCGAAAATTTCGGAGTATTCTTAGATTCGTCTCCTGACAGGTGGGGCAGAATGCTGATGCTTCGTCGGGAAGCCTTTCGTGCAAAAGCAGAAAATCGCACAGCAAAAACCTTGATGGAATCCGATTTCTTACTTGGTGTCTACGATCAGACAAGAATGGGCGGACTCAGATTTAAAATTGACGGTGATTTTTTGGATAGTAGCAGAGAGTTTTCGGCACCCCCCTGGACATCTATCAGAGAGCTGGAACAAGCCGTTGTTTCTTTCGAAAATGAAGACCTAGAGACGAGTCCCAAAATGGCAGCTCAGTTTAATCTTTTATTTGCTCAGGGATCATCGCTTGGCGGGGCACGCCCAAAGGCAAGTGTACTGGATGAAAAAAACCATTTGTGGATTGCCAAGTTTCCAAGCAAAGAAGATTTAAAAGACATAGGGGGCTGGGAGGCCGTGGTTTATGAATTGGCCAAAAAATGCCAAATATGTGTTCCAGATGCAAAAGCACAAAAATTTGCAAACAAGCACCATACATTTTTAACAAAAAGATTTGATCGGTTGTCAGTAGGAAAAAGAGTTCATTTTGCGTCAGCCATGACGCTACTCCAGCACCGTGACGGAGATAATTTTCGAAGTGGAGCAAGTTATCTCGAGTTGGTCGATTTTATCATTCAAAATGGCGCCCCTTCGAAGGTTGACCGGGATCTGGAAGAACTTTGGAGAAGAATTGTCTTTTCTATCGCCGTTTCAAATTCCGATGATCACCTTCGAAATCATGGGTTTATCCTGTCGCCAGAAGGCTGGGAGCTTTCGCCCGCGTATGACATGAATCCAAATGAAATGGCCGATGGCCTCAGTTTAAATATTTCATTAGAAGACAATAGCCTTGATTTTAGTTTGGCCAAGAGTGTAGCAGATGATTATAGAGTTTCTGCCACAAAGGCCGACGCCATCATTCGATTGATTCGAAAAGAAGTCGGAAATTGGAAAAAATTTGCAGAAAAATATCAAATCAGTCGGCCCGAGCAGCAACGAATGGAAAAGGCTTTTAAGTTAAACTGAGATCCTTCAAGCTCATTTTAACCCTGGATTGGGAACTTCTACAAATTTGGTCGGCGCGCTCTTTCGCTTGCTCATAAATTTTTGCAATTTTCGAATGCTGATCACGGAAGTTCTTAAACACAGTCAGTGAGGATCTGTCTCCTGCATCTCTTAGCACTTTGGCTGGCAAGCCATCGATCTGAGAATCATTGACAGGTTTATCGAACTGCAATTAGAAGGGGATCTTTGCGTATGTTGATTCATCGACATCACTTCTGTCATTCGTGAGAGTCAGCCGATTTTTTTCAAAGTCGATCAAGGCCAGATATTGAAGCAAAACTTCATAGCCTAAAGCTCCATCAAGGGCGGGCAGACGAAACGCTTTTTGAATATCCGACATGTCGATGACGCTGAAGTCCTGATTCGCAAGACGAATGTCTCCAATTTTTAAATTTTTTACCTTAGCTTAATCGACTCGGAATGTTTTTTCCCCGGCACCGGTTCCATTTGCATCTCTTTCCGTGCTAAAGTTCAATTTCTGAGCGGCGGTTGGAGTCAGAACATTGGTGCTGCCTGTGTCGAAAATAAATTTGAAAGGACCTTTGCCATCAATAAAAAAATCAACGAAAATGCGATTATCAATGAGCTAAACGGAATCACCGATTTGATCTTTTGAGTTTCAGTATGCAAAGATTTCGGCTCGGTCGCGCAGGAGCAAATATTTATTATCAAAAACACGAAAAAAATTTCATGAATCAAGTGTAAGTGACAAACCGTACCGACGGCAAACTTCGGGAAGAAGACACGTCGAAATACTTAAAAGGGTTGGTCTTGTTCATAAGGTTATTAAGCAGCTTGAGTACCCCGGGCTGTCTTTGTAGAAAAATAAAATTTAATTGGTTCTACGTAGGCTTTTTTAGAGACTTTAGTTTTTTATACTGCTCAAGAAATTGTTCAAATTTATCGGGCACCTTCTCACGAGCCGCCCACTTTTTAATTTTCCCCAAACTAACTGGATGTTTTTCGCAAACCCATATCGCATGAATCAGGCTTCGTCTGTCATTCCAGTGAAACCACGCGGCAAGCCGATCCATCACACATTGAGTCGGTGAATACATCAAAATTTTTACGTCTCTAACTTTAATAAATCCCTCTGGTTTAATCGGGATTTGATTACCTATTGCTGGAGGTCCGGTCGGAAACTCAACATAAAGTTCTGCATCGGGATGAATAAAGTATCGTCCTTTTTTGTCAAAACCAATTTCGGCTAAAGCCTTTGTTATGGCTTCATGAGAATAGGGTGAAATAAAGTCGAGATCTTTCGATTGATGTCGCTCATTTGTATAAATAGAAACGCAAGCCCCTCCTACTAACACACACGAGATCCCATGTTTCTCGAGTTGTTTAACAACCGCGGCGGCAAATTGTTTGCGCGATAATTTCGAGGTAATTTTCATAATTAAATGGGCTTGTCTTTCTTTCGTGGACGCTTGCGCTTCATGAAGTAGATTTCTTGTTGGTCGATCGGAATATTTAAAAGAGCTTTATTGAGAAGGGCTTTAAGTTCTTTTGCTAAAAACCATTTTGGGTTGAACAAATAGACTCGGGTGCGACCAGTTTCTGCGCCCATCAGGATATCCGCTTGCTCGAGCTTATTCAGAGTTCGTATAACCTGGGTGTTGCTGATACCAAAAGCTTTTGCGATTTCGGTCGGGTAGCCATTTTCTTGTGCCGCCAAATAAAGAAGACATTTTTCTGTTGTTTTACTGCCGAATAGCTCTGAAAGCATAATAACCTACTTTAGGTAAGTATAAACCTATATTAGGTAGATAGTAAGTAAAATTTTATAAAGAATCTAGGCCGGGCCGGGCCGTATAATTTTATTTAGTGAATTCAATGAGTTGCAAACAAGCTGGCGTTCCCAAATAGACGAATTTAGAACGGCGCTGGCGGAAGCGAAGC
>JANPPN010000023.1:0-16683 GCA_031428535.1 Bdellovibrio sp. | reverse complement strand
GATTTAGTGTCGAAGATCACCGGTTGATCACCGAACTGGCTATTGAAGAGATGCAGGTCTGTCGAATGCTCCCCCCACTGATGCATGGCAATGCTGCGGGCCTTCTGGTGCAGGCAAATTTGCGCGAAGACAATTATATTTTAAACGGTATTAAAAAGTTGTTTAATTACTCACATTTTTATAACCCCATGCGGCCTCTTCGACCGGAGCGGCACCGCGCGTTTCATGCCGGGCAGGCAGTGGTTGACTACACCATAAACGCCTTGGAACTCGCGGCCAGTGGTGGAATGCAAAGAGATATTCTCGAAAATGCCGGCATGATTACGCACATGATTCAGGATGCTTCAAGCCCTCCACACGCGTTGTCGATTAACCACGGGCCCTTTGACGGTTTCGAAAACAAGGTGAAGGTGACGCGCGAGGAATTGAGCGTGACTAAACCTCCGTGTCATCAGATCAGCCTTGCCGGATTGCAGACGCCCTTGCAGATCATGCAGGCTGCCGGCTTGGCGGTGCTTCAGCAACTCGAAGCGCCTGTGAAGCTGATTATTGTTTCTGCAGGCGGACGGGAACAGCGCCAAACGAGTGAGCCCTGGTCGAATAGTTTTTTTTCAAACAAGTCCCTATACACCCAGAAGGTGCAGGATTTTTTGAAAAATTTCAATTTATTGCAGCCCGATCTGGAAACACCGGTCACGGATGATGAAGATCAACCGAATTGGAATAAAAAGTATCTGGCGGCGGGAAGTTATGGGCGGCTATCTGAGGGGATCGTCAATGTTACCCTGCGCGGTGATAACTTCGGAAAAACCAGTTTTGACCTGGGCGAAAATAAAATTTATGTGGATTACCACGAGTATCTTACTCTGCGCAAAACGCTGATGCGCCAGTCGATTCTGAACACGCAGCGCCTGTTCCTGTGGCTAAGCTTGCAACAAGACGATTAGTGGGCTTTTGTGATTATTGCCCGCGCTTAAAGCGGTAGTATTTTCGGTACCACTTCGAAGTCTTTTTAAATAGAGACCACAAATTCTCATTCGGAAAAACACTGACCCGAAAAATCGAATAGGGTTCTTCTTCCAGCAGCAGCCCGCCGGTATCGGTGTTAACCGCATAGTCGTAGCCGGCGGCCTGCGCCAGTGCGGCGGCTACGGGAGTCGTAACTCCGTAGGTAAACGCAAAAACATTCACCGGCATATTAAATTCATTCTCGAGGATTTTTTTAGAATCCAGTAGTTCGTTTTGCGCAGACGTTTCATCCAGCGCAGTTATTTTTTTGTGCGCAAAACCATGCGAGCCGATCGCAAACGGTGTTTCTTTCCATTGCTGGCGTGCGGTGCCTGAAACGATTTCATGCGAAGGTTCAGTTGAATGGATATCCCACTGATTACTGGCAATTTTAGGATCGGCCAGTAGAAAAACCTGAGCGGTAAAGTTATATTTTTTCAACAACGGAGCGGCGTTATCGAGGTTGTCTTTATAGCCATCATCAAACGTGAGCAGCAGCGGCTTTTTCGGAAAGCTGCTGAAACTTTTTTTTCCGGTGCGGAATTGCTGCAAATCCGCAAATGTGAGGGTTTCAAAGCCGCGCTTTTTGTAAAAGTGCAGGTGCTTTTCGAAATTTTCTTTGGTGACGAAAATTTTGTGTTCAGAAGTGATCGGTTTATCCGGAACCTTATGGTACATCAGAACAGGAATCCATTTGGAATAGTTTTTGAGAAAGTAAGCCGACTCATACAGCCGCTGGATTTTTGCGGCAATCGGCAAAAGCGAAAAGTGTTGGGCTGCAAGTTGAGAAAGTCGGGCAACGTCAACAGTATCGAAATTCAGATCGGCAAGAAACTGAGCCGTGTTCAGTTGCGGGTTCGAAGTGCCCGGTTGGATGTCACCGAAATTAGAAGCTAAGGCTACAAAAAAGTTTTCGGGAGTTATTCGGCCTAGATATTTGGCTTCACCAAAAGCAATAACTGGCACCCCGGTTATCAGCGCCTCCATACAAACGCGACCGGCGCCAATGATGAGGTCAAAGCCTGCGTAAATATCACTGTTGAGCCCTGTGATATTGAGTTCTTTAATAGAGGTTGGGTTTGCAGGGCTTAACTGCAGGTCGGCAAGCGCGCCCCCGATGAGGGTGATTTCATAATTTTCATTCTGCAGGGCCTGCACGACAAGCTTTGTGCGTTCACGCTTAGGCCCGGTTGTTCGGCCCACAATGGCTATCTTGCGGGTTGAACGAATTTCCCGCGGAATAAAATAATAATCAACGGGATTTACCGGATTGGGAATAACTTTTATTCGCCGGTCAGCATAGGAAAAATCGCGAATGAGATGAGTTTTAATATTTTCACAGACGGCAAAAATAAACTCGCCGTACTGGTTATGCAATTTTTTTGAAAACGAAATGTGTTGTACACCATGCACGGTAGAAACCTGGGCGGTACCCGAAAAGAGCAAGGCCCAATACGCCATTTTTGCAGCGGCCCGCGAATGGGTATGCACAACCTGAATATTTTGCTTACGGATGAAGTTGCGTAACCAAAGAATATTTTTAAAAAAAGTGAATTTGGATTTGGTTTCAACTTCCGTTCGGATCCGGACCGCGCGGGTCGGAAAAAAAAATTCATTTGATAATTGATAAACCTCGTGGCCACTGTCGATCTGGTGATGGGCCAGAGTCACGGCATAAACTTCGGCCCCGGTAAGTTGATTCTGCGAAAGTAGATGGAGTATGTTCACCTGAAAATATTAGATCAAAAGCGGCATTTTATCTAGATATTGCATATTAGCCTATAAATGCGGCATAGATTCAGAGAGATTCAGATTTATTCCTGCAATTCTTGACATCGACTCTGGTTATAAACTAAATTTTTATTTCGCAATTAATCGATTGCGGGAGTAGCTCAGTTGATAGAGCGATGCCTTGCCAAGGCATAGGTCGCGGGTTTGAGTCCCGTCTCCCGCTCCAAATTTCTTTTTTAAAATTAGAAAATTTGAGTTCCGAATCGAGGGTCGCATGAGCAGCGATCCGAAAGTTGTTCCCTTCTTCAAAGGGAAAGTAAATGCCAAGTACGCAAATGTCCCTGATTCCCTGAAGTGCATCCCTTGGGATATGGTCCGTATAAAATTTGACTTTATTTTAAAAAAATGTCAGCATTTATACCGTCATGACAAAGCTACCAAAAGCCCTTCAAAAAGGGCCCTTTACCTATAAGCAAGCCTTGGCCTCTGGACTCAACTTGAGAACGGTCAGACAACTTGTCGCCGACGGGCAATGCTACACAGTCGCTAAGGGCGTTTATATGCCTACGAGCGTTGAATATAATGAAGTAAACCAATTTAAGGCGGCAACCCTTGTTGTGGGTCAGCTTTCGGCAATTTGTTTAGTCTCCGCACTTTCGGTGTATGGACTTACCGACGTTATTCCACGCAAGACGTGGATCACAGTGCCAGCAAAAAAACGAACTCAAATATCAACTCTTAAAGTTTTGCGCCAAAGCGATCCCCAATGGAACATCGGGATTGAAAAAAAAGACGGCTACACAATCACGTCTCTTGAGCGCACTCTCGTTGAATCTTTCTGCTATAAAAATATGATTGGCAGCACCGTCCCTATCGAAGCTCTGCGAGAAGCCGTCAGAAAAAAATTAACGACTCCTTCTAAAGTGTTGGATATGGCAAAAAAAATGGGAGTCGTTCATCGCATACTCCCGTACTTAGAGGCGATGGCATGAGCAAGACGATTTCTCCCGAAAAAATTCAACTGGAACTCAACAAACTTGCCAAAGCGGCAAAGACTCTTTCGGTGAATGATCTTCGTATGATTTTGGCCTGTAGCTCAAACGCGTCGTAGACTTTTTGAAGAAAAAATAATAAATCCTGGTTTTGGGTGGGCGTCAGAGGGCTTTAAACGAGCTTATAAAATAATCCTTTACTTTTTGTAGCTTGCGAGCTACAATCAAAAATGTGGAAGCTGTGACACCTAAAAAATTACTTACCTACGTTACGAAAGAAGACAGGTGTCCATTCGACGAATGGCTTGACGGTCTTAAAGACAATAAAGTCGTTGCCCAGATTCAAAAACGCTTAATCCGCGTAGAGCTTGGTAATCTTGGCGATTTCAAGTCCGTCGGCGGCGGTGTCTTCGAGCTTAGAATTCACTTCGGATCTGGTTTTAGAGTTTATTTTGGACAGCAAGGAAACGAACTTGTGATCCTACTTTGTGGTGGCGACAAGTCCAGCCAAGACAAAGATATAAGACTCGCTCAAGAGTATTGGACTGACTACGAGAAAAGGAGAAAGACAAATGGCTAAAGAAACGCGATCTTATCGAGATGGTCTTTTGAAGCGGCTTCGTGCGGATGAAAATCTTCAAATCGAACATTTAAAAGCCGCAGCCGAAGACGCTGATATGCCCGAAGTCTTTTTGGCTGCACTCCGTGACATTGTTGAAGCCAAAGGTTTTTCTGATTTTGCTAAAGACGCTGAACTTAACCGTGAACACCTTTACAGACTTCTTTCTAAAGACGGCAATCCAAAGTTCGACAGTCTTTTTAAAATTCTCAATGCCTTGGGAATTGAAATGACATTTCAGAGAAAATCTAAAGTCAGCTAGTCCCACAACGAAAAAAACCACCGCGCGGTGGTTTTTTCTTTTTAGGCTGTATCACGTTGAAAGTTGAATTTAAGACTGTGCAGGTTCGGCGACGCCATAAGCTTCGCCCCCCAACGCCTCATCCGAAATCCCGAAAGAAAGTCTCTAAAATCTATCTACAGCCATAATCATGATCAGCACCCTGTCGTGCTACCCAAGGCTGCCATCGAACCCAAGAACGATCGACGCCTTGATTTCCGATACTGCATGTCGATTCCTGTTGATCAACTGATTGATGCCTTGAATTGCTTAATTGGCGCATACCATAGTCAACTTCTGAACTGATATTTCGTGCTTCGCGATGATCTAAGCGTGCATAACTTAAAACATAACGTAGACCGCTTATTCTGCGTTCTAACTCATTGCACGAACAGGCCTGTTCGCCGCGACCAAAGCCAAACGAAACTGCAGATGCGGAAATAACCAAAACCATAGCCATAATTTTTTTCATTTTATTATCCTTTGTGACAAACATTATCTATTTATTGTTTGATAATTCATGATAAAGCAACAACCAGGCCAAACAAGTGGTGACATATTGGGCCTGGTTTGAAGAATATTTTGATGAAATTAAAATTCTTTCGAATTCAGAGACTCATCGCTACGCAAAAATAATAAATACATTTTTTGAATTGTCCCGTCGTTGATTAAATATTTAGTCCAATTTGTTATTTCTGGCTCTGCGGGCACACGACCAAAAACATTCTGGTACAAAGATTTAATTTTTTGTCTGGACTCTGGACTTTGTGCGATAATGACTCTGGCCTTTGCCAGAGTCAACTTGCCCGAACGAACTTGCATGCTGTATTCGACACCGCCCACTTGATCAACAGACCTACCCAAAACTTCAAAATATATTTTGGAAATCTCTGAATCAACCTTGGGTAAATTCAGCTGTAATTGCGCCAGCGAATGCGGATCGCAATCGACCAAACCACTGGGCTGTTGCGGTATCGAATTTTGAAAAAATTGAACTTGATCCCCCTCAGAATAACCCAATGGATTTGTTTTACATTTTTGATTTGAAAACAGTGTGCGCTTGTTTATAAATAAAAACTCGCCCTGATTCTGAATTTGATTCAAAGAAATTTCAGAACCCACAGTGCCATTCGTTAAGATTCCTTGCGGAGCACTGATTTTATTTAAAGTAAATTTTCCGCCTCTGATTGGTTTAGAGGGATACCAAATATGGGGCCCAATATTTAAACCTACACCGCACATTTGATCTGGGCATTCGATGACATTGTTTTTAAAAACTGTTCCTGAAAAATCACCAGGTCTGCTGTCATTAAAATTATCAAACATCACTGATGCAAATGCATAATTTTTTGAATTTCCAAAATAATTATTTTCAATGATCGCATTTTTAGCTCCACCCAGAATTAAGTTGATATCTGAGTTATCCATAAATTTTGAATTTTTGATTTGTAAATCATTGGCCGACCAAATTGTTAAGCCGTCTGCCCATTCCGCTGATTTAAAGTTTTCTGATTGTAAAATGCCCCATCCGTTATCTCGAAACAATGTGTTCTGAAAAATAGCGCGATCACCACTGAATTCTAATCCTGTACCCTGCGCCGCTCGAATTGATGAAAAACCCGTAAAATGACAATCTGAGCAATTATGAATTCTGGCATTGAATGCTGTTTTCTCTGACCACGTATTGTTATTAAAATTTTTACGACGTTGGGAGCTATTCCCATCTAAACCAATATATTCAAAATTTAAATTTTGGCTATCAAGGCTGCTGACCAAGACAGGTCCACCGTAATTTTTATGTGCAACAAAAATAGCACACGCCGCACTGGGATGGTCTAAACAAGCTGGTCCCTGATTCAAACCCAGAGTTCTTAATGTCATATTCACTTTATGATTTATATTCACCACAGATTTGAAAAAATAATGCCCTGGTAAAAACTGAATCATTTTTGGATTTGCATCGATACACTTTTGAATTAAAATGGCAGCGTCGATATTTGGATTATTGACAGCTTCACTGGCGCATGCCGTTTCTTCCATCGAAGAATAGTTGATTTCTTGGATGTTTTTTGTTTTTTCATTTCTTGAAACACTATAAAGAAAAAAGACAGAAACAATCATTAAAAATAAAAATGTTTTCATGTCTTTAGTTTATTCAAGTTTTTTTGAATTTTCGACATAAATAGCACGGATTTAAGCAAAAAATTCTATTCTTAGACCGAATGCATTCATTTAGCAGATAATAAAATCAGACCCCAGGACTAGACTTCGGAAATAAAGCCCCAAGCTTTGGAAGTACCGGCCTTTTTCAAGAGTCGTGAAGGGTTGGAAATTCTACAAAATTATTAGAAACTATATCCAACTTAATCTATCTTGATCAGAAGTTGAAAGATCGACGTCAAATTTTTTTTCTCAAAACTGGAATCATTCGCCAACTACTTTTATCGTTCGAAAATTGAACATCTGGTTTAAGTGACCCAAGAACATCGATCATCTCGAAGCAACCCGACGCTTTCACAAGCGCATCAAATTCATTAAATGTAAAACAGCGTTGCAATGATCGATCAACTATTTCGCCGCTACCTGCCGGCGACTTAAATTGAAGTCTTGCCGTAACATTCGTTGTCTGAGTGATCGGATCAAACTCATCCGTTTCATCGCCCCATTTGATACTTACCTTTGTATCGCCATCCTCGCAGTCCCACTCCGTGCTCGCTGATTTTCCGACTGAAAAAACATCTCTGGGATGTGACATCTCAAGAACATAGATGCCATTGGGATTCAATGATTCAGCAACACTTTTAAGGTGCGCCAGTACATCATCGTTTGTGATCAGGTAAGAAGTTGAATCCATAAAGATTGCTGCCACGTCAATTTTTTCAGAAACATTAAAGTTTCGCATGTCAGCACGTTGAAAACCGATAGGCACTCCGGCAATCCTTGCTGCTTCAAGTCCATAAGCAACCATTTCCTGAGAATAATCGAGTGCAAATGATTTAATTCCACGTTTAGCCATTGCGATAGCGTTTGTTGCTGGACCCGCGGCAATATCCAAAAATGATTTTGGTTCAACACTATTGTGCTTGCGATAAGTATCTAGAATCGTCTGATTCTCTTCCGCAACGTTTTTGAAATTGAAAGCAATATCGTAGTATTTAGCCTTTGCATAAATCTGAATGTGGCTTTGCTCGTCAGTCATCGTGATCATTTCTCCTTCTTAATCCAATTCAAAACAGTCTCCGCATTTTTATCTGGCGGAAAAACTGGATAAAATACTTTCTCAATGCGCCCTTTATTTAAAACAAGTGCAAGTCGCTTTATTAGCCTCATCCCATCGTAAGTAAAAGTAGGAAGTTTCAATGTGTTCGTGAGAGCGAATTGGTCGTCACTCAATATTTCAAATGGGATATGATTTCGACCGACAAACTCCTTTTGGTACTCAGTCGCCTGCGAGCTGACTCCGTAAATTTTGAAGCCATTTATTACAAATTCAGAATAGACATCTCTGAATCCACAGGACTGTGGTGTGCAGCCACGAGCCCCCGGTATTAAATCCCAATTTGCAGGGGCAGGCTTTGATGGCTCGCCAGTTCGGGGATAAAAAATACGATGGTGGGGCTTTGAGCCTCGGATGACAAATCAACTATCCGGTTATTCGTTGAGCATAGCTCTATTTTAGGCATTAACATTTCTGTAAGGTGATCGCAGGCGCCGTCATCTTGTGGAATAGGAATATCTTTCGGTAGGTCAAACAAATCACTCATGCGCATCCTTGTTTTAATAACGCAACGGGCGAAACGCATCAAGAACCAAGTCCATTGAAGCCCCGCGTGTCATAAAAAAGGATCGAATTTCACCGCATCGCGAATCGTTTATCTGACGGTCTTACTCGGTTTCGCGTAGAGATTGTCGCCGATAAATTAAGTTAGCCCGACTTGTCAGGGCATTGCCTTATTCTCAGTATTCGGTAAAGTCTTGAAATGAAAAATATATTCTTACTAAGTTGCTATTTTATTCTTGCTGCCTGCGCCACTTCAACTGATGAGGGCGCGGTCGGTGTTCATCGCAAACAATTCTTACTGGCTTCTTCTGAACAGATTGAATCTGAATCCGCAAAAAGTTACGAACAAATTCTCGCTGATGGCCGGCAGAAAAAAATCCTTAATGTGAATGCGGCGCAAGTCAGCCGAGTCCAGACAATCGCAAACAGACTTATTCCGCACACCGCTATTTTCAGAGCCGATGCCGTGAAGTGGAAGTGGGAAACCAACGTCATGAGTGTGGATGAACTGAATGCGTGGTGTATGCCCGGCGGTAAAATGATGGTTTATACCGGCATCATCGAACAGCTCAAATTAACAGACGGCGAAATTGCGGCGATAATGGGCCACGAAATTGCCCATGCTCTGAGAGAACACGGCCGCGAACGCTACAGTCAGGAACTTGCCAAGCAGGTTGGCGCCTCGCTTCTGGTTATGACCGGTGCTGTTGATGAAAAATACGTGCAGATGGGCTTGATGGCCTCAGTGTTTTTCAGCTTGAAGTACGGTCGCGAACAGGAGTCCGAAGGGGATACGATCGGCCTTGAGCTCATGGCACGTGCCGGGTATAATCCTGAAGAAGCTGTTACGCTCTGGAAAAAAATGGGAGCAGTTGCCGGCGGCGCTAAACTGCCGCAGTGGCTGTCAACTCACCCATCCGGCGAAACCCGTATTCGGGATATTACGGCGCTGTTACCTAAAGTTATGCCGCTTTATAAAGCCGCGAAAAAATAATTTAAAAGTCTGATTCTTTTTGGGTTGAATTGCCGAGGTCAAGGGCCATGGCTAACGCAATTTTTGAAAACACCAGTGAATGTTCGAAACTCATAACCGGGGAGATCACATCTTTTTCGGTGTGAATGTCTTTAAACGATGAATTAAATTTTGCTTCCGTCGGAAAAACCGCCGGAAAACCTCGTCGATACCAGGAAGCATGATCACTGCAACCATAACCGCACTCGTCGTCAAAAATTTCGATATTTAAATACTGGGCACTAAGTGTTTTCATGTAATCGCGCAGCCAAGGGTTGGTGAAATCGGTAATGCTGGCAATTTTGAATTCGCCGTTACCCGGAAACATTGTCATGTCGAGTTGCAAAACCGAGATGACATTCTTTTTCTGGTTTTTGTAACTTTCTGCGATCTCTGCCGACCCTAAAAGGCCCGATTCCTCGCCGGCGTACCAAAAAAATTCGATCGTGCGCTTGGGTTGTTCCTGCGTCAGCAGCACGCGCAGTGCTTCAAGCAGGCTGGCTGAACCTGAAGCATTGTCATCGGCACCGGGCGCGGGATTCGCAGCACTGCCCCAGCCATTGATGGAATCAAGATGGCCACCGAAGATAACGAGCTCTGCAGGCCTCTCGCTTCCGCGGATGGTGACACGAATTGATTTCTGCGGAGTTTTTTGATGCGCGATAAGTTCAACTGTTACCGGAAATTTTGCGTCGGCAACAAGAGAGTTCAGTTTTTCAGAAAACTCAACAACGTGAGTGTTGGGGTTTGTGCCGCGATTGTAGCGCGTCGGAAAAGCAGACAGCCAGGCTACCGTCGTTTTTATATTGTCGGCTTTGAGCTCTAGTAATGCTTCTTGAATTACGGGTTTTATTACCGGCGGATTGAAATTTTTTGAAAGACTTAGGTAAGCGCTGTCCTTGTTCTGTATGCGTTTCATATTCTCAATGCTTTTTATTACAATAGCTAAATCGGCAGGAATTTTGTCGAGGGCTTCGTAATTTCCGCAGCGGCCGTTTTGGTGTGCCATTTGAGATAATTTTTGTTCCATTGCGCCGCTCAGAACCGTGTAACCGACTTCGGTTGCAGGATCGGCGTAAAGCACCGGAAGCCCCGCGGCTTTCAGTAGTTTCAGATCGGCAAAAACGGCTGTTAAAGAATTCGGGTCAACATCGGGGGTGTGGGCTAAGACCGACTGGGCCAAAATTAGACAGATGGCTGCTGAAACTGATAATCTGAACATGGTGATTCCTCTGGTTGCCTACAGGATATCGCACCGCCGCTACTTTGCATTTTAAGAGCGTCCGGCCTGCTCAAATTTAGACAAAAGAGCAGGGTCAGCAATTGACGTCAGGGCGCTAGTTGCGCGACAATGCTTGCTATGTCAAACCCGAGCAAAGCCAAAAACACAGCCAACGAAGAAGCCGCAAATTTCCTAAAGCAGATCATCGAGAACGATAATAAATCGGGTAAGTATCAGGGGCGCGTTGTCACACGATTTCCGCCAGAACCGAACGGGTACCTTCATATCGGGCACGCTAAATCGATCGCCCTTAATTTTGGGTTGGCATCGGATTTTAATGGTACTTGCCATCTTCGCTTTGACGATACAAATCCTGAAACCGAAGAAACCGAATATATCGAATCTATTCAGAACGATGTGAAGTGGCTGGGTTTTGACTGGAAAGAACACAAGTATTTTGCTTCGGATTATTTTCAGCAGTTGTATGACTGGGCCGAGTATCTGATCGAGCAGAACAAGGCTTACGTCTGTAGTTTAGCTGAAGCTGAACTGAAAGAATACCGCGGTAATTTTACTAAGCCAGGTCAAGATTCTCCGTACCGTACTCGTACGGTAGCTGAAAATCTGGAAATGTTCCGCAAAATGAAAGCCGGTGAATTTGCCGAAGGCGCACATGTGCTGCGAGCCAAGATCGATATGAAATCCGCAAATATGAATATGCGCGACCCGTTGCTTTATCGCATCCGTAAAACATCACATCACCGCACCGGCAATGAGTGGTGCATTTATCCGATGTACGATTACGCGCATCCGCTTTCAGACGCGATCGAGAGTATTACGCATTCTATATGTACTCTTGAGTTTCAGGATCACCGACCTTTTTATGACTGGTGTATTGAGAACGTTCCGGTGAAGGCCAAGCCCAACCAGTATGAGTTCGCACGGCTGAACATGACGTACCTAGTGATGAGTAAGCGCAAACTTTTACAATTGGTAAAGGAAAATCTGGTTACGGGTTGGGACGATCCCCGTATGCCCACGATTTCGGGAATGCGCAGGCGCGGTTATTCGCCGGAATCAATCCGGAACTTTGCAAAGCGCATCGGCGTAGCCAAAGCCGAAAGTCTGATTGATTTTGAAATTCTTGAAAGTTGTGTGCGCGACCACTTAGACGAAGTATCTGACCGCGCGCTGGCCGTGCTGCATCCGTTAAAGGTGACCATTTCTAATTGGCCTGCAGGCGAACGCAAAGAAATTGAACCCGCCGTTCATCCGAAAAAACCTGAACTCGGAAAGCGTAAACTTTATTTTACCAAAGAAATTTATATTGAACAGTCTGACTTTATGGAAAACCCCACTGAAGATTTTTTCAGACTGGGGCCCGGTAAAGAAGTCAGGCTAAAAAACGCGTACGTTATTAAATGCAAAGACGTTAAGAAAGATGCCTCCGGCAAAGTCACAGAATTGTTCTGCGAATACGACGAGGTGACGTTGGGCGGTAAACCGCCGGCGGATGGCCACAAAGTGAAAGGCATCATTCACTGGGTTTCGGCCACTGAAAGTGTCGAGGCCGAAGTCAGGCTTTATGGCCGGCTTTTCGCGGTGGCAGATCCTGAAGATGTGCCTGAAGGCACAGACTGGAAATCAAACCTGAATAAGAATTCATTAACGGTTATTAAAAACGCTCGGCTTGAACCGGGCTTGGCGCAAGCGTCGCAGTCAAAACGTTATCAGTTTGAACGCGTGGGTTATTTCTGTCTGGATCAGAAAGATTCAAAACCCGGCGCACTGGTATTTAATATGGCCGTGGATCTTGCAGGACGTTGATTTTTTCCCAGACGTAAATGAGGGTTTCTTCCCCGAGTGGCAAATGCAAATAGAGTTTGTCATCGATAACTTCAAATTTTGTGGCTGAGTAATTCCCAAGTTGCATGTCGGTGTCTTGCGCGCAGACGTCCGCATTGGCAGGATCGACAATTGTAACTTTCTGGCGGATTTCAGAATCAATGATTTCGTATTCGGCTTTTCTTCGGCAAGAGCCGGTTTCGTTTTCGCGGAAATAGAAAATTTCGTTTACGGATTCACTCTCGAAATTGTAGTACATTTTCAGCTCAGGTTTCGGGCGCGCCAGCGGCTGGCCCTGATAAATCAAGGAAGTGTAAAGCCAGAGCCCGATCAGACTATTCATGTTCAAAGCCCCGCATTCTCAGGATCTGTTGCAGAATCATTTGTTCGTCTTTATTAAGGACTTCGTTGCCGGCCAGAATTATTTTGTCATTGAAATCACGGAATTGGCTCAAACCATTTAGCCGGATAAGGGTTTCAACCGCCACCAGCCTGGCTTTTTCGATGGAAATTTTTTCTTTGAGTTCCCAGAGGAGACCGGAGAAAATCTGCGAATCATGATAAAGGCCGCCATTTTTTTCATCGAGGCGACGGCTAAGCTGTAGGGTGCGCTTGTACGGCCCTTTCAAAAAGCTTGCATCCCCGAGGTAAGGCCGCTCGGTGAGCAGGCAGGTGAAGAAGTCTGCAAACGCTTCATTAAGTGAGCCGCCCTCGCCTTCAAAAGGTAAATGCGCCAGATGGTCGATCATTGCATGAAAAGACTCGTGATAAACAATCGAAGGGTCATGCATCAGATCAGAATAAGTGACATCATCGCCGCCGCCGAGCCGGATTTTGTTGCGGAAGTAGAAGGCCGAGTTGGTTTTCACGGGAAAGCCCACATGCACGACGGCTTCAATTTGCGTTGGAATATCGATCTGCAGAATTTCTTTCATCCAGCGAAAAGATTTACTGAGATAGTAGAAGACCTGAAGTTGATCAAAGCGATCGTCTTTCGTGTCGAATTTCAAAACCGGACTGGTAACACTTATTTTTTTATCGGATTCACTGGTGACGAAAACCTGCTGATTCGACAGCGCCGGAGTTGTGGACAGACCCTTCAATAGTTGCTCGGTCAACTGACTGAGCTTGGGCCCTTCGGCGTAAATAGTGGCATTGATATCGGCAAATTGAGAACCTTGACGTTCGGTTCTGGCAATTGTGCCGTCAGATTTTAAAAATGAAGTGTAGGGTACGCCCGACTTGTTAAAATAATGGACTAAGAGGTACTCGACGGCTTTTCCGTTTTCGATAATATAGACTTCTTCCTTTGCGATAAAGGTACCGACACGGTCACCAAGTACTTCGGAGTAATTCAGATCCAGCAGAATCGTATTGAAAGAGTTATTTTTCAAACGGCTTGGATCTATATAATTGGCCTGAACTAATTCAGTATTTGTATCAGCGGAAATTGTTTTAACAAAAGAATTGTATACCGGTTTGCCGTTTAAGACCTGGCGGGTGAATTCGATTTTTTTGTTACGGTATGAAACCGCGGTTGTTGCATTCTCAAGCTGAAGGCCTGCAGGCAAAGCAAGTGTCGCGGATTCGTGATAGCTGAGCTTAGTGGGCCTCTGACAGGCACTCAATAAAATTACAATCCACAATAAACTTAAAATTTTCATTGGTAGACTCCAAAAAAGACCAAAGCCCGAGGAGGACGAGGGCTTTGGTTAGCGAAATTATTCAACGACCATTGATTTTTCTAAATAAGTACCGTCACCGTTTAAGAATCGAAGTGTATGCTTGCCGGCCTGTAACTGGCCAAGACGCACATCTTTCTGGAACGGGATCAGCACCATAATACACATTCCTTGCGTTACCGTCGCCATTGAACGGATTTCATGTGTGAAACCGTCTTTTGAGTTGATGTCGGCGCGTTTCCATTTGTAGCAGCCGTTCTGAAAGACTCCGTTAACAATGACGTAGGCGTCGGAAGCTGAATCGAAGCCGCCCGGAATGAAGGCACCGCTAATTCCCACTTGAACTTCCCGTTCAGCCGGAACGTCCGCAAAAGAGAATTGAGCTGCCAAAACTGTTACCGCCACTAATAGTAAATTTTTCATAAATACCTTCCTTGTTGTTGCGGCTGGCGACTTTCAGGGGGTGATTCCTCTTTTGTTTCCAGCACAAAAGCAACATATGCCCGTAAAAAAAAAAGAAATATGAGCCCCATCATAAGCGCAGTACGTCATTCTTTTCTTGAAGGAGACACTCTCACATGGCGGCACCGATTATATAATAGAGCACTCCGGCCCCAACTGCCGTGTCCACTTTTTGATCTCAATTGCGGTCACGGGTATAAGTGTTAAACCTAATAAAATGAAACATTCGCTCCAATTTAGTGCTTTGACCTTAAATATCTCGCGGAAAAATTCAGAGTGATGAAGTGCGAATTGAAAGGTAATGGGAATTGCAACGGCCACTAAATGATAAACATTGGAAGTTAGTCCCATTTGAAAAAATGTTTTGTGCTCACTTCGGCAGGCAAAAGATCTAAAAAGTTCGGCAAACACTAGAAATGAAAAAACGTGAGTTCTTGCGGTGAGCTCATCTGAAATTTTTAAACTGTAGCCGTAGACCCCAAGGGCAAGAATAGAAGTTATAATGCCGACAAAGGCCATTTCTTGATAGAAGTATTTATCGGTTCGTTTGAATAATTCGTGGGTAAATTCTTAAGATTTTGTCGTAAATACAGCAGTAATTGGTTATGCAATGAGCATCCATCCATGAGAACGCTGACTTATGGCCGTCGTGGCCATAAGTTCAAAAAAACAGATGCACCTTGAAGTCATTTCCTTGATAATTTTTTTTACTAGAAAACTTCAGCAAAGAAAAGAAGCCAAGATGCAGCTTACATTGAAAACTATTTTAAATTTAAAAGAAAAGCACCAAGATTTTGTATATCGTGACGTGCGTCTGAATAATGAACGTATAGAGGTCACCGTTGAGCCCCGAAAGCGCAGCCGTGCAGTCTGTTCCGGCTGCGGAGAACGTCGTTCTGGATACGACAAGCTGCCACAGCGTGAGTTTTTACATGTTCCAATCTGGGGGGTATCGGTCATTTTGCTTTATTGCGCACGCAGAGTTTCTTGTGCGACATGCGGAGTAATTTCCGAGCAAGTGCCTTGGTCGATGGGTAAGAGCCCAGTAACAAAAGCCTATGCATGGTTTTTAAGTGAGTGGGCGAAATTATTAAGCGTTCAAGAAGTGGCGCGGCAGTTTAAAATCTCATGGCACCATGTTTTTAGTGGTGTTTCTATGGCAGTCAGTTGGGGCCGTGCCAGAGTGGATTTGACAAACATTACAGCTCTTGGTGTTGATGAAATTTACTGGGCCAAGAAATCATTTTTAACGATGGTTTATCAAATCGACAATCACTGCAAGCGCCTTATCTGGTGCGGTGAAGATCGCAAAGAAGCTACGATTAGAAGTTTTTTTGATTGGTATGGCGATGATCGCAGTCAGCAGTTAAAATTTATTTGTAGTGACATGTGGAAGCCGTATTTAAAATTGATTGCAGAAAAAGCAACTAATGCGCTTAATATTTTGGATAGGTTCCATGTGGCGCAAAAGCTTGGTGAGGCTGTCGATGATGTTCGTGCTCAAGAAACCCGTGTTCTGAAAGTCAAAGGCAAGGATGTTATTTTGAAACATAGCCGTTGGTGCTTTTTGAAGAACCCGGAAAATCTGACTGATAATCAAAAAGTAAAACTGAAAGATTTATTGGCCTGTAATTTAAAAACGATCAGGGCTTATCTTTTAAAAGAAGATTTTCAAAACTTTTGGGACTACACATCAGCAACCTGGGCGGGCAAGTTTTTAGATCAATGGTGTACGCAAGCTACGCGCTCAAGACTTGAACCGATGAAAAAAGTAGCAAAGACGATCAGAAAGCACAAACCACTTTTATTAAATTTTTTTGAAGCAAAAGGACAGATATCTTTGGGTGCAGTTGAAGGTCAAAATAATAAAGCGAAGGTGGTGATCAGAAAATCTTATGGATTTAAGACCAGGGGTTACGCATATGACCTGTGAACCGCTCCAGCAAGCAAAACTTACAAAAAATATTAGAGAATTTGATCTTGCAAGACCCCTCTCAATCCCGATGTTGGACGTTGGTTCGCAGCGTCGAAGATTAAGTTTATTTATTG
>JANPPN010000022.1:0-3615 GCA_031428535.1 Bdellovibrio sp. | reverse complement strand
TTAATACTTTTCGATAAAATAATCCGCTTTTTCAGAGAAAAAACCTTCGAAAGGATACATTTACACATAATTGAAAGACTAATTCTGCTGTTGAAGTCAGGAAAATCGCCGCAAACATGTGTAAAAAACGTTTTTGAAAATTTTTCGAGTTGGGAAAAAGTCACGTTTTCGGGAATTAATGAAATATTTGAAATCAAATCCGGCGGTTTTTCGGAAATCAGCGAAAAGAATGAGTTCGAGCAGCTCTATTTTCATGAATTGGCGGCGATCTTGCGGTCTGCAAGCAACGTTAGCGACCAACTAATTGCATTTCGGCGCGGTCTTCGACTTTATGACAATCTGAAGCGCAGAGCAGCGCAGGCGACTCAGGCGACCAAAGCACAAGCGGCCGTCGCCGGAATTATCTATCTTGTGTTCTTTGTTGTTAGCGTGAAATATCTGGAACTGAAAATTCTTTCAATTCCGGTTTTTGTGTCTTTAGTGATGTTTTTTGCCGGTCAGGTAATGATTTTCAAATTGGGAGGCACAATTCGATGGAAAACATAGCGCCGCCGCTTATTTTATTGTGGGATGTCCGGCGTTCACTTGAACGGGGTCGGTCGGTAAGTAACGGCATCAAATGTTATTTAAACCGCAGCAAGACCGGAACTTTTCATGGCCAAATCGAAAACTGGTGGGCGTCCCAGAACAACGCGCAGATCATCTATAACAATTCCGGAATGAACCATAAACGGCAGTTTTTGCTTGAAACGCTTGAAACCGGTCTGAAAGGACACCCGATCTTGCTGACGCTACAGAGTATTGAGGCTGAACTGATTCTGAGTTGCGAAGATGAAATACAAAGGCATGTTACATTGCTTCCCCTTATTTCGATGATTCCAATGATGCTTTTAATATTTCCGGCAGTTATGATTGTGCTCATTGTGCCATTAATCAATCTGCTTCCATTTTGAGAATGAACTAGCTCATCGGTAGATAACCGCGCTTTTTATAATTATCAGGATTAGGCTACAGAAAAAGATTGTTAAAACCCTAGGCTAAAGTTATTTTTAAATGCCTATCAACGGAGGACTTCGTGGCCGCAAAATTTTTAACATCCAATTCTGATCTGCAAACCCTGGTTCATGAGTTATCAAAAACCAATCCTGATTCCAAATTAATTAAGCACAAGACGGAAGTCCTGGGTATTCCCTATAGCCACGATGTTATTACTTTGATGTCGGAAGTACTGGTTTACTTATCAGAAAATAACCCGAAGGGAAAAAGCCGGATGAAAGACAAAATTTTATGAGCGCCGCAATTTACGAAAACATCCTACAGACGATTGGAAACACGCCGCTCGTAAAACTGAATAAAGTCGTTGGCAACTCGAAACATCGGTTTTTGGCTAAAATGGAGTATTTTAATCCGGCTGGTTCGGTAAAAGATCGCATCGGGCTTGCGATAATTGAAGCGGCCGAAAAGCGGGACGAGCTCCGCCCGGGCGGAACAATAGTTGAAGCCACAGCTGGTAATACCGGATTGGCGTTGGCCATGGCGGCAGCGGTAAAAGGCTACAAGTGCATCTGTGTACTTCCGGAAAAAATGTCAGAAGAAAAACGCGCTATGCTGCGTGCCTACGGTGCAAGGGTCGTGATGACCCCCATGGGTGTTGCCCCCGACGATCCTCGTAGTCACTATTCAGTGGCAAAAAAAATTGCTGAAAATCTTGAAAATAGTTTTTATGCCAATCAGTTTCATAATCCGGATAATTTTAATTTGCATTATAAAGTGACCGGCCCCGAAATCTGGCAGCAAACAGACGGTCAAATCGATATGTTTGTGGCGGGAGTTGGAACCGGAGGAACCCTTTCGGGGGTCGCAAAATTTCTTAAAGAGAAAAACCCTGATATCAAGATTATCTGCGCCGACCCCATCGGCAGCATTTTGGCGGATTTATTTTATCACGGTAAAGTAATTGAGCCCGCAGGTTCATGGAAAGTTGAAGGCGTCGGCGAAGATATGCTGCCAGAAAACTGTCACCTGAAACTCTATGATGATTTCGTAAAAGTGAACGATCAGGATTCTTTTGATATGACCAGGCGGCTAGTTAATGAAGAAGGGCTTTGTGTTGGCCCTTCAAGCGCCCTCATATTAATCGCCGCAATGAGATACGCCGAAAAATTAACGAAGCCATCGAATATTGTGGTTTTAATGCCTGATTCCGGCAAAGCCTATTTATCGAAAGCATTCAACGACAGATGGCTAGTTGATAACGGGCTGCTTTCGCCTGAAAAATTAAAAACGGCATTCAATGTTGAAATTGCTGCATCTGACGAATTAAAAAGACTGAACATCTAAGGGGATTTTATGAAATTTTCAACACGCGCAATTCATGCGGGCCAAATGCCAGATCCGACAACGGGCGCAATAATGACACCGGTTTACCTGAGCTCCACCTATGTGCAAGAGTCTCCCGGTGTTCACAAAGGCTGGGAATACTCGCGCACTCATAATCCGACCCGCCGGGCCTACGAGGATTGCATCGCCAGCCTCGAAAGCGGAAAGTTCGGTTTTGCTTTTGCTTCGGGTTGTGCTGCAACAACCACGGTTATGCAAATGCTTAAACAAGGTGATCATGTCGTCGCCTTCGACGACATGTACGGCGGCACGTTCAGACTATTCGACAAAGTGTTGCGCCATAACGGCCTCGATTTCACATTTACCGACTTGACCGATGTCGAGAATTTTACCCGAGCGATAAAGCCAAATACTAAAATGGTATGGCTCGAAACACCGACTAATCCCACACTTAAACTGACAGACATTGCAGCGATTGTGAAAATCGCGAAGCAAAAAGAAATTCTGGTTGTTGTTGATAACACGTTCATGTCGCCGTACTTTCAACGTCCACTTGAACTGGGCGCAGATATCGTGGTTCATTCGGCCACAAAATATATTGGAGGCCACAGTGATATCGTTGGAGGTATCGCGGTTACAAGCAATCAGACGTTAGCAGAAAAAATCGGATTTCTAAGTAATTCAATGGGCGGCGTGCAGGGCGCCTTTGATTCGTTTCTGGCACTACGAAGTCTTAAAACATTGCCGATTAGAATGCGAGCTCACGCCGAAAACGCGATGAAAATCGCAGCCTTTCTTGAGGGCCACCCTCATGTAGACCGAGTTATTTACCCGGGCCTAAAATCTCATCCGCAACATGAATTGGCTAAAAGCCAAATGTCAGGCTTCGGAGGAATGATCACTTTCTTTATCAAGGGCGGTATGGATTCCTCTCGAAAATTTCTTGAGTCGGTTAAAATTTTCGCCTTGGCGGAATCTCTTGGGGGGGTAGAGTCGCTTATCGAGCATCCCGCTATTATGACGCATGCCTCAGTTCCTGCTGAACAACGGAAAAAGATAGGAATTGATGATTCTTTGATCAGATTATCAGTCGGGATCGAAGATTTTGATGATTTGCTCGCCGATCTTAAGCATGCATTCGCTCAACTGGGCAAATAGCACAGATATATTGACTAAATCTATGGTACTCGATAATTTTCTATTTCGCAATTTGCCTGGCTCGGTAGCTCAGTTGGTAGAGCAGAGGATTGAAAATCCTTGTGTCGGCGGTTCAAT
>JANPPN010000021.1:0-2303 GCA_031428535.1 Bdellovibrio sp. | reverse complement strand
GTACTGTTTGCCGAACGTGGCTATGCCGGGTTTGAGGCTCACGAGTGGGGAACCTTCACGTCCGTTGTCGATTCGACAGGAGTGACGCAAAATGGAATGTACCACGAAGACGAGGCTCTTCCTGAATTTGTTCATGGCTTTGGCGAGTTACGAGGTGAAGTCAAACCGGTAGCGCCGCCGATCCGACGGCCACGTCCCCCGTGTCATTCAAAAATCTGTTTCGATCAAAGTGAGTTGAGTGCAAATCAGATAACCCAGAAAATGGAAACTCCGGTCATTTATTTCTATTCAGACACCAGTCAACGAGTCGATGTAAATGTTAAATTCCCGGAAGGTATAATTACTGAAACCTATCCAGGCCCAGTGGCGACTTTTCCGACGATGCAGGATCCGCACATCATCGGGAACGGTGAGTCTACTTTTTCAGTAAATATTCTGACTGCCAAAACGGGTCCGGTTCCGTTTGCCGCCCCTGAAAATATTTACAGTCATGCCCGAAAGGTCGCAAGTAATCTGATTAGTTCCGGAGCAGAGCTGGAAAAATTTATTTTTTACAGAGGTCTTGGACGTTTTCAGCCGAAGATTTCCATTACGTCAAAAGCCGGGAGTCTGAAAATCGGCAACTTGAATTCGGCGAAAGTTCGGCCGCAAATGGCATTCCTGGTTCATGTTGATGAGGAAGGAAACGGCCAGTTGATGAGTCTGGAAAGTATTAAAACCGAAACTGAAGTTTTAATTACCGACGCGCAGCTGAATGACCTTAAATCGCATTCGGTTCAGAGTTCGCCGTTTGTAATTAAAGGTGAACAGGCGCGCGGCAAACTGATCGATGAATTGATCAGGTCAGGACTATTTAAGGATGAGGCTATTGCCATGATTAATACCTGGGAAAATGGCTACTTAAAAGTACCCGGCCTCAGACTGCTTTATATTCTTCCGCGTGCTGAAGTTGATGAAGTCTTACCATTAGCGTTGAACCCGCTGCCGGAAAAACTTGTGCGAAGTTTCGTAGCGCGCATGGAGATTCTACTGGATACAGATGAGCGGAGGATTTTGAAGGAAATCGAAACACAACGGGATAAATTCAAAGTCGCAAGCCTTGGCCGGTTCGCAGAACCGATTTTACACCGGATAAAAGCCATTGCAGCAAAGACCCAAAACACAGATTCGCAACTGTTGAATATTTTGGATCAGCATATTAAAGAAGCGGCAGTGAATTTTGAGGCTAAAACCAGCGTTCATTGATTGTTCGTTCGTTCGTTCGCAAAAGACCCCTTTGACGAGGGGTCTTTTTAGTTGTTTTTTGCCCGTACTTCAGGATAACTGATGTTTTGAGGTAAAAAATATGACCAAATTTATTATCGGTGTAGATGCATTTTCAGACCCTGACAGCAGTGATGAAAAGGAATTTGTTACCCATACCCAGTTTCCGAAGTTTGTTGCCGAAATTATTTTCGTCGAATCAATGGATAAGCTCGGTTTTAAACTGGATTCGTTAAAGCTTTTATGGAATGAAGCCTGCGATAAAAATGAGCTGGACCTCGCCCTTGGCGATGCCTCAAGCGCGATCTTATATTATACAAAAAAATCAATGGAGCTAGAACTTTAGGACGATTTGAGCCTAAAAAGTCACACATGTCCGGTCTCATTAACAAAAATTAATTAACTCTTCATATGATCATAATCAAACCCCATTAAACTGATCTCAATTAAGATTTTTAACGAGAAGAAGATTTACTTCTTTTCTGAAAAGGAGATCCAAATGAAAGATTTAATAGTTACGGGATTTATCTGTTTAGCGGCATTTGCAGGCAGTGAGGTTAAAGCATCGAGTACTGTTCTTGGAGCCGCAGTTGGCGCAGGTGTTGGTTCGGCAATAGGCAGAAATTCCAACGGACGTGATGGCGCTATTTTAGGAGCAGTGATCGGTGGTGCCATTGGTGCTGCGGTTGGAAATGATCTGGAACACACTCCTTCGGGGCCCCCAGCACATGACGTTTACCTGGATGACGGCGACCACCATCGTCATTACGAAGCCCGTTACGAAGTCCCTCACGAGCCTGTGCATTATCATTATAATTATTACAGCTATCATCCGAGCTATAGAAAATACAAGAAATGGAAAAAATGGGATAACCACCACGATAAATCCCCTAAATTTGGTTTTCATGGTCGTGGGTAATTGTTTTTTTTAGAAAAATCGTATATGAAATATGAAAATATAAGGTGGTAATATGAAATTGATATCAATAGTTCTTTCGGCAGGGTTTCTTCTTTTAAGCGGGTGTGCGGCAACTAGCGAA
>JANPPN010000020.1:0-7502 GCA_031428535.1 Bdellovibrio sp. | reverse complement strand
ACAGAGAGGCTCAAGGCAAACAATTTGACACGGTGAGAAAATAAGAATAAATAATCAACGTCGCTTACGCTCCGAACCCGGCACGAGGGGGTCAGTCAATAGACGTAACTGCCTCGGTCAATCGACGAAACTATGCAATTGCTTTCCTTTTTCATGGAACTGCATTTGCTAATATTAAGGTGCGATTGCAATTTTCCCCGATTTCTAATCTCGTTTATCAGCTTGATTGTATCAGTGGTGCACTTCCTCATTGTAGCCGTAAAACCTACCAAGATTTGTGGGACAAGAGCTTTATTAAGAACGATGAGGATAAGGCCAAGATTAAGAGTTGGGGCGAACTAATGAATCGCTATCGACCTGAACTTGAATTTGAAGAGTCGAAACAGAAATTGATTTCAGGACGATTTGAGGGAGTCAAGCTATCTACTAAAATCCGTATCGCTTCTTTTCAGTCAATGACTATGGACCAATACTTTACTCGCCTTGATTTAGTGGTTATTCCTAAAGACAGAGAAAAGTTTGAAGATGTGATTCGCCGTTTTTATCCTGTTTTTAATAAGTGGTGGAAATCGACGGCACATCCAAAAGGTAAAGGTTTTGCAAAAGGGACTGACACCCTCTTAACCGGACCAGGTATAAGTAATAAAATTCGCCAATATGCTCACTTTTATGGAGCTGTTTTGCCAGATAATTATGTAGTCCACTTTAATTTATTTTATCGTCCCGATTTTGAAGAAGCCACTGCTGGACAACAGATTGAGAACTATTCTGTTGCAGAATTCCTTCCCAGCGAAAAACCTACTGACCGTATTGATGTTATTATCCATGAGCTTTGCCACTTCTTTTTCGAAAATCCCACGGATGAAAGCTTTGCAGGATTACAGAAAGAGTTTGAAAGTAGTGGAACAACAGAGGCCCGAGCTGCATATAATCTATTAAATGAAACCCTCGCTACGGTTTTAGGAAATGGCCTCATTAATAAATTTACGATGACAAAAGAAAGATGGCTGAAATTCTCGTCGAAAGAGCTGTCTTTTTACAATAACTACCATATCGATAAAGCTTCGAAATCAATTTTACCTTGGATGGAAACTTGGGTTAGCGAAGGTAAAACACTCTACGACTCTCAATTTGTGGGAAAATACTTATCTATACTTGAAAAGGCATTTGGTGGGGAACTGACCGCTCCTAAGTTAATTTTAAATGAATTGGTATTACTGGCCGACAGTAAATATAATGGTAAATTTAGAGACATTGTCCGACAATCCGTTCGTGCCTCTTCCATGTATACCTCTGAGGGAGATTGGTCAGATGACCGCTTTCTCAAAACCTATAAAGATAATGCCAATTTAAGTGCTTTGATTATTGTCCATCCTGAAAATGTGAGTGAGTTAAAAGAGAAGGGCATTTTGTCTTCGATAGACTATGACCTTATTAAAAACCAGTATAAAAAGAATCATCAAGTTATTTTCTCTTTTAAGCGGACTGCCTCTGTTCCAGGATTCATTATTATTGCTCCTGACTACGAAAAGGCACTGGTTTTAGTAGAAAAAATAGGTTCATTAAAACAAGGATTTGAAGGGGCCTACGAAGGACCATAAGAATTAATATTAAAAACGAATTTAAGCATACTGGACGATAGCAGTTCGGAACTCGTCCAGCAGGGTGCACCAATCTCTGTTTTAATTTTCTAAAAATGCTTCGCAACTAAGACCTGAATTCCCCCTATTTTTAAAGAGTGCCTTATAGTACAGATATTTCGAGTCATAACTCTGATTTAAATGAAGTGTTAAATGACCGAATTCGTGGTCCATCGTTGGCAGAGTTTACCCTTGTAAATGACGTCGCCCTTGAGGACAAGATTTAGCTTTTCGGCAACCCTGACTGAACGTGAATTATGTGGATCAATCAACGCCATGATTTCTTTGAAGTCGAGCTCCTCGAGCCCGTACCGAAGCATCGCAGCTGCCGACTCTCGAGCAAAGCCCTGTCCCCAAAGGGCACCGGCGAATCGATAGCCAATCGCAATCTGACCCTTAAAAGGATCCTCACTCATTTCAAAAAGTCCGCAGATTCCAATGGGAACCGTTTGCCCCTTCTGAAATACTCCAAATCGGCCAATGCCTTGTTTCGAAAACTGGTACGAGGTCTCGCGAATGAACACGCGAGCTTTTTCTTCGGTCATGTTCTCGTAGCGACCGGTGGAAAAGTTATTGAATCCAGGATCGTTCGAAAGATTTACGAAAGAAATAAGATCTTGTTCTTGCCACAAGCGAATGGTCAGACGCTCAGTTTCCAGTTTCATGAACTCAGTTTAATTGACAAATGCATGGCGGTCATCAAAGGAATGTACCTCGTAGGCATTCAATCTTCGGATTTTGGTTATGATACTGCTTGGATCGAAGCAAGAAAACATCATCACTTGTCACATTGGGTTATTTGCTCTCCAGGCAGAGAACAAACTTTAATAACGAGTTCGCGCGTGAGTTCGGATTGTTTTTGATGCTTCAACTTTTCCATTCGCGATTTCAAAATCTAATTGCTCAATGCGGACCACTCAGACCGATTCGAGAATCGCCGCAATACCCATTCCGCCCGCAGTGCAGATGGAAATTAATCCGCGTTTTCGCGGTTTTTCAGAAAGCAGTTTAGCCAACGTTCCCAGAATTCGCGCGCCGGTGGCCGCAAACGGATGCCCCACAGAAACGCTGCTTCCGACCACATTCAAGTTCTTGCGATCTAGACTTCCAAGTGCCGATTGCAGACCGAGCACGTCGCGGCAGTACTCTGCAGATTCCCACGCTTTCAGATTACATAGTACCTGCCCGGCAAAGGCTTCATGAATTTCAAAATAATCAAAATCGCTGAACGAAAGTTTATTTCTCGTAAGTAATTGTGCAACAGCTTTAGTGGGCGCCATCAGTAACCCCGCGCCGCGGACGAAATCAACCGCCGCCACCTGCACGTCGATAATTTCGGCAAGCATTTTTGCATCAACTTGTTGTGCCCCTTCGGCATTACCCACCAGAACACAGGCCGAGCCATCCGTTAAGGGTGAACTGTTACCTGCGGTGAGGGTACCATTAACCTTGTCGAATACGGGGTTCAATTTTGCCAGTTTTTCAATTGAAGTATCGCCTCGGACGGTTCCATCTTTTTTCAAATTCATAAAAGGCGTTACGAGATCATCAAAAAAACCGGTTTCATACGCTTTCGCCGCGTTCAAATGGCTGGCAAGTGCAAGTTCATCTTGCGCTTCTCTTGAAATTTTCCATTCTTTAACCATGAGTTCACAGTGGGCTCCCATTGAAAGACGTGTGCGGGGCTCATCGATAACCGGTGTTTTCGGTTTTAAATCCCTGATATCCAGGCCGCTGATAATTTTCAACCGGTCACTGAGAGTTTTGGCTTTGTTCAGATTCAGAAGTGCCTTTTGCAATTTATTCGAAACTTCAATTGGGATGTCACTGTTTGTATCTACGCCACCGGCAATTCCGATATCGATCGCGCCGGTGTGAGCTTTCATTGCCAGCTGCCAGGCGGTTTCAAGGCCGGTGCCACAAGCGCGCTGGACATTATAGGCCGGTGTGTTCGGATCGAGCACAGTAGAAAGTACAACTTCGCGCGCCAGATTAAAATCAGTCGAGCTGTTCATGACTGCACCCAGCGCGACATCGCCGATCAGACGACCTTGCAATTTATAGCGTTCAACCAGCGCGTTGACAGAGGCAAGCATCAGATCATGACGGGAAACATCGCTGTAACTTGTCTGACTTTTTGCAAACGGAACCCGGGCGCTTCCCAGAATATACACTTTGTTGTTGGCTGATTTCATTGTGTCCTCGCTAAATTTAGACTCAGACCAGCTCCGTAAGGCCGTCAAGCATGGCGAGATGTTTCCGCTGCTGGTCTAGACAAATGTTTTTGATAAATGAAATCGATTGAAAATTGACTTTGTTGTTAAGGACCAGCTCTTCATATTTTACGAGCTCTTTCTCTTCTCCCAGTTTTAATTCCCGCAATGTCGGACTATGACTCCCGAGGGTTTCATCGGCCGAAAAGGTCGAAACAACATTGCTCCACGCGCCGGCAACATCCTTAACGTGAATGTCTTTTGAGCGAAGCTGGGTCTTCCAGAATTCAACCGCCTTTTTATGATCTTGCATTATGTCTTTGAGATCATGCAGCCCTTTAAAGTCCGGAAATTTTCGCAGCAATTGCTTGTAAGTCTCAACAGCTTTACTTTCGGCAGCGAGGATTTGTTTCAGATCCCGCACTTCGGCGGCCGCATTGTCTTTGGCTTCCCGTGCAACGGGTACCGGTTTGGTTAATTCGAAATCAATATCTGGGACCATAAGTTCCTTTCATAGCGCTCAATGAGTCTTGTCGGAATATTCGACATCATCGAAATCGTCGATTCTGGCCTTGGATTTCGGCTCTGCATCCACCGGATTCTCGCGAATTCCTTCGGCCATGCCGGCCATAAATTGTTCGTAAATTTTTCCCAGCCGAAACTTAGCGTCGTTGCCAGAGAATAATTTTGAAATGGGATCTTCTTCGGCTTCTGCCTTATGAAATAATTTAAAAAGGAGGAAAACACAGAGAACCGACACAATAGAAAAGAAGAAAATCGAAAGCACGGTGCCATTGTCATAAAGTAAAAGATAAAACTGCAGATGTTGACCCAGCACGATAAGCGAATAGATCAAAACCCCTGTCGCGACTAATCCGAACACTATTTTTAAAATGAGTTTTGAAATTTCTTTTCTTATAGTTTCAGATACGACTTTGATCATCGAGGATTGACTATTGATTTTTGAACTATGGGTTCGGGCTGATAAAAAACTTGAAACTATCGGCAGCAAAAATTTACTGATAGACATTTTGGGTCTCCAATTTAGAAAGACTCTGGCTATAACCAGAGTCTTTTCAAAGCGCAATTATCTGCGACGGGAAATTAAGGTTAAAAAGCAACCGACCGCGACACCTGCCGCAGCTGCAATTGCCGCTGACTGCAGCGGGTTTTCTTTAATATATTCGCGACCTGTATCTACGTATTCTGTAGCACCATCAGATACTCTTGAACTGATATTGCCCATTCGCTTTCCGGCCTCATGAGAGAATTTCTCTAATCGTTCTGAAACGCTATCTGCTGCGCTACTGATTGATCGCGCAGCGCCGTCTAGTTTATTTTCCGGTTTTGACAAAGGTGATGTGTACATAAATTTCCTTTCGTTATGGTTTTTTGAATTGTGTTGGTTTCCTGACCTGCTCAAAAGCAAATGCTTTGCCATGGGACTTCACAGAGGAATTGCGCCTGAATGTATTTGAGGGAGAAATTTTCAAGTGCCTGAGTACAATTGCCGCACCTCTGCCCATTTGTACCCTTCTGATTCAGGGCAGTCTTGACACTTAACTAATTAATCTTTTCATCTGCAGACTGCCCGCTCTTCGTCGTTTTTCGGAGCGTGGCAATCCACCTCGGTCCATTGGTTTTCAAACTCGGCAGCTTGCGCCGCATTTTCCGGATTTAAAGTTCGTTGAAGTCCGCAGTCGAGTACAAAATTGTATTTGTCGTTCCCGATCTCGATGGCGATAATTTCGGATTTCTGACCGTCGATTTTTTCAAAAATTCGGCCTTGAGCTTTACCGACAATAGTTGAAGTGTCTGTATGAATAAGTGAATACTGCAACACATATGAAATAACCGGCGAATGCTTCAGCAGATACTTCTTATTATTAATATCGACATTAAGCGCTTCCTGAAAACTCACCGGTCTGAAAGTCATACCCACGTTCAAAATCTGGCCGTCTTGGGCAGTTGTCAGCTTTCCGGTAACTTCTTTAGTCAACTCACGGTCTACAAGCTGTTGCAATTTTAAATCATATACAATCGAATATTCCTTCGGATTTGTAACGGCGTTTGCAGGTGGTGGCGGCGTCGTTGAAGCACTGGCGGTGTCGAAAAGCAGTTGCCCTCTGGTAATTTTTTCGGTGATAAGATTACAGTTCAGAGCGAGCTCTTTATATTTCATTTTCAATACTTCAGAACTTGATTTGCCCCGCAGTACATCTTGGACCTGGGGTTTTGCGTCGAATTTTATTCTCGACTGAAAATTTGAATCTTTTTCTTTGGAGCAGGAAACAGTAACCAGTGCACACATAAAAACAGCAGCAAAATTAACAAATAAATAATTTTTCAAAGAATATTTTAAAATCACGTTAGCCCCCTGAACTGCTTAAATTATAGTTGAGCCTTTTTTAGACTGTCAAAACGAAAAGTCGATCAATTCTTAGATTCTTTTCTGTAGATGCTGGTCTTTCCTGAAAACCCGACCGCAATTGAAACGCAGAAAAATGCCCAGAACCACCAGCTTGAACCCAGCAGAGATAAAGTCAAAATATAACCGGTCCATTTAAAACGCGTGGCGGCAGCAAAAAGCAAATACGCTCCCAGTGCCGACCCCAGTAAAACATCAAAACCGAAATAATTAAAAAACCCCCATCCAAAATTTATTCCCGAGTAAATCAGCGGAATGAACTCCCCACCCAGAAAACCCAGTGTGGTTGAGATCAGCGTAAAAAAGAGTTTCGTAAGGGCATCCAAAATCGAACCGGAAACAAAGTGGGCGCCTGAAATTTCAAGCAATCCGAGGCCCTGAAACTTTCTGAATTCCGGAAGCCAGAGAAATACCGCCAGCACGATCGCAAATACCGTCTTCACCCAAAGGGTTCGTAAATTGAAATAATTCGAGAACTTAAAATACAAAAATTTATAGATCCGCATCAGATACCCGGCACATGCGGCAAAGAAAAATAAAAATACTAATTTCTTAAAAAAACCCATTTCAATCGGAATATTCTCAATGCTGAAAATACTATCCTGATTAAAACTTTTCACGATCAATACCGCGACCATCGCGCCCATAAAGGAATATACTTTTTGGATAAAACGCGTCCGCCCGAAAAGCTCCATCATAAACACCGGGGCGACCCAGTACTGGCCTACAACGGCCGAAAATCCGATGGCCCCGGCAATAGGCCCCCAGAACGGCCATGCCAGCCTGAACATGCGCGAGAGCCCCGCCGAAAACAACACGACGGCACTTTCACGCCCGGTACTGACCCCCGAAATATGGCCCAGCACGGTGCCGACAAAATGAAATAACGACATATACACTGTCCAGTAGCCGGAAGATTTTTCGTCAGTCAAATGAGCAGACTTCAAGGGAAAATAAAGCGTATTGCGCTTGGTCCATTCAATAAGAATCAATACCGGCACGATCAGCAGCAAATGATAAGGAATCTGGCCATTCAACTGCTTATGCAGCAGTTCTGTTGCAGCTAAACAGTTGATAAATGCCAAAGTTGCAAAGCCGATTATAAATCCAAGCCCCAATGTGATTATGACCTCTGAAAACGGATTAGATTTAAAGTTTTGCATACGTTCCGAAACATGATACACAAGTGTCGTGAAAACAGAAAAAGAATTCTCTGATTTT
>JANPPN010000019.1:0-3269 GCA_031428535.1 Bdellovibrio sp. | reverse complement strand
AGCGCCGATGGCATTTCGATTTTTATGATTCGTGTGCGAGGCCACAATCGGCCCGCGTGCTGCGGCTTCGGCGGCACCCCACTTAACCGGAATTGTTTCTTTAAATTTGAGATTAGCCTGTGAAGCCAGAATAATATGCGGTGATCTTTTATCTTTAACTAACATAAGCCACTTCCTTTTAACGTTAGGACATCCAGTTTGAATCGGCCTGAGTTTCCCATTTCGTTGTAATTTTTTTTATGTTCGACCACAGATCAAGACTGTGCTGCCCGGTAATATCCCCGTGCCCGAATTTCGAGGCATTCGTTCCACCGAAAGAAAAAGGCTCACGCGGCACCGGCACGCCGATATTAACTCCGACCATGCCGGTTGAGGCTTCGCGCGCCACCCGATCAGCCAAAGGTCCGCTAGACGTAAATACGCTGCACGCATTTCCGTATTCAACTGAGTTTTCAATTTTCATAGCTTCAGACAAATCCTTACAATGAATGATACTTAAGATCGGTCCGAACAATTCAATTGTTGCAGCTTCTGATCCCGCCGGTATCTGATCAAAAATCGTGGGGCCTAACCAGTTGCCGCCGTCAAATCCCAATGGAACTTTTGCCTTTCGCCCATCGAGCAAAATTTTTGCGCCGGTTTTTTCAATACGTCCGATCGCTTCGACCAGAAAATCTTTTTGCGCGCCCGTAATCAGGGCACCCATATCGCGGCCCAATTCAAGAGAGGCCGCACGCTGTACAATTTTCTCGATATGCTGATCAACATTTCCAACTGCCAAAAGTACAGAGGCCGCCATGCATCTTTGCCCGGCACAGCCTGTAAACGAATCTGAAATACCCAGTCCGCTGAGCTCCTGATTGGCATCCGGCAGCAGAACAATATGATTTTTTGCGCCACCAAGAGCCAGCACTCGTTTCCCGAGATGTGTGGCCCTCTGGTAAACCAATTTGGCAATTTTAGTTGAACCGACAAAACCGACGGCCTTAACCAGCGGGTGATCAATGATAGCGTCGACGGTAAAAGCACCGCCGTGCAGAACTGTAAAGACGCCCTTAGGCAGGCCGGATTCAATTAAGGCATTCGCGATTTTCTGGGCCGTCAACGGAGTCTTCTCAGATGGCTTCCAAACGTAGGAATTCCCGAGCGCCAGGCAAATCGGAATTGTCCACATCGGCACCATTGCCGGAAAATTGAACGGAGTAATGTTGGCCACAACTCCAAGTGCCTCACGACGGTACTCGCAGGTTACGCCCCTTGAAACTTCAACTTTGCCGCCAAGATCCAGATTCTGAATTGAAAGTGCAAATTCAAGCACCTCGATACCTTTCATCAGGCCGGCCCGTGCCTCCGCAAAAGTTTTGCCGCATTCAGAGCTTTTCAGATGCGCAATCTGATCCAAGTCGCGAAGTAAAATATTCCGGAAATTATACAGCACCTGGCTGCGTTCTTTCATGGGGGCTTTGCCCCAGTTAACCTGAGCGTCTGCAGCCGCGCGAATCGCAATTTCGATCTGATTCTGCGAAGGAATCGAAAACTCACCTATTTTTTTGCCGGTGTAGGGAGAAAAGATATCCGGGTTGCCGGCTTCGCCTTTTAGCCATTCGCCATTGATCAGATTGTGACAGATCACAGGCTCAATTGGTAAAACAGTCTGCATAGTTAACTCTCCTCACGGTAAATCAAAAAGTAAGAATAGAACAAAGACTTTACATATCAAGAAATAGAGGTTGCTGGTGCATGGTGTTATACTGTAATTTCGTCCTCAGTTGTGAAGGAATAATTAAAATATATGTCAGATTCAGATGAAAGTGCCACCCCTGTTCCCCAAACCGGCGATTTTGCAATTCTCAGAGTGGCCTCTATCGAGCCTGTGGGGGCATTTTTAGACTGGGGCCTGCCAAAAGATTTATTTCTGCCGTTTCGCGAACAAACCCGCGAACTTCAGGTTGGCCATGAGATCATCGTCTGTCTTTACACCGACAATAACGGCCGGATTTCTTCTTCAATGCGGCTTGAAAAATTTCTCGATAAAGACACTTCCGTATACACAGTTGAACAAAAAGTTGATCTGTTAATCATCGGCAAAACCGACCTCGGTTTTAAAGCAATAATCAATGGCAAGCATCTCGGGATTCTCTATCAAAATGAAGTTTTTCAGGATCTCCGCTATGCCGATCAGGTGCCCGGCTATATTAAAAAAATCCGCGATGACGGCAAAATCGATCTCATCCTGCAGCCGTTCGGCAACAAGGGCACCGGCGATCTCAGCGAGATCATACTTGCAAAACTCACTGAGAAAGGCGGTTTCCTACCGCTAACAGACAAGACGACTCCCGAAATTATTTATAATTTGTTCGGCGTCAGTAAGAAAAAATATAAAATGGCGCTCGGCGGAATTTACAAAAAAAAATTGATTACGATCGAAACCGACGGAATTAAATTAGTTGCGCCGGTAAAAACTACTCCAGCTTAATCAGCTCAAGTTTGTATTCACGATTTTTATTCAGCAGCTGGCTTTGTTCGGATTCTTTGCTGCGAATTGCGGATTCAAGATTCTGGCGCTCACGATTCAGCTCATTTAAACGTTGCATGAACTTTTCGTCTTTGTTGCCGGCAACCATATACTGATAACGTTGTAATTCACTTGTTTTAAACCGCAGTTCATTCTGCAAACTTGAAATTTCATGATCCAGCCGGTGAACCAACTTCTCATTTTCAACTATATTCGATTCTAAGTAGCGTTTTCGTCCTCGATTGAATTCGGGTAAAAAAGCCCCCTCAAGTTCGGCCGGGCAGATCTTATTATAAGCTTTGCCTTTTGCACCCGAGGAAAAGGCGTTGGACTTCTGACAATATTCCTGCACCCCGGCACGGTGTCTGGCCGTTAATACATTGAGGCCCTGCCCTGTGCACATTTCATTCGAGAAAAAATTTCCTGCCTTACCGGTCTGAAAAACGGTTTCAGGCTGGCAATATTTCTCGAGGCCACTCTTAAAACCCCGGTCAAGTGCAGATTCCGCTACATCGGCCTCGGCATTATTGCATTCTGAAATAAACTGATCCCCGGTAAGCCTGCGGCCTTCCAGCGCGACGTTCTGGCCATACTCAAACCAATTCGTCGACTCGCAGGTTTTACGTTTAAAATAAGATGAACAGGCAACAAGGCTCAGTACAAGTGCCGATGCGGATAAAAATAATAAAATATTTTTCATAATTGAAATAGCTTTATACTTATTACCGAACGAGTCAAATATTATGCAGTCAGG
>JANPPN010000018.1:0-49578 GCA_031428535.1 Bdellovibrio sp. | reverse complement strand
AAGTATGGGGCGCAAGGCAAGGGACGTGTGCGCTGTCTGTTGGTGGAGTATTGAAATGTTTTGGCCTGAATACTTCCGGACAATTATTAGTCGGAAGTACAACCAACAGGGGTGATGGTGCAGGCGAAATGGGTGACTCGTTGCTTGCAGCCAACATGGGAAGCGGCTTTGGCGTTAGCGCTATTTCGACGGGCTACTATAATTCCTGCGTCTTAACTTCAACAAAGAGAATAAAATGCTGGGGAATAGCAACCAATGGAGCGCTACTTAATGCATCGACAACTGCAAATCTAGGCGATGTTGCCGGCGAATTGGGTGATAGTCTTCCGTTTGTAAATCACTAAATTATTTTTTCGAAATCTTTAGACTGACTCGACAACATATTCAACTGGCCCATTTCAAGATCGAAATAGAGGCCCCAGATTTTGACCTGACCGGTGGTTTCCTTGTTTGAAATAAACGGGAAACTGCGGAGATTTTCAATCGATACTTTTATGGCTTCTTCTTCGCAATGCCGGCATTGGTTTTCAAAACCGACTTCGGGAAAGTCATGAAGAACTTTGGCTTTGGCTTTAGCGGCGATGTTCATCCATTGCGAAACGAAGCTGTCGTCATCTTGGTTGTGAGAATCCATTAATGCGCGGATGCCGCCGCATTGGCGGTGTCCTAAAACGATGATGTTTTTAATCTTCAATATCTGAACGGCAAACTCGATGGCGGCACTTACACCGTGAAAGCCCCCGCCTTTTTCGTAAGGCGGCACAAGGTTAGCAACATTTCGGACGACAAAGATTTCGCCCGGGTTGGATTCAAATAAAATGCTAGGGTCAACGCGGGAATCGCTGCAGGTAATTATGAGGTTTAGCGGGGATTGGCCGGTGGTGCGCAGTTGCTGATAGAAATCGAGCTTGTAAAAATATTTAATCCGGAAATTTTTGAAGCCATCAAGCATTTTTTGTATTGATATATCCTGCATATTATTGAGGTCCTGCGTGAAAGTATTTTGATTGCGGGTGATTAAAATAATACCCGCTTACGCTAGAGGCCGGAGTCATTGCAAAATTTTCAGTTAGCCTAACGCCGATTTTATTTTCGACATCCAGCAGCTTCCAGATTTTAAGTTTTTCATCATGGACCGGGCAGGACGGATAACCCGGGGCAGGGCGGATACCACGGTAGTTTTCTTTGATGATGTCGTCTCTGGACAGCAATTCCGATTTTCCAAAACCGAATAAATCCCGCATTTTTTTGTGAGTCAGTTCGGCCAGTGCTTCGGCAAGACGGTCGCCGAGAGCTTTTGTTAGTATCGCATTGTAGTCATCACCCTGGGCTTCAAATTTTTTGGCGATGGATTCAACTTCACCGCCGGCCGTGGTAACAAAAAAACCTAAGTAATCGGTTCGAGTGCTGATCCCTTCAGGCAGAATAAAATCAGCAAGGCAATAGTGGGTGTCGTTGTTGACGACAGTTTCGGCTTTTTGTCTTAAGAAGTCGAATTTTTCAACAGGGTCGCCAGCTTCAGAAAAGACTGTTACGGATTCTGCGCACGAACTGGCTTTGAAAACCCCCACAAGCGCACGGGGTTTGAAAAGTTTTTCAGAGATAATTTTTGCAAGCATATCTTCAGCGTCTGCAAAAAGTTTTTTAGCCTCTTCGCCGTATTTTGCGCTTTCAAGAATGCGCGGGTACGTGCCCTTCAGTTCCCACGCCCAGAAGAATGGGCTCCAGTCGATGTACTGCGAGATTTCTTCAAGCGATGAGTGAATTTCGAAAGCCCCGGTTTTTTCGGGTACGGCGATGTCGATTTTATCCCAGTCGGTTTTATAACTTTTTGAGCGCGAGTATTCCAAATTGTGAATTTTCAGCTGCGAATTGCTTTTAAGCCACGATTCGCGGATTGCGGCGGACTCTTTTTTAATTTCGGTTACAAATTGGTTGCCGTTGCTGCTGAGTAAGCGGGTGCAGACACCGGCCGCCAGTGAAGCATCGGCCACATGAAGAACGGCGCCGTCATAATGGGGATCGAGCTTGACCGATGTATGAACTCTTGAAGTTGTAGCGCCCCCGATTAAAATCGGATTGCGGTAGCCTTCGCGCTGCAGTTCCTGCAGATTGAAAATCATTTCATCAAGCGATGGGGTGATCAGGCCTGAAAAACCGATGATATCGACGTTTTCTTCTTTGGCCCTTTTAAATATTTTATCGAATGAAACCATAACGCCCATGTCGATAACTTTATAGCCGTTGCAGGCCAGCACAACTCCGACAATATTCTTTCCGATGTCGTGCACATCACCCTTGACGGTGGCGAGTAAAATCTTACCTTGCGCTTTGGCTTCGGATTTCAGCATCTCATTTTTCATGTAGGGATCGAGGTAGGCAACCGCCTTTTTCATGACCCGCGCTGATTTTACCACTTGGGGGAGAAACATTTTGCCGCTGCCGAAAAGTTCGCCGACAACTTTCATTGCATCCATAAGAGGGCCTTCAATGACCTTCAGTGGCGACTCATACCGGACACGGGCTTCTTCGGTATCAAGCTCGATAAACTGGTCGATGCCCTTTACTAAGGAATGTGTCATGCGTGCTTCAAGGCTTTCTTTGCGCCAATCTTGCACGACCGGGGCTGTCCCACTTGGCTGAACGACTTCGTTTCGGATTTTCTCTGCCAGTTCAAGTAATAACTCTGAAGCTGCGGGATCTGAGTTCAGCACCACGGCTTCGACTTTTTGCCGGAGTTCAGGATTTATTTTTTCATAAATTTCGAGCATGCCGGCGTTGACAATTCCCATATCCAGCCCTGAACTGATGGCATGATACAGAAATACCGAGTGCATGGCTTCTCTGACTTTATTATTGCCTCTGAAGCTGAAAGACAGATTTGATACTCCGCCGACTGTGTAGGCAAGCGGACAAAGTCGTTTTAATTCGGCGACAGCCTGGATGAAGGCATTACCATAATCGTTATGTTCTTCAATGCCGGTGGCAATTGTCAGAATATTAGTATCAAAAATAATATCGCTGGGGTCGAAATCGATTTTTTCAGTCAGTAACTTGTAGGCACGATGGCAAATGCTGACCTTTTCAATCAATGTGGCCGCCTGCCCTTTTTCGTCAAATGCCATAACGACAACTGCAGCACCGTATTTTTTTGCGAGCGTCGCTTGCGCAAGAAATGCAGTTTCGCCCTCTTTCAAAGAAATTGAGTTGATGATGGCTTTACCTTGAACGCACTTGAGGCCTTCTTCGATGATTTCCCATTTTGAAGAATCGATCATAAATGGAATTCTTGAAATGTCGGGCTCGGCACCCAGCAAGTTCAGAAATTCGCGCATCATTTTTTTGCCGTCAATCATGCCTTCATCAAAATTGATGTCGATGATGTTGGCACCGTTTTCGACCTGTTGGCGCGCAATTGTAAGCGCTTCGTTCAACTGGCCGTTCTTGATGAATTTAGAAAAATGCGGAGAGCCCGTGATGTTGGTTCTTTCGCCGACCAGAATAAAACTGCGTTCACCCTGCGACATCAAGTTAAGCGGCTCAAGACCTGAAAGCCTTAATCGTGGTGCAATCAGGCTGGGTTTGCGCGGCGAGGCTGACCGGATTTCTGTAACAATGGCTTTGATGTGTTCGGGCGTTGTGCCGCAACAGCCACCGACGATATTGAGGATTCCGTCTTTTGCGAATTTATTCAGTTCAAAGGCGATACTTTCTGGTGTTTCATCATACCCTGTTAGTGAAAGCGGATTTGGCAAGCCTGCATTGGGATAGCAACTAATGTAACAGTCGGACACGCGCGCGAGATCACGCAGGAATGGGCCCATTTCGCGGGCACCCAGTGCACAGTTGATACCCACACTGAGGGGTTTGGCGTGACGAATTGAATTCCAGAAGGCCTCGACCGTCTGGCCAGAGAGTGTGCGCCCTGACGCATCGGTGATTGTAACTGAAATCATAAGCGGGAGCTTTTCGCCCAACTCTTCCTGAAGTTTTTCAATTGCAAACAGCGAGGCTTTTAAATTCAGAGTGTCGAAGGTGGTCTCGGGTAATAGAATGTCTGCGCCGCCTTCGATCAGGAATTTGGCCTGGCTATAGTAAGACTCAACGAGTTCGTCGAAGCTGACAGTGCGGTAGCCAGGATTGTTAACATCCGGAGACATCGAAGCCGTGCGGTTTGTTGGCCCCAGAGCGCCGGCAACGTAAACCTTTCGTTGCGGATTTTTTTTCATGAACTCAGTAGCGGCTTCTTTTGCAATTTTCGCAGCGGCAAAATTCAATTGGTCGGCATAATCTTGCAGTCCGTAATCGAGCTGGGCAATGGTGGTGGAACTGAATGTGTTGGTTTCAATAATATCGGCGCCGGCCTCAAGATACTGACGGTGAATTTCTTTGATGATGTCTGGGCGGGTGAGTACGAGGAGATCGTTATTACCTTTTAGGTCTTTCGGATGGTTTTCAAAGAAATTCCTGCGGAAGTCGGCTTCACCTAATTTGTAAAGCTGAATAACTGTGCCCATGGCGCCGTCTAAAAAAAGAATTTCTTTTTTTAGACGTTGTTCGAGTTCAAGCAGAACAGAATTTTTTTTTACAGTCGGTTTCATAGTTATTTTTGCAGCTTCTTTACAATTTCACAAATAGCTGGCGCATCGTTTAAAACATAAAAATGAACGCTTGGAACCTTTGCCGCCATTAATTCTTCGGCCTGCCGAAAGGCCCAGCGCTTGCCGATTTCAACGACGTGTTCAGGGTTTTCGGTGATTTCGTCGACCAATAGGTCCGGAAAATCAATAAAGAACGAACGCGGCAGGGATTGAAGCTGTTTTACCGAACGAATGACCTTGAGGCCCGGAATAATCGGAACTTTAATGCCGGCGTCCCGGCATTGGGCCACATATGAAAAATAATGTTTGTTATCGAAAAACATCTGGGTAGTGATGTACTGTGCGCCGGCTTCAACCTTTCTTTTTAGATTTTGAATGTCGAGTTTAATATTTGCGGCTTCGTAATGTTTTTCAGGGTAGCCAGCTACGCCGATGCAATAATTAAGCGGATGAGTGCTATCCAGATCTTCTAAAAATTTACCGTTTTTGAGATCGGTAATCTGGGCGACCAGATCCTGGGCATTTTGATTGAGCGTACGTTCTTTAGGATAATTTTTCTGAAAATTCGGCGTATCGCCCCGAAGTGCCAGCACATTATGAATGCCTAAAAAATTAAGCTCGATCAGAGCGTCTTCGGTTTCTTCCTTAGTGAAGCCGAGACAAAGGACATGCGCTACGGTATCGATATTGTAACGATTCTGAATAATGCCGCAGATGCCGAGCGTACCCGGCCGTTTGCGGACGATTTTACGCTCGAGCCCGCCATCATGGCGCTCGCGATAATAGGCTGATGACGAATGAGAAGTGACGTCAATCCAGGAAGGATTCATAGGACGGAGCATTTCGACGACATCCAGGATTTCTTGACCGGACTTGCCTCTTGATGGAGGTACGATCTCAAAGCTGAAAAGTGAGCCCTTATTGTGGGCCTTATCGAGATGTTCAATAATGTGCATAGGGGGTAACTTTAATCATATAAATTTCTTAGAGTACAGTTAAAAAACCTATTTTGAAATTAAGAGCTCCAGAAGATCGAGCACTAAAATGCCGGTTTATTTACACCGAGGTAAGCCGACACAATAAAAATCAAAAGCATCGGCAGATACATGATCCAACCAAGCTGGCCTTTTCTTTTTATCAGAGCGATTGAAGCCCCAAAATAGAGCCAGATAACGAGCTTAATGTAAATCCAACCCGGAAGTTCGCGCGCAAGTCCCAACCGGGCGAGCAGGCCAAAGCCGCTGAGAAGAATCAGAAACAGGCCGATTCCATGTGCGATAAAAGAGAATTTTTTTGCTGGACCGTTAACTTCGGCACCGATTGCTTTGAGAGTCAGTAGACTGACTAAGCCGGAAAAAAGCAGAACCAAACCGGTCAAATGCAGAATTTTGTAGAATTCATATGGCATAAAGCATCCTTTATTTTTCTTCAGAGAGATTTAAATGTTTAAGTATCCTGGCAACTTGTTTACGCAAATTTTTCAGATGTGGCAATGAAACGTGGGTTTTGATGCTCTCGCGGTGTTCTTCAAGCGGAAACCCGCCGTACATTCCCGAGGATTCAATATTCTGAGTGGCGCCCGCGCGGGCCGAAAGAATAACGTTATCGGCGACACGCAGATGACCGAGCACGTGGACTCCGCCGGAGGTCATCAGATTTTTTCCGATTGTCGTTGAGCCCGCCACAATAAAGCCTGCGGCAATCAGCGCGTTTTCACCGATTTGGACATTGTGAGCGATATGACAGAAGTTATCTAACTTCGAACCTTTTTTGATTCTGGTTTCGGTTAATGTTGCCCGGTCAATCGCACAATGCGAGCCAATGTCGCAGTCGTCTTCAATAACAACGCGGCCGATCTGCGGTATTTTATGATGTGAAAAAGTTCGGTCGGTAAAGTAGCCAAAACCATCAGTACCTATCGTCGTATGAGCCGCGATATGACAACGCTGGCCGATTTCGCAGAAGGCTCCGACGAAAACATGCGGAAAAATAATCGTGTTTTCTCCGACAACGGCGTGCGCTTCAATAACGGCATAGGCGCCGATGCTTGCTGTAGCGGCCACTGTTGCGGTTGGATGTATGACGGCTAGAGGATGATTGCTCTGAGAGATAAAATCAGCTTTTCGATCAAACAGCCCGAGAATGGAACTCATGGCCTGTGGTATGCTTTTGGTTGTCCATAAATTGAGATTGGCAGAAATTTCATTTTGGATTTCGCTAAAGAAGTCTTCATTTATAATTAAGGCCTGTGCTTTGTTGTCGATGGCTTTTTTGAACAATGTTTTATTCGAGGCAAAGACCAGACTTGATGACCGAGCAGTTTCCGGTGGAAGTACTTCTGTTAATAAAACTTCGTTTCTTTGCCTTAAGTTCAGCACATGGCTGCCCTTTGCAGTGATTTGATCAATAGATATTGATTTCATAGACTTACTGTAATGCTTCGCGAAAAAAAATACATCATTTTACTTGAGCTTCAAGCGCTGCACGATATAACTACACCAATAGAGGTTTACTTAATGGCAAAAAAAACTGCACCCAAGAAAAAATCCACTGTTGCAAAAGCTAAATCAAAACCGGCAAAAGCGGTAAAAACCGCAAAACCAGCAAAAAAACCGGCAAAACCGATAAAGCTGGTGAAATCGGCAGCTAAAGTTATGAAAGCAATTGTAAAGGTGCTGAAGCCCACGCCGGTCAAGGTAGTCAAAGAAAAACCGGTCAAGCAAATCAAGCCGGCGAAACCCGCGCTCATGACCAAAAAGGGTAAAAAAGCGGTTGATGAAGAAGAAGTTGAAGTACCAGAAATTAAGAAAACTCAGACCATCGTTTCGATGATGGAAGCCGAACCGGTTTCGGATGAGGCCGCAAAAGTTGAAAAAACAAGCAAAGTAAAGCCGGTTAAAGTTGATCGGGGCAATTTAAATGACGAAAAAGCAAAATGGGCCGAACTGAATAAAAAATACGGGAAAGATAAGGCTGTAACTTATAAAATGACTGAACGATTTCCGACTCTTGCGCCGTTGCAGCACAAGGTTCTGGGGTGGGGATTCATACTGACAAACGAGAACGACCGATTGGAAGTCTTGTTTGAAAATGGTATCCGAATGCTCATCAGCAACTATAAAAACTAGTTTAGCTGGTTTATTTATTTTTTTATTTGATTAGGTAAATTATTAACTTTATTATTTGAGGCTCATGTCAAAAGATGATTTAGCACAATTTGATGGAAAAGTTGTTGATGCCCTGGCGGGCGGTATTTATAAAGTTGAACTGGAAACTAACAAGGTTGTGGTTTCCGCCAAGCTTTGTGGAAAAATGCGCAGATTTAATATTCGAATTGTCGTTGGTGACCGGGTCAGTGTAGGGGTATCCCCCTATGATCCGACCCACGGTTTAATTATGTACCGTCATAAATAAAATATTTTTTTTCTTATGAGGTATCCAAAAAAATAAGTATGAAAATTAAAAAGGATCAATAAAGATGGAACAGACTCTACAGAGTTATTTGTCTCGTTTTACTCAAGGCATAACATTGAAATCGGCAGCAGCAGTTCTGGAACTGACAGCAGAAGGCGGCACCGTTCCGTTTATTGCCCGGTACCGCAAGGAAAAAACCGGTAATCTGGACGAAGTGCAGATCCGCGCGGTGATCGAAGCCTTTGAAACCTATCAGGAAGTTGTAAAACGAAAAACTTTTTTGCTTAAAGAAATCGGGGAGCAGAATAATTTAACACCTGAAGTTCAAAAACGGATCGAGCTTTCCTGGAATCTGAATGAGCTTGAGGAAATTTACAAACCGTTTAAGAAAAAGAAAAAGACCAAGGCCACAATTGCCCGTGAAGCAGGCCTTGAGCCGTTAGCAACATGGATCTGGGATGTTGGTCACGGTATTGTTAAGAGCGCTGAGACTATGGAAATCAAGGCCAAGAATTTTATTAATCCCGATAAAAAAATTGTAACTTACGATGACGCCATTAAAGGCGCGCAGGACATTATCGTCGACAAAATCGCAAATGATGTGGCACTTCGTGAGCAGGTCGCTAAAAATTATTTTGAACACGGAAAAATTTCCACAAAAATCGCCAAGGGTTATAAATCAAATTCAAAGTACGAAATGTATTCGAAAGATTATTTCGAACCGGTGAAAAGCCTTCTTGAAGAAAAAGCCTCGCATCGCTATATGGCCATGAAACGCGGCTGGGAAGAAGAAGAACTCAGCGTTGATATTTCGGGCGATGACGATCAGCTTCTGAAAACCTACGAAAAGTTTGCCACATCGACACCCGACAATGCGATCGGCACATTCCTGAAAGAATCTGCACGCCTGGCGTTGAATGTATATGTTGTTCCGTCTGTTAAAAATGAAGTCCATGCAAAATTGAAAGAAAAATCTGACGAACACGCAATAAAAGTTTTTACGGAAAACGTAAGACGGGTTTTGTTGGGTTCGCCCTATGGACCCAAATGTGTACTGGGCGTGGATCCCGGGCTGCGAACAGGAAGTAAAATTGCACTCGTGGATAAAGGCGGAAATTACGTTTCTCACACGGTGATGCATATTCTGGGCGAGGGCATGGAAAAGAAGGCTCAAGCACTTATCGGCGAAGTAACAAAGCAGATAAAAATTGAAGCGATTGCTGTCGGTAACGGAACAGCCGGTCGCGAAACTGAAGCCTTTCTGAAAAAAGTTTTGAAAGAGCTCGGAAAAGATAAAGAAATCCCGATTATTATGGTGAATGAATCGGGCGCTTCAGTTTATTCGGCAAGTGATGTTGCGCGGACCGAATTTCCGGATCTGGATCTGACGGTCAAGGGTGCAATTTCAATTGCAAGAAGACTGCAGGATCCGCTGGCGGAGCTTGTAAAAATTGATCCCAAATCGATCGGTGTTGGTCAGTATCAGCATGACGTGAATCAGTCGTCGTTGAAAAAGGGCCTTGAGGCCGTTGTTGAAAGTTGTGTTAATAATGTCGGGGTGGATGTGAATACAGCCTCGTCATCACTGCTTGCCTATGTAGCGGGAATCGGGCCGGGCCTTGCAACTGCTATTATAGAACACCGGAAAAAAAATGGCTTGTTTATGGAACGGTCGGAACTTTTGAAAGTGCCGCGTTTTACCACCAAAGTTTTTGAGCAGGCCGCGGGATTCTTACGGATTCTGAACGGCAAAGTTTTTCTGGATTCGACCGGAATTCACCCTGAGCGCTACAGTGCAATTCGCGATATGGCTCAGGATATGGGTGCTAATATCAATGAACTCGTCGGCGAAGGGGCGAAAAAGCTGCTTGCAGCCCGAACTAAATGGGCCAGCATCGTGGGTGAATACACCTTTGATGATATGCTGAAAGAACTTGAAAAACCCGGACGCGATCCACGTGACCCGTATAAGGTATTTCAGTTTAAAGATGACATTTTCGAAGTGAAAGACCTTAAAGAAGGAATGATTTGCCCAGGGCTCGTGACGAACGTAACAAACTTCGGAGCGTTTGTTGATATCGGAGTTCATCAGGACGGTCTTGTGCATATTTCTGAAATTGCCCATAAATTTGTGGACGATCCGCGAAAGGTTGTTAATCCGGGCGATCAGGTTATGGTCAAAGTTTTGAAAGTAGATCAAGCCAGGAATCAGATATCGCTGTCGATGAAGCTGGAAGCCACGCCTGAGCATAAGACATTCCGCGAGACACGTGAACGTGAACCCCGCGGCGAGCAGCGGCCTGCGCGCAATGACAAGCCCAGAGCTGAGTTCAACAAGTCGAAAGGTGATTACAAACCGCGCGATCCGAGTAAGCCAGCACCGGCACCGAAGTTCGAGCCGAGCAAAAACGCCGGAAGAAGCGACAATCGCCCGAATCAGCCGCAGCGGCCAAGCAATCCGTTTAATAATCCGTTTGCAGCTTTGTTAAACCAAGGTAATAATAAGAAATAACAAATTAAGAAATAACAAGGAGAAAGCCATGGCTTTAAAAATCGGTGGGAAGAAAAAGAATGCGAAGAACAAAAGTGCCCGTCATAAGGCGAAAAGAATTACCAAGAAAAAACGTATGATCAAGGCGAATAAGAAGTAGTTTTGAAACTTAAGAATATTTACGTTGTCCGGCATGCTGAAACCGATTGGAACCGAGATCTGCGGTTTCAGGGCCAGACGGATATTCAGCTTAATGATATGGGTCGTGAACAGGCCCTGAAGTTACGGCCGATTATGCAGCAACTGCAGATTGAGTCGGTTTACTCGAGTTCACTTTCCCGGGCGTTTGAAACAGCTGAAATCGCCACGCAGGAACTTAAAATTACAATCCAAAAAGATGACAGACTTCGCGAAACCAATATTGGCGATGCCGAAGGCTTAACTCACGACGAGATTGTAACTAAATTCGGTGAACATAGTCTTGCAAAATGGCGGTCTTACGAAGAACGATTGCTGGATTTCCATTTTGATAATGGCGAATCCAAGCGGCAGATGATGATTCGTGCCCGTCAGGTTTTTCTGGATATTGCGCAGAATTCGAATCGAGGCACGATTGCGATTTTTAGTCACGGTATGGTCATGCGGGCCTTAACCTACGTGTTCGGCGTTGGATTACCCTGGGATCTTCAGATATTTTCGAATGGCAGTGTTCATCATTATATCTGGAGCGATGAAAACCCCGAAACTCTCACTTATAAAAACAAAGTTTTCTGAAAAAAAACAGCCGCTGATCAACGACTTCGGTTTCATGCGGATGTTCGCTTTAATTCCCCGTGGCCAATTCGCATGAACCTGAAATTTTATTGAAGTCGTGATCAGAGCTTTGAAATGTCACCCTATAGAGCCACAAAGTAGTTGATCTACAGGGGTTTTACCAGATGTTAGTTTTCTTGACAGGTCAGTTTTACATTTCAATCGAAAGTAGTTTAGTAGTAGGTTGCGATTCCAGCTTTTATTAAAAAACCAGAAGTTGAAGAGCCCGAAGCCTGTGTCATTGTTAAAAGAGCAGACATTGAAAAACAGTGATCCTGGCTGAGCATGAACCAGCGGTAATTCGGTCCGACAAAAACAGACGTGGCTGAATTTCCAGAGCCGCTGATGATGCCCAGGCCGCCAGTGACACTAAAAATTTTATCCACGCCAATTCGATTTTCACTGAAATTGTAGAAGCCCACGCCGCCGATTGTGGTCGTGCTGGAACCGGGGCTATTATTCTCGATCGAAATGTCGGGACCGGCTTCCCATTTTTTGTAATTCCAGAGATACATTCCCCCCAAGGTCACTCTAGAGGAACCAGATTGGCTTAAGAGCGAAAAATCCATCGCGATTCCGTGATCGCGTCCGCCGGTTTTTCCGGATGAGTACGGTGCCATTGACGATGAATCTCCGCCCCCGACGTTATACGTCTGGTTAACATTGACCATTGTTGGGTCATCGACCTCAACGATGGCTTTTTTACCTTGGATTTTGATGACTTTAAAAGTCTGCGCCTCGGACAGGCTGAAGGTGCAAAGTACAGTCAATAACGCGATAAATTTTTTCATGGTGCTTCTCCTTAGTTGTTAATTGCTAAAATTCTGTTGGTTATTTCAGTAAAGCCCGCGCCACCCGCCGAGTCTGACACAAAGGTCGGCAGGGTTTTCATCTGATGCGCAAATTTCCTGACATTTGCAACGCCGAATGAATAAGGAAGCTTCGCAAACATGGGTTCATCATTTGGGGAATCACCCACAAAAATGCATTTTTTTAATGCCATTTCCTCAGTGAGGTTGAATTCATTTTTAAGAAACCGGAAGACCGTGGTTAATTTGTCATACTCACCGAACCAGCCGTTGACATGAATTGAGCTGACTTTGGCGCAGGCTCCGTGTTTTTCGAAAATCTGCACGATTCTATGGACGTCCTTTTCTTGCAAAGGCGGGACATCTTCACAGAAATCAATTGCCAAATCCATGAGGCGGCAAAATTGATCGGACGCCGTTGCTGTCCCGCGGACTTCATTTAAGATTTCTTTTTCAATTGCGGAGAGTTTAACTCTGTTCTGTTTGATCGTATTTTCGTCAGTGAAAAACCAACGTTGCATTTTTTTTATTTTATCGCCCTTATTAGCAGCATATCTGAAATAAAATCCGCCGTTTTCGCCGACGATTCCTTCGACCGGCCAGAAACGGGCGATCATCTCGCACCAACCGGCAGGACGTCCGGTGATCGGAATAATTTTAAGACCTGCGTCGTGCAAACGCCACAAAGCCTCGTACGCCTTGGCCTCAAGCTGGCCTTCAGTCGTAAGAGTGTCGTCTATATCCGTCAGCACAAACTCGATCTTAGAATTGAAATCAGTTAAATTTTTCATTGTGCTTTCTGCAAATTCAGTGTTTTTTAATAGTGTAGAGGAATACATATAGTGAAGAAAGCATCATCTCGTGGAAACGATAATTCTGGATCAGGGACTAAGCTCGTCATCGTCGAATCACCGACCAAAGCCAAGACAATCCGTAAATTTCTCGGAAGTAATTATGTTGTAGAGTCCTGCATGGGGCACATTCGGGATCTTCCCCAATCGGCAAAAGATATTCCTGAAAAAGTTAAAAAAGAAAAATGGGCCCAACTGGGTGTTAACGTTGATAAACATTTTGAGCCGCTCTACTGCGTACCCAAAGATAAAGTTAAGGTCATAAAGAATCTTAAAGAAAAGCTGCTGGATGCAAGCGAACTGTATCTCGCGACCGATGAAGACCGCGAAGGAGAGAGCATCAGCTGGCATTTACTTGAAGTGCTGAAGCCGACAGTTCCGACCAAGCGAATGGTCTTTCATGAAATCACAAAGGAAGCGATTCAGAAGTCGCTGACCGAAACCCGTGAAATCGATTACAACCTGGTGCGTGCGCAGGAGGCCCGGCGCGTGCTTGACCGGTTGGTCGGTTACACGATTTCGCCGCTATTATGGAAAAAGGTAGCGTTCGGACTTTCTGCCGGACGCGTGCAATCGGTTGCGGTAAGGTTGGTTGTTGATCGCGAAAAAGAGCGCATCCGTTTCAAAAAATCCACTTATTTTAGCCTGCTCGCCGAACTTGAAAAAACCGGACAGCCGTTTGAAGCGAAAATAATGAGTTTTGAAAACAAGAAGATTGCAACGGGTAAAGACTTTGACGGGTTGACCGGCCAATTGATCGTCGGCAAAGACCTGACGGTATTGAACGAAACTCTTGCGCAGAATATTCTTAAAGAAATAAAAACCACCAACTGGCAAGTAACCGAGGTTGAGGAAAAGCCGATCACCCGCAGACCTTACGCGCCTTTTATTACTTCGACTTTACAACAGGAATCGAATCGTAAACTGGGTTTAAGTTCGCGTGAGACGATGCAGATTGCACAGAAGCTTTATGAACAGGGTTTTATCACCTATATGCGAACTGATTCGACCAACCTTTCGACCGAGGCTATCAACGCCGCCCGCGAATCGATACTTAAAAAGTACGGAAAAGATTATTTGCCGGCTACGCCTCGCACTTATGAAGGCAAAAAATCCAAAGGCGCCCAAGAAGCCCATGAAGCTATCCGGCCGGCCGGAATTTCTTTTCAAGATCCGGATGAAACCGGCTTAACTGGCGCGCAATTCAAACTTTACGAATTGATCTGGAAGCGCACGATGGCTTCACAAATGACCGATGCCAAACAAAAGCAGGTCAGCGTAAGGATTTCGGCAGGGGCGGCTTTATTTTCGGCTTCGGGTACCACAATTGAGTTTCCGGGTTTTTTACGGGCCTACGTTGAGGGTAGCGATGATCCGGATGCGGATCTAGAATCCCGGGATGTTAAACTTCCGCAGCTGAAAGTAAATGATACGCTTAAGCTTAATAAAATCGAGCCAACGTCGCACGAAACCAAACCGCCGGCGCGCTTTACAGAGGCCTCTCTCGTTCAGACAATGGAACGAGAAGGCATTGGTCGGCCGTCAACTTACGCCAGCGTTATCGGAACAATTATCGATCGTGGCTATGTCAGAAAAAATGCAAACGCCCTTATTCCGACTTTCACGGCGATGGTGGTTTCAAAATTACTTTCACAGCATTTAACCCAATATGTGGATCTTGGATTTACGTCTCAGATGGAACTTGCGTTGGACAACATTGCAGACGGCGAACTCAATTGGGAAAGTTACCTAAAAAGCGTTTATCACGGCCCGAACGGTTTACGCGCCAATGTTGAGGAGCAACAGGATAAAATCAATCCGGAAGAAGCCCGCTCGATCAAACTGGAAGGTCTGGATAATTACGAATTCCATGTTGGACGGTATGGAGCTTACGTTAAAACAAAACGCAGTGGCGACTATGTCAGTGCTTCAATTCCGGAAATTGAAGCACCGGCTGATATCACTTCGGCACACGTTGAAAAATTGATCGATCAAAAATTGAAAGGCGCCGATTCCCTCGGTGCTGACCCGGTAACCGGTAAGAAAATTTACGTTTTGAACGGACGTTATGGTCCGTATGTCCAGTTAGGTGAGAGCGATGACGAAAAAATCAAACGGGGCTCGTTGCCTCCGGGTGTAGAACCAAGTGCGGTTGATTTTAAGATGGCGCTCGAAATTCTTTCGATGCCGAAAACGCTTGGTTTGCATCCGAGTTCGGAAAAAGATGTGAAAGTGGGGATTGGTCGCTTCGGGCCATTTGTACTTCACGACGGCGACTATCGTTCGTTACCGAAAACGGAAACGGTTTTTACAATGGATCTGCAGAAGGCGCTGGACCTGCTGGCGCTACCTAAAAAAGGCCGGGGCAAAGCCGCCGCAATTAAAGAATTCGGCCAGCACCCCAATCACGATGTGACAGTCAGTTTGTTTAACGGACCTTATGGGCCGTATCTGAAGGCGGGGAAAACCAATATCGGTCTGCCTGAAGGCACGACGGTTGAACAGTTAACACCGGAAATTGCATTTACCCTGGTGAATGAAAAGCTCGGTGCTGCCGCACCAAAAAAAGCTAGCGCGGCCGCACCAAAAAAAGCTAAAAAGCCTGCAAAGGTCAGTAAGGCTTCGAAAGTAAAGAAAATCGCAACGCCCAAGATTGATCCGGCCTTAACTGCCAAGAAAGTTGTCGTTAAAAAAACAAAGAAGTTAGATGAGCGAAGACAAAAAACCTAAAAATCTCAAAGGGCAATTAGAGCTGGGCGAAACCAGATTGAAAGAACCTGACCGCAATTACCACCGAGGCGGACGCAGTTTTTATTTTTTTGATTTCGACGACAATATTGCGTTTTTAACGACTACGCTTGTGCTCTTTCACAAAGAAACTGGCGATGAGTTCTTTGTTACCAGTTCCGAATGGGCGCTGCACCATTCGACGATCGGCAAAACACCGCCCTACCTTGACTATGAAATCCGTTACGAAGATGTGACGGGTTCTTTCAGAAACTTCCGCGATCTTGAAATTTCCGAAGTTGAAAAGCTCAGCGGTAAAAAGCAGCTTTTTATTGAGGATGTGCAGGAAGCACTTAAACTTCCTGACCTGCAATGGAAAGGCCCTTCGTGGCATTGTTTTTATCATGCGACATTCAATCAGCGGCCGGTTTCGGTTATCACGGCGCGTGGCCACAATGCGCATACGATTCAGGAAGGCGTGCGCGAATTTATCCGGGCCGGGCATCTGCCGGCCGAGCCGAATTATCTCAGCGTTTACGCGGTCAGCAATAAACAGGTTCGGGCGCATCTCGGCGATCCTAATCTGAAATCTTCAATTGCCGAACTTAAACAACGTGCCATTCGCGCTTCGGTTGAAAAAGCAATTGAACTTTACGGAATGAGCCCTCACCACCGGTTCGGGATGAGCGATGACGACCCCAAAAACATTCAGTTGATCGTGGAAGAAATGACCAGACTAAAGTCTAACTATCCTCAGATGTCTTTTTTTATGATTGAGACTCACGGCGGGGAATTTATTAAACATGAAATTACTCAACACGGCCTGAAATCACATCTCCTACAAGACGGGGCGTCTCAATTGGATCTGTTTAATCCGACGAGACGTAAGACTTAACTCGAATTGTTATTCAAGAAGAGTTTTCCAAATACCGACACTCATAATATAATTTCATATGTCTATATAAAGGAACCATCATGCCTATAAAATTATTGTTCAGTTTTCTCTTATTTTCGTCGGTCTCAATTGCGCAAGGAATGCAGTTTACAAAATCCCTAGACTGTAATTGGGTCGATCCGATCCAGACCGGTTTTTTACAAAACCACTTAATTACGAAGGCAAAAGACAAAGAGCTTCAGGGCCGCGTCGTCGAGCAATATATTAAACGCCAGGATGGAGCAAAAATTTATCTTCTCGAGAGCGATATTGTTAAGATCAAAGCCGTCGTGAAGAACTTATTTGAAGATGTTGCCAAAACCGATTGTAATTTTTTATCTGAAGTTCAGGCGATGCTGATCAAGCGCGTGGATGAGCGTACCGAGTACGTAAAAAAACTGCTCGGAAAAGATTTTAAATTCAATAAAGAAACTGAGTTCGTTTACGACCCTGAACACAAGCAGTTTCCACAGACTTCTGAAGAGGCAAATGAATTTATCAAGAAATATATTCAGTTTCAGGTGGCCAATTACGTGGCTACAGATATCAAGCTGGAAGAGGCAAAAAAACGGGTTGTTAAAAATTACGAACGCAATCTAAAGCGGATTAAAGAAACGAAGTTTGAAACATTGGTTTCGAATTATCTGAACTCATTTGCGCTTTCGCTTGACCCGCATTCAAGCTTTTTTTCAAAAGAGTATTACGATGATTTTACGATTGATATGAGTCTTTCACTTGAAGGAATCGGCGCAACGCTTTCTCAGGAAGACGGATTTACTATGGTTGAAGCCTTGGTTGCCGGCGGAGCCGCGTGGAAGTCTAAACTGGTTGAACCTCAGGATAAAATCGTTGCGGTCAGTAAAAAAGACGGCAAGATGGAAAATGTTATCGATATGGATCTGAAAGATGTCGTTAAGATGATCCGCGGCCCTAAAGGCACTAAAGTCAAACTGACGCTCTTAAGAAAATCGGGCGGCACCAATAAGAAGCTCAACATTGAGCTTGTCCGTGAAAAAGTAAACCTCGAAGATAATGCCGTTTCAATTCAATACGAAGACAAAGAGGTTAATGGAGTAAAAAAGAAACTCGGGATTATTAATTTTCCGTCGTTCTATGCGGATTCAAAACGCGGCGGAAGATCTTCTGCCGCCGATATGAAACGGGTTGTCGCCGAAGCGAAATCAAAAAATGTTGACGGCCTTGTAATGGATCTTTCGAATAACGGCGGCGGCTCACTTGAAGACGCTGTCAAAATCGGCGGCCTGTTTATTAAAACCGGAAATATCGTCAAGCAGTCATCACGTCGTGAGGGAAATGAAAATGCTCTGGCTGACATCGATGAAAAAGTAGATTGGGATGGACCATTGGTGATCTTAACTTCACGAATCAGCGCTTCAGCGTCAGAAATCGTGTCGGGCGCTTTAAAGGATTACAATCGCGCTGTGATCGTTGGTTCTGAACATACGTATGGTAAGGGCAGTATTCAGACGGTTATTGCCGTGCCCGGTGAATTAGGGGCTTTGAAAGTGACGATCGGCATGTTCTTTACGCCGGGCGGATTTTCAACTCAGCATCGCGGTGTAGAATCGGACATAACGATTCCGAGCCCGTATAACGTTGATGATATCGGCGAAAAAAGCATGGATTATTCATTGCCACCGAAAAAGATCGAATCCTTTATTTCCAAGGATGCATTCGTGGACAAGGGTGATGGAAGCTGGCAGCCGATCAAGCCTGAGTGGATCAGTAAAATCAAAACCCGATCAAATCAGCGTGTAGCTAAAAATGAAGAGTTTAAAAAAATTGCCGATGAGCTTGAAAAAACTAAAAAACTCGGAAAAACCATCAAGGTATCTGAAGTGTTGAAAGATAAAGGCGAAAAAGACAAAAAAGTGAAAAAGGCCCGTTATGCCGAAAAAAATGAAAAGGAAAAAGAATATCTGAAGCGTGCTGACATCCAGGAAGCGTCTGATGTTTTGATGGACTTGATTTCACTTGAAACCGGCAAGGAATTGTCTCTGACAAGTGTTGATAAGAAGTAAGCTCAATTTTTGCATTCAAATTTTCTTTCTGATTGAGAGGAAATTTGAATGCAACAGAGGGAACTGGTGTCCGGTTTTTCGGACCTAAAAAACCTTGAATTTCAGTTAAACGGCTTTTTTAGATTTTAATTTTTGCAAATCTTGTTGATCCTGAAAAACTCCCATTAGTTCTTGAAATGCTTCTCGGATTTCATCGCGTGTCATTGGCTTATGTGGATTCTCATCAGCCCATCCGGAACGCCAATCTTCGGTGCGCGTTTCATCTTTTCTTACAACAGAACGCGTTCCCGTGCGATCAAATCGGCAGAGCAATAAATCAATGTGCCCGTGATTGTCATAGATTTCGAACCATTCTTTTTTTTCGATCATCGAACGTGCTTTTTTATCCATTTCAGCATCGTCATTAAAGTAAAACACTGCTGTGATTTTAATTTTTTTATATTCAGATCGGTCGAAATAAAAATGCATAAACTGAGAAAAATACTGTTCGAAATTTTCTTCGATTTCGAACAGTAATAATTCGTAGAATTCGGTTTCCGAGAATGTTTCACCAACTAGATTTTCAAAATTCATGTCTATTTATCGGTATTATGAGTTGGATTATAAATGGCCTGCTTAACCAGACTAAAGTTGGTGAAAAATCAGTGGGCTCTCCAGCCTCGGCCTCTAAATTTATTATAAACCCACCTTTGAGGGGCTATTTAATTTGTAATCCGGAGTGAGTTCAAGTGGTTAAGTAAAGTTTCATTTCTATTTTATGCTGATAAATTTTTCCGTGCTTTCCCTCTGGGGAAATTTCGGTTGTAGGTATTTTGTAGAAAGCCCATTCCTTGCATTACTGCAAGCGCATGATCGCAGGACTCACTACAAAAGAAGCCTACAGATATCAAAGACACCAGCCGGAAAAAACATTGCTCTTAGATTAGTTTTTGAGGCATTGTTAGTTCTTTTCGCTTCGCCTTCAAAATCATCAATGACACAGTAGTTATTTTTAATTTTATTGCTCTTGAGTTGGAAAAAACCGATCATAGGATTCAAGGCTTAGTCGGATGTTGCGCTCCGAGCATTTTGCGATGATGAGAGTTCCAAGCGATCTCGCCAGACGTGCAGGCACAGGCTCTGCAAAAAAATCCAGGCATGGCCGCCGTTACCAGAACGTGATCTCTCCATAGCCACATCGATACCAAAAGACTTCGCCGTTTCACAAAAGGCTAAAAGATCAGTTTGCCAAGAGGATTCATCAAAGTCGCAAGCTAAGAAAATACAAGTGTCGTCTTCCCGAATGGCATAGGTGCCAATGGTAGTTGATCCGCGAAGATGAGATCCAATTGCCACCACATTTAACGGAGAGAATTTCTGATGGCTACAGTCACTACATTTTATGGCAGGCTTCTGGCAAATTGATTTTACCCATTCATTTTCACATACAGGAGAATATCCACTTTTACCGGTTTTGTGATTTTCCCAACGTTTAGGATAGATGTTTTCACGCTCTCGAAATAAACTTAAAAATAAATCAGCTTTTTCTTCGTTTGTTTCGGAAGCCGTCATCAGAGTTGGACGGCCCAATAAAATCACAGGCTTGTATTCATCTTTTTGGGCCCGTAGATTTTTTAACTCAATCAATAAATCGGAGCGCTCTTTTTCAAGAGCAGCAAGCCTATTTTCAATTGAGCGGAGTTGATCATCACATATGGCCATGTCCGCCTTTCGGATAAGCTGTAAATATCCTATCAGTCGAGCGGGGTCAAATTCATAAAATGAGTGTTTTTAACGACGGGTATGTGGTAGGTATGGCTCTTTAGAAGAGGATGGTAAGTGGGTAAATCATTGAGCCAAGAAATCAATGAAAAGTATCAGGTGTGGGTTGCTCATCACATGACTCACATTGATAACCTACGCCCGATTCTCCAATCGAGCGAGCTGCGTTCTTATAATTTAATGCGCGGACAAAGTTATCATAATTTGGCCAATGAGGACGTTCAGGCGGGGCGGGCAGCTATTGTGGTGCCGGCATCACAGAAACCGCTGCATGATTACGTTCCCTTGTATCTCGGCTTTAAAACCCCGATGGTTGCAACTAACCAAACTCAAAATGAAGATCTATTGTTTCTGCGCTTTTCTTTGGATATTTTGGCAACGCCTGGTTCTGTTGTATGCGACGGAAATGCCAGATCCCAAGCCGTAAAATTCTATCTGTTCAACGGCCCAGATGTTTTCTCAAAAATTGATGTTGCTGCTGTTAGATCGGTTAAATATGCGACGGACCCTGAAAAAAAGAGAAAGAAACAAGCCGAAGTCTTAATCCCAGAGAGGCTTCCCGTGGCGCAAGTGCTTGATATCATTTGTTACAGTGAAAATGCTAAAACTCGCACCTTGTCCATTTTGAAAGAATTTGCTATAAAAAAAGACGTTAAAGTTAATCAGGGCTGGTACTTTGTGAACTCTCAGCAAACCGGCACCAAAGAAGGATAACTAAATGGTCACATTCGTAAGAGGCGATATTTTTAGTTCCCCGGCGCAGGTTCTTACGAATACTGTGAACTGCGTTGGAGTTATGGGTAAAGGGGTTGCTCTTGAATTCAAGAGCCGTTATCCGCAAATGTTCAGTGACTACAAAATAAAATGTGATCAAGGCGAAGTTAAAGCCGGGCAGCCGTACCTTTGGGAAGATGACTCCGTTCAGGTTCTTAACTTTCCGACCAAGCGGCATTGGAAAGATGGTTCTCTGCTTCAAGATATCGAAGATGGACTGAAATATTTGGCCGAAAACTACGAACAAATGGGTCTCCAATCCTTAGCGATGCCAGCTCTTGGTTGTGGGTTAGGTGGGCTTGAGTGGTCAGAAGTACAGCCACTAATCATAAGACATCTAGGATCTATTCCGGATCTTGATGTTTATGTTTATGAGCCGCAGGCGGCTGCTAGTATCAGAAGCAACATTGAGGGCAAAGAGTCAGGCGTTCAGGCTGATGAAGGTAAAATCTCAGCGCAGCCACCAGAGCTGTAAGTTTATGGGTGAATTTGTAAAAAATAAATAGCCCGGGATGCGGATACTTTTGAATTGTGTGGAAAGTGCTTTTATGCTACTTAGACCTTCCAATTACTTCTGGTCTGCCCCGGACACATGGGTAGGCTCTTCTTTTTTAGATGTCATTCTTATTGTCAAAACTGTATTTCTTCCAAAAGCGTCTGATTTTTCAGCAAAACGTCATCGATGGCGATAGAATTCCGTTATGAAAAATTTTTTTATATCGGGTGTATTTTGTATTTACGCTAGCGTTGCATTTTCTGAAACGATTGATGTCAGAAAGATTAATTTGCAAGTTGCAGAAAACATTCTGTCGACGATTAACAGTTGCGGAAATAAAGTTTGGCCGGGCTTTGATCTGAAAAATCTGGAGATTGTTTTGATTGACCAAGGGTCGGAAGACCAAATCGTGGTTTCAACTTTTGAAAATAAAATAAAACGAATTAGCCGCGCGGCGATTCCTGCTAGTGCTATAAACGCGTCATTCAGTTTCTTTAAGATTGAAAGCAAGTCTTGGATGTCTGTCAATGCACTTAAACTTGCGGGTCGCAGAGAATTGACATTCGAAATGATTCTAAATGAAACTTTTCAGACTGCTATTCATGAAGCCTTTCACGAGACTATGCAGGGTAATTGGGAGCTTCCAGATGTCAGAGGCAGTTTTGTTCCGATCAAATGGGAACCCAGGATTTATCGTGCGATGATTTACAAAAATTTAGTTGAAGCTTTTGCAAGTGGAACGTCGAACGGGCAGGCCATGCGGAGAGCAAAGTACTGGTACGACCAATGGTCTAAAAATCATCCAGAAGAAGTGGCGGTCACTGCTGATGGCTATGAGGGAACGGCCCAGTATTCAGAGTTCATGGCAAGTGCTTATTTGAACCTGGGTTGCGACGGCCACGACCAAAAGCTCCATTCATTTTTACTTGATAAAGTACAGAATGAAAAATTATACTCGCTCGAAGGCACTTTCTTCAGCCTTGATACTGAGGGCTATGAAATCGGTTTGCTGGCCTCGTTAATCCTCAGTCACCAGAATTCCGATTTAAAGTGGTACGACCTGGTAAAAAAGGGTGAAACACCGCTCGCGCAGTTAATGAATGGATTGAGTTCGGAAGTCGAAACTGTAGAAGAAAGTTTTAAGAATGTTTTTGTAAAAACGCAGGCGACTGAGCAAGCCAAAGTAGATTCTTACCTTGGTGAAACCTACGATATCATGGCTTCTCCAGATGCCATTTACATTAATATTCCCGGCGTTTGGAAGGATGTCGGTTCCTTTTCGCCGTTCGGTTTCTACATTGACCCTAAGCTCAACATTTCGTTTATGCCAATGGCGAGTGAATTGGGATTCAAGGAGATGAAGTCAGATTCCAAACTAAAATCATTGCGGGGCGCTGTTTACCTTGAACGGGATAGTAATCCCTGTGAACTTGCCCGATGGAGTTTTGTGCTTAACAACGCGGACGTCACCAATTTTGAAAATAATCGAATTGAAATAAAAAACAAATCGTTCAATGGAATTGTTTCCGGGGCAACAAGGAGTGATGATTCCGGCAGGAAATGGTTTTGCGCCGGGGAATAAGTTAATAAATTCATCGGGGAAGCAATTTTTGAATCTCAGTTTATCACGCACACTAGGCTGAGAAGGAGTGAGTATGTCACAACAACCCGAAACATAAAATGACTTATGAGGATTAAGGTTTCTCAGCGTAATAGGGGATGCGGATACTTTTGAATTATGCGGAAAGAGCTTTTATGCTACTTAGACCTTTACGGGCCAACTTTTGGAGTTGCATTGACTGCGCTTATGTGGGGAAGACTGAGGGGAACCGCAACGATGCTGACTTATCTTTCATTAGGAGGGCTGGGTTACCTGTTTTTGCGCTTGGGAAGTCGGGGCTGTCAGTCGGTCCGACAACGGGCTATCTTATCGGGATGGTTATTGCGTCTTATGTGATGGGCACTATTGTAGATAGGGGATGGGCTAAAAATTTTTTTAAAATATGGGTGACGGCTTTTGTCGGAAGCATGATGACATTTACATTTGGCTTAGGAGTGCTTTCTTTCTTTGTTAACAAGCAGCAGCTTTTTACTTTGGGCTTACTGCCTTTTCTTCCAGGGGACTTTCTTAAAACCCAACTTGCGAGTATTATAGTTTGGCAAACAAACAGATTGCTGAAAAACACAAAATGATAATAATACTTATTTTTTAATTCAAGACACCTGGTTTATGGTGGATTCACCTTAAAAGGTTGTTATTTTGAAGTTTCAATAGAATTTGAAATAAATTTAGTGTTGTTTTCAGCCTGAGAATCAAGTTGCTTTAAATACTCCTGGTCTTCGGATCGACTAGATTTTGACAACTTTTTTCTGTAGTTATCTTTTAGGCATGCACTAATTGCATTGATACCTATTTTTTCAAGTCTAAATTTATATGAATCCACCGTAGATTCTTTGGTGGGCAAAAAGTTTAGTATATTATTCGGTGGAGAATTATTTTTTATTTTTGATTCAAATTCAAGGGCTGCATTTCTCAATTCAAAGACAGAGTCCATGTTTTCGCTCATTGAGCAAGCATATTGCTTTAACTTTTTTTCGAAAAATTTTACTCGATTAATAAGTTCTTTTACTTCATCTAGACAAGTATTTGTAGCCGTTTTCCAACCAGTTAAAAGCAGACCATCGTAACCCCAAATTACTGAACCTGTTTTGCCATCGTATTTTAAGGTTCTGTCCTTACCGTTTATACTTCTGACTTTTGTGATGGCTAATTTATCAGTGACAGCAAAATTTGTCGGCGCTGTTATGGTTCCAATTTTATCAACCAGAAAACTTTTCGCTATTCGGTACATCTGAATTTGTCCGTCACATCCGTTTCCTACATTACACGATCTTAAATCAATATCCACATTATCTGATAATACACAGCTAAAATTAAGGGCGATATTTGGCCAATCATAAGCGGAAACATGACTTCCCATTTTAATTGAATCTTTATCGCCATGACCATGCAAGATAAGTTTAGTCACTTTTTTGCAATCATTGGCAATTTCGGTTAAGCCGGTAGTAATCTCCTGCGAATCATCAATGTATTTGATAATTTCTGCCCCTTGGCAAGCTCCAGGAGATTTTGAATAATTGATACTCTGAATAATATCTTTACTGATAAAGCAGACTTCTACCGACTTATACGAGCTACATTTTTTATTGCAAGCGGAAAGTAATTTTTCGGAAAATTTATTCTGCGAATATGACATCAAATTATTTGCCATGAAACTGCTGTATGTTGCCGGACGCGCAGTTAAATTCGGAGAATATAAAAACAATATTGTTAAAAAAATATTTATAACCATATATTGTTTTCGGATTTTTCAGCTGCAAACTTTAATTTGTATGGTTCCTAGTCCTGACAAGTTGACCTAAGCCGAATCCAATTGGCTCCAAGGCCTATTTATAGATTAAGGCTCGAAGGTCTTTCGTCCCTATGCTGACCGTCGGCACGCCGAACCAGCGGTAAACTTCGGGAATGAAAGGGATCAAATGCTGATTTGCTGCGAGAATTGCTGTTTGAAATCAATAACAATAAACGTCTTTTTCTGCGAATTCAGAGTCTGGCAAATAAAAGACGCCTTCGCTGCCTTGTAAAGTTGATGAATTTGTTGACTGTATTTTTTCAAGCTTTCAGTAGGTTGTTTATGAGCTGAAATTTTTTAGCTCGGAGAATCCTTGTGGCCGCCAAGCCGTCCAGTTCAGGCATGTTAATATCCATCAGAATCAGATCTGGCGACTTTTTCAGGGCCTGGGCCACAGCTTCATTGTCGTTTTGCGCGGTGACGACTTTGGCACCTTCGGCGCGGATGATGATTGTGGTTAATTTAAGTAATTCAACTGAGTCATCGGCGATGAGAACTAATTTATTTTTTAACGAAACTTTCGAAAGCGACTTCGGCAGCTTTTTTATTTCGACGGGCGTTTGCTGACTGTCTCCGGCTCCGACCGGAATCTGCACGCTGAAGGAAGTTCCCATGCCGGGCTCTGAACCGAGTAACCGGATATTGCCGTTCAGCCGTTCAATAACTGAAAAATCTAAGGCTAAAAGGCCTGTGTATCATAAAATGACTTTTGAGGATTAAGGTTTCTCAGCGTAATAGGGGATGCGGATACTTTTGAATTATGTGGAAAGTGCTTTTATGCTACTTAGACCTAAGACCTAATTCTAATTGACAAACAACCGGGTAAGCAGCATCAGCCAGCGGGGCAACACAATACAACATTCGAAGTAGGTTCGTTTATTTTTAGAACAAAAAACCAGAAATTTTTTCAACAAAACTGGCCGGATTTTCAACATTCATGCAATGTCCATGGCCCGGTACAACTTCGAATTTAGCATTTTTTAAGTATTTAACGGCTAACTCCTCTGAAGCATCGCGGGACAAAAGAACATCATGTTCGCCATGTAATACAAGGGTAGGGGTCGTTGATTTTTGCAGCAATTCAGTTGCATCGAGACCATGAAATGCCTGAACAACCCAGTAGCTGATTTTTTGCAACGCTGAGAACGCATCTTCCACGATTACTTTCTGGAAATAATCTGTATCAGGTTGGTTGTTGTAAATTGTTGCGCCGATACCCATTGCGGTAACGGTTTTGTCGGCAGCCATTGCAGCAAAGCCGGCTTTGATATTTTCGTCGAGTACCAGACCCTTGGCGCCAACCGGATCAAGGAGAACCGTCTTGTTAAAGAGTTCTGGCTTAAGGGAAGTCATTGCAGCGGCAATGAAGCCGCCGGTTGAGTGCCCGACCAGATTTACTTTATCCGGCTTTGAAGTTGTAAATTGATAATGCTGAATCAAATCATTGAAGTCTGCAGCGTATTTTAACATATCGACGTCTTCAGCTGAATTAGGGGCCTGCGATTTTCCGCAACCTAGAAACTCAACACAGATCATTGAACCTGTCAGATTTTTGCCTTTTGATTCGGTGTAAAAAACTTCCTGAGCCGGAATCCACCAGCGATTGGACGCTATATTTCCGTGTAAAAACACAGTTGTTGTCGGTAAAATATTTTCAACGATCTGATAGTGTAAATTAAATCCGTCTTTAGTTGTAAAAAAATGACTTTTCATTTGGACCTCTATTTTAAGATTTGCAGAACGATTTTTGCTGCCAATGCCGGCTGAGATTCAGGGATTTTATGTTCTGATCCCTTTACAAGGAACACGTTTGCACGACTAGAAGCCGGAAACAGTTTCCAGAACTCCAAGTATTCAGCAGGCTTGAAATACTGATCTTTTTCAGGAATCAATAACGACGTCGGCACATTCACATCTGCAACGTGCTCTGAAGGCACAAATGCGCCTGTACCTTGCGAAAGTCTGAAGACCGCTTCAAGTTTGTATTTATTCTCAAGAACGATTGGCTCTTGCTGTGGATATGTTAAGAAAACGAACTGGCGGAAGTAAAACTCATAAACTTCATCATCCGTGAACGGATTTAACGGATTCATAAGGCGGGTTGCGCGAACCTGAGACTTGATAAATTCGTCAACTTTTTCAATTGGTTTTGTGTAAGGTGCCATCAAAATGAGGTGATTCACAAACTTCGGATATTTCAGACCGTAGGCAACAGCAACGCCGCCACCGTAAGATAAGCCGATGAGATTGTAAGGTTTCGGAACTTTCAGTTTTCGCAGGAGAACGTGCAGATCTTTAACATGATTAGTGATCGGAATGATTGCCCTGATCGGTGCATATTTAAGCAGCGTCTGCCCCATGCCTTCCATGTCATAAGCAACGACACCGAAACCCAGTGAAGTTAATTCTTTAATAAATTTTCGCCATTGAAGAGTTGTATAAGTAAGACCGTGCAAGAGTACAACAGTCGGCATGCCAACTTCGGGCGCATAGTATTCTGTGTAAAGTTCTTTAGTCGGTGAAACCGGAACCCATTGCGCATCAACTGGAACTGCCAGTACCGGACTTGCTACATTTAAACCAACCAGTAATAAAAGCGTAAAAAACCAATTCATTTTTTTCATAAGTCTCCCGACTATAAAACTATTCCGCCATCGACAGAAATTACCGTACCGTTTATATAAGAAGCCGCATCACTTGCTAGAAAAAGCACGGCATTCGCGATATCTGAAGTTTCGCCCAGTCTTTGAACCGGAACCTTAGATGACATTTGTTGTAAAACCTCTTCAGGCATAGCGTTAGTCATCGCGGTTTTAATAAAACCTGGCGCCACAGCGTTGACGGTGAATCCCTTGCGACCCAATTCTTTAGCCAGAGTTTTCGTCATTCCGACGACGCCGGCTTTAGCCGCCGCATAATTTGTCTGGCCGAAATTTCCGTAAAGGCCTACGACGCTTGAAATATTGATAATTCTTTTTTGCTGAGAAGCCGGATTAAAGTTCTCGAACAGAGATTTTGTAACGTTGAACAAGCCCGTCAGATTTGTGTTGATAACAGCGTCCCAGTCGTCAGTAAGCATTTTACCGAAAGATTTATCTCGGGTAATTCCGGCATTATTGACGAGAATTTCGGGTTTACTTTTAAGGCTAGCTACGGCCGTAGTTACCGATTCACGATTTGTAATGTCCACCTGAATTGTCTGAAGCCGATCAGCAAACTGCGAAAGCTCGCGGCTGGCTATACTGAGCGCCTTTTCAGAATAATCCCAGATACTTACATTGGCGCCGGCCTCAAGAAATTGGCGGGTGATAGTGAAACCGATACCCTGCGCGCCACCCGTGATGACTGCAAGTTTACTGGTAAAGTCGAATTTTACTTCTGACATGATTTTCCCCTCTAATGAATAAAATTAGCTCTGTAGGTTTCCTATAAATACTTGAATCTATCAAGCGAAAAGGGTAGCTTCGCCTCATAAAAATGATTTCAATTCAAAGAAAAGGGATTTTATGAAAACGGCCACAATAGTCGGCACTGGGATGTATGTTCCTGAAAAAGTAATAAAAAACGAATACTTTGATAAGTTGTTCAACAAGGACATCAGTACTTTTCTAGAGCAACAGCGAGGAATCAGCGAACGCCGTTGGATGGAGCCCTCTCAGCGAACCAGTGACCTCATTATCCCGGCTGCAGAAGAAGCTCTTAAAAATGCAAAAATTACCGCAAACGATTTAGATTTAATCATTGTTTCGACGGATACGCCTGATTATCTGTCTCCGTCTACCGCATCCGTCGTGCAATTCCGACTGAATGCCGTGAATGCCGGAACCTTTGATATCAATTCGGCCTGCGCCGGATTTGTTACCGGTTGCGAAATTGCCTCCAAATTTATCGTTGCCGATGAAAGGTACAAAAATATTTTGGTGGTTGGTGCCTATGCCATGAGTAAATTTCTAAACATGGATGACTATAAATACTCGAGCCTGTTTGCAGATGGGGCAAGTGCCGTCGTTTTGCGCGCCACTGAAAATTCACATGGAATAATGACTAGCAGCATGTACACCGACGGCCAGTATCATGATTACATGGGCATTTATGCCGGTGGCACGGCCAAGCCGGTAACCCACGCGGCAATCGAAAATAAAGAACATTTGCTGGCATTTCCGAAACGCGTGCCGCCTGAAACAAATGGCATTCACTGGCCGCGTTTGACTTACCAGATCATGGATCGGATTCAAAAAACCCCGCAGGACGTAAAACATTTTTTTATAACCCAGTTTAATCTGCAGAGTATTCACGAGGCCATGGATAAGCTGAATGTCCCGCGCGAGCGAGCCCATTATGTTATGAAAAACTATGGTTATACCGGAAGCGCTTCAATCGGCATGTGTATTGCCACAGCGGCCCGCGAACATAAACTCAAAAAGGGCGATCTTTGCGTAATGCTGGGTTCCGGCGGCGGAATGAGCATGACGGCAATCGCGTTTGAGTGGAGCTATGATACTTAAATATGACACATAATATGACGATGGAATTAGACTGGCTGAAAAAATGGAATTTGTATTCGCCTGAGAAAACCGCAATTAAAGACGGCGACACCGGCCGTGAATACACTTACGGAGAATTTTACCGCGTGACTTTGCAGGCCGCTCTTTACCTGCGGGAAAAGCATCAGATCAAAGCCGGCGACCGCGTTGCCGTGCTTTCGGCAAACGAACTCGAATATGTTTTCTTATTCTTTGCGGTTCAGCGACTGGGTGCGATTTTAGTGCCGGTGAACTTCAGGCTGACCGAGCGAGAGATCTCTCACATCATTTCCGACTCTGCGCCGAAACTTCTTTTATTTCAGAATGAGTATCTCGGAATTGCAGAAAGCCTCCGTGCAAAATTTAATTTTTCGATAGAACAATTTGTGCCATCAAACGATTCAAAAAACTCGTTCGCAACTGAAATATCTGAATATAAAAAACAACTTAACACTTCTGAATTGGCCGCAGCTTCGCAATTCGCGGGGCAGGAAAATTCGGAAGTAATGATTCTGTACACGTCGGGAACGACAGGCTCGCCGAAAGGCGCCGTACTTACTCATAAAAGTATTTTCTGGAACTCGCTTAACACCAGTATCAGCCTGAATCTGACCCAAAGCGATTGCGCCGTTATTTTTCTGCCATTCTTTCACACCGGCGGCTGGAATGTGCTGACCACGCCGTTTCTTCACCGTGGCGCTAAACTGGTATTTCTTAAAAAATTCGACGCGGGCCAGATTTTACAGATTTCGGCAAAAGAAAAAGCCACTGTTCTTTTTGGCGTTCCGACCACAATGGACATGATGGCGCATTATCCTCAATTTGGTACAATTGATCTGACCGCTATCCGCTACGCCATCGTTGGCGGCGAGCCAATGTCGACCGAGCTCATTAAAAAATGGCACAACAAAGGCATTCCGGTGCGCCAGGGATATGGTCTGACTGAATTCGGCCCGAATGTTTTTTCGTTGCGGCAGGAAGATAGCCTCCGGAAAATCGGATCGATTGGTTTTGCAAATTTTTATATCGATACGCGAATTGTAGATGAAACCGGAAATACTCTTGGTGCCGACGAAATCGGTGAGTTGGCCTTAAAAGGCCCGATGTGCATGAAAGAATACTGGAAAAATCCTATAGCTACATCTGAAACCATTCGCGATGGCTGGTTCTATACCGGTGATTTGGTTAGAAAAGACCAAGAAGGCTACTATTTTATCGTAGGCCGGAAGAAAGATATGTATATTTCCGGTGCTGAAAATGTTTACCCGCCCGAAGTTGAACAAGTACTTTTAAAACTTGGAGGCATTCGCGAAGCCGCTGTTATCGGCGTGCCCGATGAAAAATGGGGCGAGGTCGGAAGAGCATTTATTGTTAAGGAAGACGAAGCGTTAAGCGAGGAGTCCATCCTCAATTATTGTTCGGTAAATCTGGCCAAATTTAAAATTCCTAAAAAGATAGTTTTTCTGACAGCGCTTCCGAAAGGCGACAGCGGGAAAATTCTGAAAAAAAACCTGCCGCGCGACTGATATTACCGACAGAGGTTATCGCGGTGCCAGAATAAAAAGGCTTCCCACTCTAAACCGCCGCCCTTGACGGCAACGCGGGTTACGGGGTCAAGTTTAATAGCGGACTTGTCATGTAATTGAACGATGAATGCGCCGTTGCGGTATTGGCCGGTAGAGCTTGGTTTGTTCACGATAGGGCATTTGTAATAGATAGGTACCAGAATCGCTTCACTTATGGTGTCAGAAGAGAATTTAACTTTGAAGTTGTTGAGGCTACCAAGGTTGAAAGATTCGAGTGCAGCCGCATTACCGGCAATGAATGCATCAACTTTTTTCTGGTAGTCGACACCTGAAATTGTAACGCCGTTTATTTCGAGCAATACGCCGGGTGAACTTTCGGCGTTTGCAACCGTTATTAAAAATTCCTGGGTCGGTGAAATTCGGCTGGTAATTTTTGTCTGCTCTCGATCAAGCATATTAAAAAAATCAATATAACGAATATCGAATTTGTTATCGTATTCGTGTTGGTGGCGGTCAGAGGTGCCGGCATTACTGTCGTAAACTTCACTGGCGGTATCAAAATCAAAGTGCCCAGCCTTCAGGCCCAGGTTATCATCGAGGGGCGTGCTATCGGCTCCGGCACCAGAGCCAGCACCAGCGGCCGCGTTTTCCGATTCTTGTGCTCCGGCTACAGAGGCCAGATCCAATGATTCTACCCGAATTTTCTGACAGTTTTGAAAAAAGAGTAGAAGTCCAATTGATGACACAACGAAGAAGGCTATTCTCAGCTTGAATTTAGACATGGCTAATTCCCCTTATAAACAAGATATCACTTCAGGAAAAAATAGGTAAAAAATACGACGTAAATCGCAAAATAAGACGTTCTCTTTTTGAGACGTTACTAATACGGCCTGTGATACTTATTGCCCCGCCGAAAAGCGGATTTGGTGATTTCAATGCTTAACATGATTCTTAATTTGTCTATGGCTGGAATATAAACTTGAACTCCCTGAAAAACTTTACCACCATTTGTAGTGAGCAAAACTGCGGAGGTTTTATGATAACTGAAAAGCATTCAATACCACAAAAGGCAAGCTATGTTGAACGCCCGCTTACTATAGAGATTACCGGTTTTAAATCTCAGAAAAATACATTTTCGGATTTGTTTCCTGCCGACCTCGAGACCTTACTTGCTGAATTGCATACGTCTTTTGAAAGCGAGCGGCAGACGCTTCTGGCGGCCAGAATCGAAAAGCAGAATCGCTACGATGCCGGCGAAGTGCCGCGATTTAAAAAGGATCACCCATCACGTAAAACCGGCTGGAAAGTGGCACCGATCCCGGCCGATCTGCAGGACCGGCGCGTAGAAATTACCGGGCCGGTTTCAAATACTAAAATGGTGATCAACATGCTTAATCCGAACCAGGATGGTGTACGGGCATGCATGGCCATGTTGGATTTTGAGGATTCAATGGGGCCTACGTGGAAAAATGTTATCTGCGGAATTGAAAATGTGATCGGTGTGGCTAATCTGAATTTAACTTATGAACAGCCGGCCGAAGCCGGGGGCGCACCGAAGCTGTATAAACTTGATCCCGTCAATATGGCGCACCCGATGGTGCGGGTGCGGGGTCTGCATCTGGCTGAAAAAAATGTTCTGATCAACGGTACGCCGATTTCGGCCGGCCTTTTTGATCTGGCAACAAATGCATTTCATACGGCAAAAAATTTTTTAAAGTCGGGAAAAACGCCGAAATTCTATGTTCCTAAATGTGAACATTACCTTGAGGCGCGGTGGTGGAATCAGCTATTCAGAGGTATCGAGGACTTTCTCGGGCTGGTAAACGGCACATTAAAAGTGACGTTCCTGATTGAAACACTTCCTGCAGCTTTTCAGATGGAGGAAATTCTTTTCGAAATTCGTGAACGCGCATGCGGCCTGAACGGCGGACGCTGGGATAAAATTTTTTCGGATATAAAAACCCTGAAAATGCACAAAGACCGCGTACTTGCCGACCGGAGCACAATCGACATGACCAAACCGTGGATGGACAACTACGCCAAACATCTGATTAAGATCTGTCATAAGCGCGGAGCGTATGCCATGGGTGGAATGTCGGCATTTACGCCGGGGCAGGATGCTGAGCTCAGAAAAATTCAGACCGAAAAAGTAATTGCCGACAAGTGCCGCGAAGCCAGTATCGGACATGATGGCTGCTGGGTGTCGCATCCCTATTTTGTAACCCATGCCAAAGAGCAGTTTAAAAAAACCAACCAACTTGACGTTATGCACGCAGACCAGCCGTCTGAGCCGGAACTATTGCCAGAAGGCGTCGGTCCTAAAACAATTGAAGGCTTAAGGCAGAATATCCGCGTGGGCATAGCTTATCAGCAGGGTTGGGACCAGGAACTCGGCTGCATTTCGTTTGAAAATTTAATGGAAGATCTGGCAACGCTCGAAATCAGCAGGGTACAGGTGTGGCAGTGGTTGCATCATAAGATCAGGCTGGATGACGGAACACCGGTCACTGAGGAACTTGTGCGCCGCTTGTTCAATGAAGAGCTGCAGACAATTATTGAACAGGAAAAAATAACTTCATCTGATCATGTACGCCAATATCGGGAAGCAAAAAACAAAATCCAGGAAATATATCTACAGAAAGAACTGAATCATTTTTTCACAACCTAAGCCAACAAGGAGATTCGCATGCGGAAATTGAACGAATTACAGAATTCATGGGCAAACGACACGCGTTGGAACGGTATTAAGCGGGACTATTCGGCTCGGGACGTTTTGCTTTTGTCCGGTAGTCTGAAAGTTGAATACACGCTGGCCAATCATGGTGCGAAAAAATTGTGGGAGCTGCTCCAACAGCCTGAGGCCGTGCGGGCCCTTGGCGCATTGACGGGAAATCAGGCCATGCAACAAGTGAAAGCTGGATTGAAGGCGATTTATCTTTCAGGTTGGCAAGTCGCAGCCGATGCTAATTTATCCGGGCACATGTACCCCGATCAGAGTTTGTATCCGGCAAATTCAGTGCCGGCCGTTGTGAAAAAAATCAATCAGGCGCTGCAACGGGCCGATCAGATCTGCCATTCCGAAAGTAACTGCGAGACCGATTGGTTCGCGCCGATCATTGCCGACGCTGAAGCAGGTTTCGGTGGTGTACTGAACGCGTTTGAATTGATGAAAGCCATGATCGAAGCCGGGGCTTCCGGAGTGCATTTTGAAGACCAACTGGCTTCAGAAAAAAAATGCGGACATCTCGGTGGAAAAGTGCTCGTGCCGACTGCGCAATTTGTTAAAACCCTAAACGCAGCCCGGCTGGCCGCAGATGTAATGTCTGTACCGACGCTGATCATTGCCAGAACCGATGCCGATGCGGCCCGTTTGATAACGAGCAATATCGATGAGCGCGATTGTCGATTTATAACAGAAATCCGATCGCCCGAAGGCTATTATAATATTACCGGTGGAATCGATATGGCCATCACCAGAGGTCTTGCCTATGCGCCGTATGCCGATTTGGTCTGGTGCGAAACTTCTACTCCTGATTTACATGAAGCAAAACTTTTTGCAGAAGGTATCAGAAAAGAATTTCCTAACAAGTTGCTGGCGTATAATTGTTCGCCGTCTTTTAATTGGAGCCGAAAGTTAGATGTTTACACCATTGCAAAATTTCAGACCGAGTTAAATGCGATGGGATATAAATTTCAATTTGTGACGCTGGCCGGATTTCACGCCTTGAATTTTTCAATGTACGATTTGGCCCGGGGTTACTGCAAAGATGGAATGGCCGCTTATTCGGCTCTTCAGAATAAGGAGTTCGCGGCCGAAGCCGGCGGCTACACGGCAACAAAACACCAGCGTGAAGTCGGAACCGGATATTTTGATCTAGTAAGTTCTGTGATTGCCAACGGGCAATCCTCGACGCTTGCCATGATTGGCTCCACCGAAAACGAACAGTTCAGCACTGCGGTTTTTGCTCCTTGAGCTTATTTATGAGATAATTGAAGTCGGCATCGGCCTACAGATCAAAGTTGCAGTAATCGATTTCGATTTTCCAGGCAGGCCCAGCTTCGACTTCAGATTCATCCGTAGGTTTGGCTAGCGGTATAAGCTCACCCTCGCAACGATCGATAGCGCGTTGCGCAGTCGTTAGTTTACCGCTGTATTTAAAACGGTATTTTTGACCCAATCTTTCGTAAGTGAATTCAGCATTATCGAAGTAGTTTTGTAACTCATTTTCAACGCGCTCTCCGGCATCTTGTACCTTCAAGTAGCTTTCTAATGTTTTTTGAATTTTCAATTTAAGTTCAGCACTCATATCGAACTTATCTTTGAACTTATAATCAGTAAATTTGACTTGTGCCTGAAGTGTACCGCCCGTAAGACTCAACCCTAAAAACAATTTTAAAATAAATGTATGCATGTTTTCATTCTACTTGATTTTAGTTTTTTACAGTAGTCCAGTTGTGGTCCGGCCCTAGGCTGCAAATTGCGCGCTTTAACTACGTTTCGATATGAGTATTGTAATTTAAAAATAATGATTGGCAATTTAGCAGGCTTATAATAATTGCTTTATGATAGAACGGTCTCTATTGAGTTTGGCTTACTTTTATTCCCCCACACCCTGCTGGCGCAATCCTTTGATACGTCTTTCAATCAGATCAGAAATTCTTTCGACGATTTTCGCTTCGGGAAACTGGCTTACGACTCGCTTGGCCGCTCTCTCTTTCTGGACTTGGAGCTTTGCAATTATAGAGTTCATGCGGGTGTGCAATGTTCCAGGTTTGATTTGCAATTGTGTTTCAAGCAGAGTGAGTTGATTGCTGCCTATTTGTGAAAAATCGGTGCGATCACCGATAACAAATGAGAAATCTTTTTTCAGTGACGAATAAATGGCTGTACAAACCAGATCATAAAACGGCGCAAGCTCATTTTTTCCATTTTTATACAGCAGCGAAATATTTTTTGAATGACTATCGTTGTTGCCAATCAATAAATTAAAAAAGATCCAATCCAAAAAACTTTCTATATTAGGAAGACGCTGCTTGGCGGACACATTTTTTAAAATCAGTTCGTAATTTTTTTGAATGCTGGGTCCACCTTTAGCTTCGTATTTAAATTGACTGGGAAGGCCCTGGGCCTGACAAAAATCTTGTTGATGAATGCGGCGGACTTCGTTTTTGATTTTGATTTTGATTCGGTCGTAGCGTTCAATGATGAACAGGGGATGTAGCCCCGGACGAATTTCGCATGTCGGCACATTGAGGCCAATCGCGTGCGCCAACTGCATGCAATAGTATTCGTTGAAAACAGACTCTTTGATACCTTCGCGCAGGATCGGAGTTTTTATGATATGAGTCGTCGGCGCCCCGTGTTTCGGTAAATAAAATCGACCGTCTTTGTACACAGCGGGAAACTTATCCTGGGCTCCGGCCAACGAAAGATAACCTGGATCCATCGCGGCAATGACATCGGCGACAGATTTTCTGTTAGTAATCGCGTTGTCAATTGTTTCAAGCGGTACTTCAACAAGCTCGGATGAATCCACCATAGAAGTCGCGAAGGTATCGTCTTTCGTAATAACAAATGCTCCCGCGCAGTCTTGCCCGAAATGCTCCAAGAAATCGAAGGTTCCTTTGATGTGATGATCGTTTTCTAAAGTTTTTCTTAAGTCTCCCTCGGGAAGCAGATTTTCAAAAAACGAAAGTGTAACCTTATTTTGAAACTCGCTTTGCTCTAGCGGCATCGCCAAGCTTAAAGGAAAACTATTTTTTGAACGGCGCCAGCTGTCTTCGTAGGAAAATGAATAAACTAAATCTTCGTTGCGGGTCAGAGTTCCAACTTTTTGATTTTCAAAATAGATATACAGATTCATCAGTCTTCCATCTCGAGGGTGATTTTGAAACCAAGAAATTTCGACATTTTAATCATGGTCGAAAGTTTTATATCCGAATCCGCAACCTCGATGCGACTGATCCCGTTATGGGAAAGATTGCAAAAATCAGCCAAAGATTTTTGCGTTATATTCAAGTCCTTGCGGCGCCCTTTTAGGGCTTTTGCTAAATCTTTTTCGTTTAAAATCGTGATTTGCTTCATTTCTATCCCCCGATAATTCTAACTCTAATGAGAATTATCAGCTTTTTTTACATTATTCAATATAATTCTCTCCATAGTGAGAATTATCGGTGCAAAGCCCAGCTATTCTGAAAAACACTACTGTAGTGAGAAATTAAATCCCGAACTGGGTGAATAGTTCAAACCGGCTTACAGACGGCCCGTTTTTGTAATAAATTCTCATAAGATGTTGCCTAGTTTGATTTTCTTGGGAATTGCGGCCGAAATGGCTTACTTTTCTGCCAGCACAAAATTTTAGAGGAGAACACTTATGAAGATTTTGAAGATATTTTTTTCTTTAGTCGTATTGGGTGCATTTACAGCACAGGCCCAGCTTTCACCGGAGTTAAAAACTCAACTGACTACCGAAATGAAAATAATCGGCGCGGTTTTTCAAAATCAGTACGCTCCTAAACAATGGAAAGAACGTCATTTAGGCTGGAGTGTCGAAAAAGAACTGAACACGGCTCTGAGTAAAATCGAGTCCGCATCTTCTGTTCGTGAATATCGTGATGCGCTGGCTGATTTTGTTGAGTCGACGCAGGATTTTCATGTGGGTATTCGGTTTTATTCAACGGAAGCCGCCGCTTTGGCTTTCAATGTTCGAACGATTGAAGGCAAAACCCTGATTGTTGGTATTGACCACGAAAAATTATCAAAAGAGGCTTTTCCGTTTGCAGTGGGTGACGAACTATTGGCAATTGACGGTATAAAGGTGGAAGATCTGCTGAAAGAACTTCAGGTATTCAGAGGGCCTAATGTTCCGTCAACAGATCTGGCGATTGCCGATATGTACCTTCTGTACCGTTCTGGCCGCGCAAACATGAAGGTGCCGCAAGGGCCGGTGCTGCTGACGCTAAAAAGGGCTAAGGAAACTGAAGCCACAACTTTTCAGCTTGTCTGGGAGTACCGTAAAGAACTTGTGCCGGGAAAAACCAAAGAATCACTTTTTGAAACAACCCCGAAAGTAAAAGATCTTATTGATATGCCGATGATGGTGTCGCAGCCGGCGTTGGCATTTACAAAAAGCATTGGCTCTTGGAATATAGGTGAAAAAGAATCATTCATACCGGAGCTCGGTGAAAAAGTCTGGAAAAGCGCCGATGACAGTATTTTTGATGCGTACATTTACCTGAGTGCAAAAGGCAAGCTGGTCGGAGTTTTACGGATTCCTTCTTACACGCCTGAAGATGAAGAAGCGGCGCTGAAAGAAATGGCCGCAGTTCTCGAAAGATTTGAAAAAACCACCAGCGCTATGGTAATCGATCAAGTGAATAATCCGGGCGGTTCAGTATTTTACCTTTACGCACTCGTCTCGATGATGATAACGGATTCGGTTTCTACACCTCAACACCGAATGGCTCTGGATTTGAGCCGGGTTAACAGTGCCGCTTCATTGTTGAGATCATTAAGCAGCGTGAAAAACGATGCAGAAGCGAAAAAAGTTCTTGGCGAGAGCTTTTCCGGATTTCCGGTCACTTATCAGTTAGTCGTTAACATGCGGGAATATGCTAATTTTATGATAGACCAATGGGCTGCCGGAAAGAAACTGACTGAGCCACATTACATCTGGGGCGTAGACCGCATTAACCCAAGTGCCAAAGTGAAGTACTCAAAACCGATCGTTATTATTATCAATGAACTCGATTTTTCGGGCGGTGACTTCTTCCCGGCTATTATGCAGGATAACAAACGCGCAACTATCGTCGGTACGCGAACTGCGGGCGCGGGAGGCTATGTTGGTTCTATCACATTCCCGAACTCATTCGGCTTTTCAGGAATCAGTTACACGGGCTCTATCGCTGAACGCGCAGATAAGAATCCGATTGAAAATCTGGGTGTTACTCCTGATGTTGAGATCAAATTAACAGTCGAAGATGTTCGCAAAGGCTTTATTCAATACCTCGACAAAGTGAAATCGACCGTTGACTCCTTAATAAAATAAATTTTTGAGGCTGTGCTTCTTCTTAAAGCGAAGAAGCGTAGCTTCGGTTTTTAAGTGCCGCAATTCGCTCTTCAAGTGGCGGATGAGTCATAAACAACGCTGAAAAGCCGGTGGATTTTCCGAATATTTTTAACGTCGCCATTTTATCAGGGCCTTCTTTTTCCTGAACCGGAATCGGACGCATATGCAGGGTCTGTAATTTCATTAAAGCAGCGGTCATTTTTTCAGGCGTTGAATAGCGAGCGCCGCCCGCATCAGCGCGGAATTCGCGGTGCCGGGAAAAATAATTAACTACGAGTGAACCGAGTAGCGCAAATACCGTTGAAACCGCCATATAGATGCCCTGTCGTAAAAAGAAATCGCCAAAGCCCGGGCGATCATCATCTTTTCCGCGAAGAACATTCATAATCGCCATTGTAATAAGCTGAGCGATAAACATAACGAATGCATTCACCACACCTTGAATAAGCGTCAACGTGACCATGTCGCCATTGGTGATGTGCGCAATTTCATGTGCGAGCACGCCTTCAATTTCAGAGTCGTTCATTGAATTCATCAATCCAGACGAAACCGCAACGAGCGATCTTTTTTTAGATGGCCCGGTAGCAAATGCGTTCACGTCAGCGGCTTCGTAATAGCCGACCTCGGGCATTACTTCGAGCCCCGCCGTTCGCGCGATACGGTAAACCATATCGATTAATTTTCGTTCGGTATGGTCAGTAGTTGTCGGATTAATAAGTTTAACCCCGTGAAAGCGCTTTGCCATCCAGCGTGACAGTTGCAACGAAACAAACGATCCAACCATGCCGTAGGCAAGGCAAAGTATGAATAATCCAGTATATCCGCCGGAGGTCAGATTAATCCCGAAAAACTGGGCCGCAAAACCGACTATGAACTGAACGGTGAATGAAACCAGGAATGCAGTGATAATGAAATAACCAAAACGCTTAAGAAAGACCATAGGGACTCCTAATTATTGAGTTTGAGTAAACTTAGCACAACTTAAATGTGAGTCTTATGCTGCCATTGTCAATGTGGCTGTCAACTAAGCGATAATTTTGCTGAAACACTTAGCAGTTTAGTTGATTTCACACCATATATTTTTGGATTTTATAAGTTATTTTATGTATGATTCTCACTTTAACAAAAGAGTAGCTATGTCTTTAACAAAAGAGTTCGGTGGCCTTGATAAGAAGATATTGCTTGGCATTTATCAGTCAATGGCGAAGTCGCGCGTGCTTGAGGAAAGACTTATCAAAATATACCGCGCGGGCGAATCTTTTTTCTGGATCGGTGGCCCCGGTGAAGAAGCTTGGGGCGTACCGCTCGGACTGCTTGCCAGAAAAGGGCAGGGCCCGGCGTTTGATTATTTACATTTACATTATCGCTGTACGCCGACATTAATTGCGATGGGCATGCCCATGCTGGATTCGGTCAGGCTTATGATGAACCGGGTAACTGATCCTTCAACCGGCGGGCGAAATTTTTCAAATCACTACAGTAATCCTGAGTGGAATGTGGCCCCGGTCACTTCGCCGCTGGAAGTTCAGTACCCGATTGCCTGCGGGACGGCGCATGTGCAGAAGCGAGTAGGCAAGAATGCAATCTCGATTGTTACCGGTGGCGACGCCGGAACAGCCGAAGGTGATTTTGCCTCCTGTCTAATTTTGGCTTCGCGGCGGGGGCAGGAATTGCCGATGTTGATCACAGTTCAAAATAACAAATGGGGAATTTCAACCTGTTATGAAGGTCAGCACGGAGAAACCCAGATTGCCGATCGGGCGAAAGCCTTTAACATCCGCGCGCGGGTTATCAACGGAAACGACCCCGTTGAAGTTTATTTATGTCTTGAAGAAGACATGGCCTACATCCGAAAGACCGGGAAGCCGGCATTTGTTGAAGCGCAGGTTTCGCGCCTGTACGGCCATTCATCTGCAAGCGGCGCCAATCCGGTTGCGAATGAAGTTGATCCGGTCAAAGTTTTTGAAAATCGATTGCTGAAAGCCGGGATTCTGAAACCCGCGGAGATAAAAGAATTGTGGGAAGGTTTTGAAGCTGAAGGCGTGCGCGCTGCTGAAATTGCAAGGGCTGAAGCAGTACCGACCGGAAACACGATCTGGGATCATTCCTATGCCGGAAATGAAAATTCAGACTGGAGAAAATTCTAATGGCGAACATGGCTCAGGCCGTAAGAATGGCCCTTCACTATGCAGAAAAAAATTATCAGTTAAAAGATATTTTCGGACAGGATGTGGGTGCACCGCTTGGCGGAGTGTTCACGGCAACCCAAGGTCTGAAGACCACGTGGAATTCTACACTTGATGAACGCGGTATCATTGGAATGGCCATGGGAATTGCGATGGCCGGCGATCGTTGCGTTGCTGAAATACAGTTTGTGGATTACATATTCAACACGATCGATCTTCTGAAAATTGCGGGAAATACTTTATGGTGTACAAACGGGAAGTTTAATTTGCCAATGACTGTAATGACGCCCGTTGGGGCCGGAATTCATGGTAGCGTTTATCATTCACATTCTTTTGATGCGTGGGCTTCGCGCCTTGCGGGCTGGAAAGTGGTTATGCCTTCAAACCCGCTGGATGCCTATGGGTTGCTGCTTTCGTGTATTCAGGATCCGAACCCCTGTATGTTCCTCAAACCGAAAGCGCTGATGCGTGTGCGCGGCGAAGAACTGATTCCGGGCGAACCGACCGATGAAAAAGAACTTAAAAATATGATTGATGCCCCGATCGGGGATCGTTCGCAATGGAAAGCGCAGTGGCCGCCGTTACAGGAATATCTGGTACCATTCGGAAAAGGCAAAGTGACCCGCATCGGTGAACAGATCACGGTCGTCAGTTATGGTCGTCACTTGCTCATGTGTAATGAAGTTGCCGATACTTTAAAAAAAGATGGTTATTCGGTTGAGGTTATCGACCTCAGATCAATTTATCCTTACGACTGGCAAATGATTAAATCCTCTGTAGAAAAAACCGGGCGGGTCTTGTTCGTTAACGAAGATACCGAAGTGACGAATTTCGGTGAACATCTGACATATCGGGTTACTCAGGAATTGTTTTATCATCTAATGGCCGCGCCTCGGGTGCTTGCGGGGAAAAATGTTCCGGGAATTGGCCTTCATCCTAACCTTGAAGAAGCCAGTGTTCCGCAAAAAGCCGAAATTGAAACGCATATCCGTGAAATATGCGCGGAGGTTCCGTAAATGACTTCAATGAGAAAACTTCCGTTTGATAAATATGAATTTTATAGCAAAGCCGTGCAGTCTGCGGGCGAAGACGTGAAATTTTACCGTCGGGTTTATAAAAAAATCCGAAAAGGTAAGTCGCCGATCGTTTTACGTGAGGATTTCTGCGGCGCGGGTGCGATATCGTGCGAATGGGTGAAACTTGGTCGTACGCACAAGTCGTGCGGTCTGGATCTGGATCAGGAACCGATGAATTATGGTCGCGCCCATTATGTTTCGAAACTTTCTCAGAACCAGCAGTCGAGAGTTGCGCTTATCAAAAAAGATGTGCTCTCCACGGGTTTGCCCTCAGCCGACATTGCTGTTGCCGTTAACTTTTCATATTTCTTTTTTAAAAAGCGCGAGATTCTGAAAAAATATTTTGAAAACGCGTATAAGTCACTTAATTACGATGGAATTTTTGTGGTGGATATTTTTGGTGGCACCCAATGCACGGATGCCATTGAAGACCAAAGCAAACACGAGGAATTCACTTATTACTGGGATCAGAAAAGTTTTGATCCGATCAGCAACGAAGCTTATTTTGAAATTCATTTCAGGTTTAAGAGAAAAAAATATGAAGGCGTCTTTGCCTACGACTGGCGGATGTGGAGTATTCCGGAAATCCGCGAAATCATGACTGAAGTAGGATTTCAGAGTACGCAGGTTTACTGGGAAGGCACCGACCGTAAAGGGCGGGGCAATGGGGAATTCGACGCGGTAGAAAAAGGTGAGTCGTGCCTAAGTTGGATAGCCTATATTGCAGGAAGTAAATAATGAAACAAAGGCTGCTCGTGCAGGATTTCGAAGTCTGGGTTAATCTCGGTTGCGACACTGAAGAACAGAAGTTCACCCAGCCGGTACATTTTAATCTGGAGATTGATTTTACCAGCCCCGTGCTAGGTTGCCAGACCGATAATCTTGAAGATGCGATCGATTACGTGAAAATTACCAGCATCCTTAAAATGATTTCATCCGAAAAAAAATTCAGTCTGATCGAACACCTGAATCATCGTGCGTTTTCGGGCGTTGTTGAATATCTGAATTCTAAAAATGTAAGCGCCGAAATAAAACTGTCAGTGAAGAAAATCCGGGTTCCAGTTGATAATTTGAGAAATGGCGTGGTCTTTTCGTGCGAAACAAAACTCTAGCTTTAGGTTTGGGTAGTAATCTCGCGGTCCCGCTGCAAAACCTGAGGCGTGCGCTTTCAGAAATAAAGCAAAGTTCTTTGTTCGAAGTTCTGAAGGTTTCTTCTATATATGAATCCGATGCGCTCTTGCCGGAAAATGCGACGACAGCCTGGAATAAAAAATATCTCAATGCCGTTGTGCTCTGTAGGGTTTCCGACGAAGTATCCGCCGAGACAATTCTGCATGAGATTAAAAAGATAGAATTGCGTATGGGGCGCACTAATGATGTTCGCTGGGCGCCCAGATTGATCGATATCGACATTCTCTACTGGAGCGGCGAAAATTATGAATCCGAAATGCTGCAGATTCCACATAAAAGTCTCCTGACAAGGCCGTTTGCCTTATTGCCTCTACTGGACATCTGGCCCGACATCGAACTGCAGTTACCGCTTTGGGCCCATCGTTGGACACCTGAAATTCCTTTCAACACTGCAAAAAGCAAAACATATTTCTGGCCGAAGATGGTCGGCATTTTAAATATTACCGCCGACTCATTTTCTGATGGTGGAAAGTTTTTGAATTCAGATAGTTTACATAAGCAAGTCGATAAACTTATAGCTGACGGTGCTGAAATCATCGATGTTGGAGCAGAATCAACCAGACCTGCGGCCGAAGCAGTGCCTCCTTACGTTGAATTTAAGAATCTGCACTGGGGGTTAAGTGAAATTAAAAATCCGGTTGCGATTTCGCTGGATTGCCGTCATCCGGAAGTCGTCGCGCGAATTCTTGAAGGACATAAGATCGATTATTTAAACGACGTAACCGGTTTTAATGATCCGGCTATGCAGAAATTGCTTCTTCTTTCTAAACTTCCGGCGTTTGTTATGCATTCGCTTGGCGTGCCGCCTACAAATGAGCACGTACTGAGTATGAATGAAAACCCATGCAGGCAATTAACTCAGTGGTGGCAGCAACAAAGCCAGCTGCTGATTGAACTCGGGATTTCGTCGGAACAACTTATTTTTGATCCGGGTATCGGCTTCGGAAAAACCCAGCAACAAAATCTTTACATTTTGCACCATCTTGAAGAACTTTCTCCGGTGCATCACCAAGTGATGATCGGGCATTCGCGAAAATCATTTTTAAAATACTTTTCAGACCGTCCGGCAGCAGATCGCGATCTTGAAACGGCGCTGGTTACGCGCGAACTGAATTTGGCCTACGTGCAATATCTGCGTGTGCACGATGTCGGTTCTCAAACGGCAGCATTGAAATGAAACTAACTTACAAAGAGGCCGTAGCTTATCTTGAAAATCGGCAACTGATGCCGAAAACAATGCCGGGTCTTGAAAAAATAAAGGCCGCCTTGTTCCTAACGGATTGGTATGCGTCGATTGATCCGAATAAGGTCATTGTTGTTGCGGGAACAAATGGCAAAGGCACAACCTGCGCAGCACTTGAAAGCCTGCTGCTAGCGGCCGGCCAGCGCGTGGGTTTTTACAGTTCGCCGCATTTGGTTTCAACCACTGAAAGAATCCGCCTTAACGGTATCGACATTTCTGAACACGATTTCGTGGTTTTATTTCAGGAAAGTCTGCCGTTAATCGAAAGATGCGGTCTTTCGCACTTTGAAGCGCTGACGTTAATGACCGGTTTTTATTTCTTCGGTAAAAGCTGGGGAAATAATCTGGATTTTGTAATCTTTGAAGTTGGCCTTGGCGGAAGTTTTGATGCCACCAATGCGTTTCCGCATAAGTACTGCGGCATTACAAAGCTGGGAAAAGATCACGTCAATATTTTAGGCGATGACCTCAATGAAATCGCAAAAAATAAATTCGGGATTGTCGGAAATAAGAATATTGTGGTTCATCATAAAATTCCGGATGAAGTTGCCGGACTGAAAAGAACCATTCAGAAACTGACTAACTCAAACTGGGTTGAAGCTGAAACTTATGTATTGAATATTAAAAAGGGACCAAGTTATTTTCTGACGTATAACGAATCGAATTTTCAGATTAATTTGCAGGGCGCCCGAGCTGCCGAAAACATCATGACGGCAATTTCGCTGTTTCAGGTGCTCGGTTTTGATTTGAACGGGCATCAAAAGGCGCTTAATAACATCCGCTGGCCAGGGCGAATGCAAAAAACTCAGTGGCCTGAGCTCAAATGCCCGCTTTATCTCTCGGGTGATCATAATCTTCAGGGTGTTGAGAGTTTGTTTGAAATTTTAAAAGACTTTAAATGGAAAATACTACATTTGGTTGTGGGTATCGGTGTTGATAAAGATGCTGATCAGATGCTGAAAAAATTCTGTCAGTTGCAAAACATAAAGTTATATTTAACTGAAACTCCATTCAAAGGGCTAAAAATCACTGAATATCCTGAAACCTATTTAAATTTGGCGGTTGAGAAAAACTCCATTGTTTCAACGTTGTTAAACAACATTGCTGCCAATGCCGAAGCGGAAGATATAGTTTTGGTTACAGGTTCTTTGTATTTGGTCGGAGAAGTTCTCAGAGTGTCATGCTCATGGAAAATCGGATCTTTTGAATAATGGAAATAATGCAAGGCCCGCCTCTTTCAATTTATTTTCAGCAGGGTCGCCGCCGCGGTGGATGACACACACAACGTTTTCGATCTGCGCCCCGAGTTTTCTTAAGTCGGCGGCGCTGATCAGAACCTGACCGCCCGAAGTTATGACGTCTTCAACAATACAGACTTTTTTATTTTTAATTTCGAGGCCTTCGGCAAACTGGCAAGTTCCATACGCCTTGGCTTCTTTTCGCACAAACGCGCAAGGAATACCGGTAGCAAGAGAAAGCGCGGTACCGATGGGTATGCCTCCCATTTCGAGTGCGGCCAGAACTTCGGTGCCCGGCGGGATAAGTTTTGCCATTTGGCTGGCGATTTCTTTTAAAATGAGGGGTTGGGCCTCGAAACGGTATTTGTCGAAATACTCGGTTGAGCGTTGACCGCTTCGCAACAGAAAATCACCTGTTAAATGACTGATTTGATAGATGTTTTTTGCCAGTTCCTGATGAGTCATAAATATCCCCTAAATGACACTAATTGAGTTGGCCTATTTTATGCTTTTTATGAGTTTCGGCAAAGGATATTCCGGACAATGGAAATTAAAAGACCCAAAGAATACCAAACTATACGTCTTTTCGCGATCTTAGGGCTGCTGACCCTGATGACGGTTCTATTATTCAAAGTGGTGCTTTTTGTTCCGCAAAATACCGATGCCGTACGCCTTCCTGCCGAATTGCCCAATATACAACCAGCAGTGCAATCTGAGAAAACTAAATAATTAAAAACGCCGAATAGAACTTTTTCGCTGCTGCCACTGTTCTAAGGCATATTTTCGCATGTCTTCGATGTTGTCGAATTCATCGACAATTTCAACGCCCAGCAGAGTTTCAACGGTATCTTCGAGAGTTACCAAACCGGTCACCACACCATACTCGTCTGTAACCAGCGCCAGATGGTCTTTTTCTTTAATAAAAAAATCCAGCGCCTGCGAAACCGTCATACGCTCAGAAACATTATTGATCGGTAGAATTAAATCACGGATCAGTTTGGTGTGCTGATCCTGCGAAAGCGCTTCAAGAATTTTATAACGATGGGTCATCCCGATTATATGATCAAGTGAACCTTCATAAACCGGCAACCGCGAAAAACGGATCGGGCGGAATTTTTTTGCGATATCATCAACCGATTGCGAAGCATCAAGTGCCGTAAATACCGATCGTGGTGTCATGATGTCGGAAACATATATTTTATCAAGCTTCAGCAGATTCCGAATTATGTTGGATTCTTTGGTTTTGATGGTGCCTTCTTCAACACCGATTTCGGCATGCTTGATCATTTCATCTCGTGTGATATCGGGTTCTTCAGAGGACGTCGTCAGAGACTTCGAAACAAATTCAGAAAATTTTACGATCGGGTAAAGTATAACGATCATGGTTTGAATGGCGTAAGCCGAAAAAATCGCGAGTGATTTTGAATGGTTTTTTCCGATAGTTTTCGGAATAATTTCAGAGAAAATAAGAATCATAAACGTCAGGAATACCGAAAATACCGTTACCCAGGACTCACCGAAATGGCTTTGGACCTGGTAGGCAATCCAAGCCGAGCCTAAAGTATGTGAGGTGGTATTCAGAGTTAAAATCGCAGAAATCGACCGGTCAGAGTTGTTGGTAATGTGTTTCAGCAATAGCCCTGACTTTTTTTTGTTCTCGGCGGTGACCTCTACAAAAGCGGGCGAGAGTGAAAGTATCACGGCCTCGCAGAGTGAGCAGATAAATGAAGCCGTTAAAACGAAAATAAACGAAACAAAAATTAGTATCATATCGAGGAAATAGACTAGCTTTAAATCAGCTTGATGTCTTTAGCGCGCCTCTCAGTGGCTAGCCCTTAGTCTTGCAAAAAGTGTTTCAAAATGAATCAAAAACGGGGCCATGGCCTCGGCTAGGATATGAATTTTTCATCATTTCTGTCATAATTAATTGTTGAGTCTTTTTAGGGACTTAACAAACATATTGATGAGAAGTTGGACGTATTTACGCCTCATTTTAGTTTTTCTTTTTTTGGGTGGTTGCTCGCGCAATCCTTTGGGCGATGTATTAGAGCAACCAATTTTAAATTTTGGATTTACGTTATCACAAACTTGCAACAACACAGTGAATCAAGATGCCGCTTACTCATGTCAAATTACAAGCAGCGAAGTTTTAACAAATCTTGTTTACGGGCTTGATGCAATTCAGACAACTTGCGCGTGGGCTGTGATCGACGCCGTTACCGGAATTGTTTCTGGAACTCCAAATGATAATCAGGTGGGAGCTTGTCAGATTGTTGTGAATTCGCAGAACGCACTTCGGCGCGCCATGGCTTACCCTTATCTTGTGCAGGTCAACAATCTTCCTGCAACTTTTTCAGTCGCAAACGCCGCGAGCGTTTTGGAAGATACTGCCGCCACGGTCATTCGAAACGATGCCGCAGTTCAGGCTTCTGAAGAAGGAATGGGAGCTTACAGTTTTGATCATGCGGCAACAACGGCGGTGCGGTGTTTTGACAATGCGGGGGTGCTCACAATAGATGCCGCCACCGGGGCCGTGACTTTTGCACCTGCAATTGACTTTGCTGGCAGCTGTAATATCCGCGTGGCTTTTGATGACAATAATGCTGCGGCGAGCAGCGTTGTGACTTCTGAATTTTCAATTTCGGTAATTGGTGTAAACGATGCGCCTGTGATGAGTGTTATTGGTGCGCAAACAACTCCAGAGAATACGACACTGGTTATTAACTTTACTATGACTGATGTGGACAATGTGATTTCGTGTTCACTACTGAATTTATCGGTAACATCTTCTAACGCCACACTAATTCCTACGGCAAATATTGTTTTTGGTGGAACTATACCAAATTGTACGGCCACACTTACTCCAATTGTGGGTCAAAATGGAGCTGCAAATATTTCATTTACTGTTGATGATTTTGCGGCTCCGAGCCTGCAAGATATTGAAAATTTTGTGTTTACCGTGACACCGTTCAATGACCCACCTATTTTAGATCCTATAGCTGCACAAAGTACAAATGAAGACACCGCTCTATCAATTAATTTCACAATCACTGATGTGGATGATATTTTAAATTGTACGACCTCAATGAGTGCCGCCACTTCAAACGCAGCAATCGTGCCAGTGGCTAATATTGTGTTCAGTGGAACAGCGCCAAATTGTACGGCGATCGTCACTCAAGTGGCTAATGCCAATGGAGTGGTGAATTTAACCTTTATCGTTGCCGATACGGGTATTCCTATTAAAACAGATTTTAAAACATTTGCATTTACAGTCAATGCAGTTAACGATGCGCCAGTGGTCACTGCGATTGCGTCTCAAAGTACAAATGAAGACACCGCTCTGACTATTGCCTTTACAATTACGGATGTGGATTCAACGTTAAATTGTGCAAGCTCAATG
>JANPPN010000017.1:0-6595 GCA_031428535.1 Bdellovibrio sp. | reverse complement strand
TCTCAATGGGCACGAGTCACGACTATCAAATTGCACTTGAAGAGGGGGCAACATGGATCAGGCTAGGTACAATGCTATTTGGAGAAAGACAACAGAAACGAGGCCCGTTATGAAAAATCCGCTTCTTAAATCTATGAAAATCGGGTTTATCGGTGCCGGAAATATGACCCAGGCCCTGGTAAAAGGCATGGTTGAGTCAAAGGAAATCCGGCCCGATCATATTTATATATCCAATCGTACCCAAGGAAAATTGATCAAGCTTTCTGAGCAATTTCATGTTCAGACCCGCTCGCACAATCAGGAAATTATTTCGGAGTGCGACGTCGTTATCATCGCCGTTAAACCCCAGGATATTACAACAGCGCTTGAGGGCCTTACCGGACAATTCAACGAAAACCAGATCGTCATCTCGCTGGCACCGGGAATTCCCTTTGATGCTCTCGAAAAACTAATTCCTTCCGGCCGCTTAGTGCGATTGATGCCGAATACGCCCTCTTTAATCGGACGCGGAGTTATCGGTTTCATGAGCCTTGATGAAACCGACGAATTTGTAACCAGTCTGATGGAAGATTTATTCGGCAGCCTCGGCTATCTACTCGAAGTTGCCACTGAAGATCAGTTTGATGCGTTAACGATTTCGTGTGCCAGCGGCACTGGTTTTATTTTTGAGATGATGATGTATTGGCAGGATTGGATTGAAGAGCGTGGTTTTTCACCAGAGGTTTCCCGAAAAATGACGATTGAAACCTTTCTGGGCGCTTCGCTGCTCGCATCGCAATCGGCAGGTGTTGAGATCGAAGAACTGCAGTCCCGCGTAACTTCAAAAAAGGGCGTAACCGCTGCGGGCCTCGATTCTATGCGAGAACTCGAAATCGAACGCACATTGCGAATCAGCTTTGAAAAAGCGGCCATGCGGTCTGATGAAATTTCCAAATCAATGAAGTGAGCCGCGCAGGCCTAAGGTCCAGCCACTTCGGTTTATATTAGCCCGCGGTGGAAGACCGGGCAAAAATGACCTATACTAAAAGCTGCCTTTTATTCTTGTTCACGGAGGAACATTTATGAAACATTATCCATCGGAAATTGCCCACAAGACATTCGAACGTAAAATGATGGGAAGTGACCCCGATGAAGTTGCCGACTTTCTTACCGTCGTCGCAGCCCAGATGGATGCCTTATTACAGGAACGAAACTCACTTCGCGATGCTCTCAAAGAAAAAGAATTAACAATTCTCGAATACAAAGATCGTGATCAGATCCTCAAAGCAACAATCAATTCAGCTTCGCAAATGACTGAAAAAATGCGCGCAGATGCCGAACGTGAAGCAACTCTGATTATCAACGATGCTCAACAAAAAGCCGAAATGATCACCCGCGATGCCAGAGACTCTCTGAAAAAAGTCTATTCCGAAATCGGCGATCTGAAACGCACACGAATGCAATTTGAAGCCAATCTTAAAGCTATGGTACAGGCGCATCTTTCACTTCTTGATCAGGGTCAGCAATTTATGCCGAAAATGTCGTTTGCGGATCTCGACCTGAAATAGAAATTTTAAGAGGTATTTTTGGCAAATTTCTTTATGCCAAGATTTCGTTTGGCGCGGGATTTATACGGCATAAGACCCAAAGCCTCGAGTGCATTCTGAACGACGTATTCTTTCACATTCGAATACTCTCTTCCCCAGCTCACAATCCGGGAATAGATTCTGGTTTGCCAGAATCTATTCTCTTTTTCCCGGGTTTTTGAGGCACCGCCCTGTTTTGTTCTTTCGCTCGGTAAAACAGGAAATTGGCGCAGCAGTTCCTGAGCAATATGTCCGGCCACAACTCTGAAAAAGTTCTGTAAATCCTGCCGGGTACGGCCTTTTATCATGATATGAATATGATTGGAGACAATAGCCATTTCGTAGATTCTGATGGAAAATCGCTTTTTAGCTTTAGCGAGGACTTTTTCAATTAAGGGGCGGTGCCTCAGCAGAGATCTAGAGCCAAAGGCAAAATCAGATCTGAGGACCAGATGAAGGGGCTTTTTCAAAGAGAGAGGTCTTTTTTTTCGTCTTTTACCAAGAGAAAACGTACCGCCGTGCTCTTTGCAGGTATTAAAATTTGGTATGAGATGCAGCTGTTTCATGCCTAAGTACCAGTGCAAAAATCAGCTCAAAGGGCGGTGCCTTTAAAAGTCAGAAGAGAAAATCGCTCTCCGCATAACGGATAGCAAAAGCACGCAACTAATTTAGCGGACGGGCTCATTTCGGTTTGACCGGCTCAACGGGCTTGAAGAGTTCCTGATTTACACCGTCATCGGTGTCAATCTTAAAACCCGGATCCTCATCTGAAATTGCAATAGAACTGTCTGTTGGTTTTTTCGATTTTCTGAACTGACTCTTCCCGATACCACGATTGCCAAAGCTCCAGCTCGCTGACAATCCAACGTGCCCCGCCTCAGCAGTGTTTGAACCTTTCAGTGTTGATCCGACGCTCAGCTTAAGAGTGAAACTGTTTGCACTTCTATAGGCATAGGAAAGCTGCGCATCAAGCACATTCGGATTGATTGAATAAAACAGGCGGCTGCCGCCATTAACCCGATCAGTAAGAGTGTCGCGCACTAGCGCCGTGTCGGTGTTGATATCATCTTTAATGGTACTGGCTCCGTTGATTTCAAAACCAAGCGCCGAATAGTAACCAACGAAAAATTCAAGACCGGTCCCGTAAAGCAGCAAAGTTGATAAGCCGTCCGAGCGTTGATCGATTCCTGCCTTGGCAAAACTTCGCAATTTTTCGAAGTTTATGGTGCCGACAAGCAGAGCTTTTATTTCGCTTGCACCATCAGAAGGCAGCGCATCGTCCTGATTCAGATTAACCGCAACATTGCTGAGATAATAAGATACATCCGCATAGAGCGACCATTTTTCAGCCTGAATAATCTGATAATCACTGCCGAAGAAAAAGTGAGTAAGTACCGAGTTCGAGCGCGTGTTCGTGCCGTTAAAACTTTCAATATTGTTAAAATTCAGTCCTGAATAAAATCCAAGATCTTTAAAAAATAAATAGCGGGCCTGAGTCTTTAGATTGATCAATTGTAGGGATGAATTCACCGGTAGGCTGACGTTTTCGCCGTTCAGATCAAAATTGGCTTTCGTTTTCAGATAATTTGTATCAAAATTCAGGTCAAATCTTCCGATTAAAAACGATTTAAAAACTTCGTCAGCATGAAGCTGATGTGGCAAAAAACAGAGAACGCAAAATAACACCGAAGTGATAACTGTAATGGATTTTTTCATAGCTTTCTTATCATAACTAAGTTGAAATAGGATTGCAGCAGCCGAAAGTCGAGTTATGTTTAATATATCAAATGAAAAAAAACCGCTGATTATTATTTTCCTGACAGTGTTTATATACTTACTGGGATTTGGTATCATCATCCCGATTATTCCTATTTTAGGTACGCAAATGGGAGCTACAGCCTTTCAGGCGGGATTACTGATTTCTGTTTACTCACTTATGCAATTTATATTTTCCCCTTTTTGGGGGCGATTGAGCGATAAGTATGGGCGCAGACCTATTTTGCTTATCTGCCTCATCGGAGAAATCTTTGCCTATTTGCTGTTTGCCCGCGCACGCACACTTGAACTCCTTTTCGTCGCACGCCTGTTTTCCGGATTTTTCGGCGCTTCGATTTCAACCGCATCGGCGTATATTTCCGACATTACCCCACCTCATGAAAGATCTAAAGGAATGGCGCTTATCGGTGCAGCCTTCGGCCTTGGATTTTTATTCGGACCGGCTATCGGCGGCGGCTTGACGGTTTGGGCTGAACATCTTTCTACCGATCCTTTTTTCATAACCAGCTTCAGTTCTTATTTTGTTTCGCTGATTTGCCTGATTACATCGATTTTTGCCTGGAAGTATCTGAAAGAAACTTTGGATCCTGCGAAGGAAAAACCACCGAAGATGAATCGTTTTCTTCAGATCCTGAAGTATTTCCGGATACCAACAGTGGGACCGCTGATTTTTGTTTTTTTCCTTTCCTCACTTGCGATGTCGACCATGGAAGCGACTTTGATTTTATTTACAAAAGCAAAATTTGACTGGGGCATCAAAGAAGTCAGCTTCGGATTTGCTTACATCGGAATCGTAATGATCCTCACCCAAGGATACCTTGTGCGAAAATTGATTCCAAAACTCGGAGAGAAACAGGTTCTTCGAACCGGACTTGTCTTGATGACGATGGGTCTTTCCGGAATTGCCATTGCTCAATCAATTGCGGTGCTTGCTGTAACCCAAACCTTATTGGCCATCGGCATCGGTTTCGTCAACCCGTCAATACTCGGTTCAATTTCGCTACTGACAGATGCTAACGAGCAAGGGGCTTCTCTCGGAACCACACAGGGCATGGCCTCGCTCGGCCGCATTATCGGACCCATTGTGGGCGGCGCTTTGTTCGGCGCCCTTACAATTGAGTCCCCGTTTATACTTTCGGGAGCTATGACAATGATCGCACTATTCGTAGTCATTACGATTTTCAAGGAAATTCCTAATGCCGGGCAAAAAACCGAGCCAAGCCGAAATGCTTAACAAATTAGGCTTTTATCAGCTTGATAATCTGATTAACAACCGCGTGCCTTTTTTGTTTTTTAACATGAGTGAAAGTATTTTAAGCTGGTATACCAGTGTCAGCAGAATGCACCTCGAAAGTTATCAGATTCTGACATCCGAAACCGAAATATTCACTATTTTGGCAGAGAAAAAAGCCCCAAAAGACTACGCCATCGTTTTATTGTGTCCCGACGGCAAGATTTCCCTGAAGGTGAATATAGATCTGGAAAAACTGGGTTATACAAACGTCTACGTTATTGATGGCGGCTATCGGCAAATGGTGACTGAACGCGAATAAATTTGCTATTCTTTGGCCCATGAAAACATTAGCAGATCGATATAATCCTCAAGAAGTTGAAAATAAGATTTATCAATGGTGGGAAGAGTCCGGTTTCTTCAAATCTGAAGATCAGTCAACGAAGCCTCCCTTCTCGATTATTTTACCTCCACCGAACGTAACAGGCTTCCTTCATCTGGGACACGCACTCGATCACACTATTCAGGATCTTCTCATCCGATGGAAACGGATGAGCGGCTATAATACCATGTGGTTGCCGGGAACCGACCACGCCGGAATTGCAACCCAGGCCGTCGTTGAAAAAGAACTCAAGAAAAAAAATATTACACGCCATCAGCTCGGACGCGAAAAATTTGTTGAAGAAGTCTGGAAATGGAAAAATGAATATGGCGATCGGATTTACAATCAGATGCGCCGTCTCGGCGATTCCTGCGACTGGGAACGGGCAACTTTCACGCTAGATAGCGGAGTTTCTGAAGCTGTAACGAAAGTTTTTGTTTCGTTACACAAAAAAGAAGCGATCTATCGTGGGCAGCGCCTGGTGAATTGGAGCGGCCCGCTTGAAACTGCAATTTCTGATCTTGAAGTCGATCACATTCAGGTAAAAGGCGTGCTCTATCACATCAATTACCCGATTGACGGAACAGATGAATTTTTAACCGTTGCCACCACTCGGCCTGAAACAATGTTGGGCGACACCGCTCTTTGTGTTCACCCTGAAGACGAACGCTATAAAAAATTGGTGGGAAGAACCGTAACAATTCCATTGATCGGACGGCCGATAAAAATTATTTCCGATCCGTATGTTGATAAAGACTTCGGTTCAGGAGTAGTGAAAATTACACCCGCGCATGATTTTAACGATTACAAAATCGGAAAAGCTCACAAACTCGAATTTATTAACCTGCTGACTAAAAAATGCGAACTCAACGAAAATGCCGGGCCTTACAAAGGTCTCAAAGTTCCTGAAGCCCGCAAGCGGGTTGTTGAAGACCTGAAAGCATTAAATCTGCTTGTAAAAGAAGAACCTCATCTGCATTCGGTCGGGCATTGTTCACGCTCTGGCGCAGTGGCTGAGCCTTTTTTATCCGAGCAGTGGTTCATGAAAATGGAAAATCTTGCGGTGCCGGCTAAACGCGTTGTTGAATCCGGTACGTTGCGCTTTGAACCCGAATCTTGGACAAAAGTTTACTTGCACTGGATGAATATAATCGAAGACTGGTGCATATCCAGACAGCTCTGGTGGGGCCATCGCATTCCGGCCTGGCATTGTGCAGATTGCGAAAAATATACGGTTGCCGAAGTTGCGCCGGCCCATTGCGAGCATTGCTCAAGTCTGAAAATTACCCAGGAAAGCGACGTTCTCGACACCTGGTTTAGCGCGGCGCTATGGCCTTTTGCAACGATGGGTTGGCCACACGAAGATCAAAAATCCACCGAGACCCAAAAGACCTTCTACCCGACAAATTATCTGGTAACCGGTCATGATATTATTTTTTTCTGGGTATCTCGAATGATCATGATGGGCCTTGAGTTCAAAAAAGATGTGCCGTTCAGAACCGTCTACATTCATGGATTAGTGCGCGACGGTCAAGGCCGTAAAATGTCTAAGTCACTCGGCAATTCAGTAGATCCGATCGATATGATTGATAAGTATGGTGCGGACGCACTTCGCTTCAGTTTTCTGGCGCATTTATTCTC
>JANPPN010000016.1:0-6484 GCA_031428535.1 Bdellovibrio sp. | reverse complement strand
AGCTCCATTTAAAAACCAAGCCTCAGCAATTTGACTTTTGTTATCTGTCGAAATAACAAAACTTTTGAGTCATAATGGAAAGCCGTAGCCAATAAAAAAACCCGAGAGCAAGCTTATAAGCCAAACAAAAACTATTCTTGTTTTTTCTCCAATATATAAAAAATTATGATTTTTAGTTTCAAAAAATAAAACTAAAATTAAAAAAACAAAGAATGCTGAAAAATATAGATATTTTTTGGAAAAATTAAACTTTTTAAAAATTAGAGATGCAAATAGAGCGCCAAAGCATAATCCAGATAAAGTTAAGGACAATGATAAATCCGGTTTATCCATATACTTTAAAAATATTTGGATAAGGCAAGTTTGAAGCATTGCATAAGCCAGCCCTAAAAAAAGAAAATAAATTTTACATGAAAAAGATAGGCTCGAATTACGGCTTGTTGAGTGGTATATATAGTACATTAAAAATAAAAAAAGACCTATAAACAGACGTACAGAGTTTTTATTTAGTCCTAGGAAATTAAAAAATCCTGTTCTGTAGCTAGGAAAAAATGGCGAATCGTCTGTGGCTGAAATTTTAATCGAGCTCTCGGCAACCGTGTCGTAGTTTTCAATACTGTACTCGGCAGGTTGAAAAATTTCTGTCAGAGTTGTGAGTTCGTTTTTTGTAAAATCACTTTTTTTAAATAACAGCGTGGGTAAAATGTCGCCCGGGGTCTTTTTTTTGATTATTAAAATTTTGTTATTAAGATCGGATTTCGAATTACCAAGGCTCTGCCAGGCGATGCTCAATATTTTTATTAGACGCTCACTGTCGTATTGATTGATTTGTAAAATTCCAGCAGGCTTGAGCTTGTCGATATATTCAGCAAACGATTCAACAGTAAATAAATATGAGATCTGAAAGGCGCTGGTGCCGGTGGCCATGCTCGCGCTTAAGTAATTGCTAAAAATTTGAATGATGTCAAGTTTGTGCCCTATTTGAGAAAGTTGTATGCGGCCATCTCCAACTAAAATTTTAACTTTTGGAGAATTGAAAATTTGCCCATTATACTCGGCATACTCATTTTTACTTAAATCAACAATCGATGGTACAAGTTCGTTGGCATAAATTTGTCTGGCGCCAAACAATAGCGCGGCTTTAATTTCTTGTCCTGCGCCCACGCCAAACAAGTAAACTTCGGCATTGGTATTTTCTTTGAGCGCGTGTGACGCAACAGTTGCTAATCTTGTAAAGTTGTCTTCAGTATTTAGTCTGTAATTTTTTTTTAAGTTAACATAATTGCCATCGAATTTAAAAATTTTTGTACCAATGGTGCCGCCATCAAAGAAAATATATTTAGTGTTGGCCGAGCTACGAAAATTAATTCCTATTTGTTCTGTTGTGTTGCTAAAATCGATTACGTCAATACGTGCTAAGGGGTCCCAGTGACTATACTCGATTTGCCCTTGTGGCGCTTGAGAGGGCATAAATTTTTTAATTTGAGGCTTAAAAAAGTTTGTCGGGTCTGTTGATATAAAAAAAATAACATTAAAAATTAAGATTAAGTAAAAAAATGTTCTTAGGTATTTGTTATTCGCGCTATTAAAATGATTAACGTTAACAATTAAAAACAGCGCAGATGCCGCAAACATTAGTTTTTCCGGGCCCAGCGCGGGCAACAATAGGCGTGGTATAAAAACTGCTAATCCAAGCCCAAGCATATCAACGGCATAGACATAGTTAATTTCAGCCCATTTGTTTTGTATAACGAGCAGGACAATCAAGCCAGAAACCAGAAAAGGTACGCTGAGCATTAATAACAAAATAAAGCTGTTTATCATTGATGCTTGAAGTTCGTAAATTTCAAAAAAAGTAGAAAATATGCGAATCAGAGGAATCGTGGTTGAAACAATTAGGCAAAAAAGAAGAACAAGAACAGACAAGATTTGCTGATCATATTTGAAGAAAAAACTTGAAAATCTTAATACGATGGCACCAGAAAGACAAAAAAGGCAGAGTCCCAACGAAATTAAAAAAAAACCAGTCGAGCTATTTAAAAGAACATCACATATTTTTACCAGATTCATCTGTAAAATAACGCTGATGGCTGATGTGAAAAACAAAATTAAAAAAGGGTGCAGTTTCGGGTTCTTTATCGACGGCATGTGTTGAAATTTTCAAATTCATCTGCGCATATATAAATGGACATAGAATCAGATTAACCTACCTTGAACCTTAAAAAAACAATTTGTTGGCCTCAGTCCTAATTTTTTTCGGAGAAATTTCAGAAAGTTGTAGATGGTTGCACAGACCTTAGCCTGGAAAGTTTTTCTAACCGCTTTCAGGCGTTTAGAGTATCCTGCTTGTATCTAAACATGAATATTAGAAAAAATTGTTTCATCCTAGTCACCTTACTGTCGGCGCTCAGTTTTCTGAGCCATAAAAGATATTTTCCTTTTTCCGATTATTATATGTTTTCATATCTTCGTAAAAATTTGCAAAACTATGCGCTGGGACTGAAAGACTTCAATGGCGAAGTTTTGTTCCTAAACTACAAAGAAACAAAACCGTTAACTAGATTGCACATAAATCAAATGATCGCCGGTAGTATCAAAAACAACCTGGGCTTTGAATGGGTTGATTTGTACGTTTCAAAAATAAACCACCGCGAGCGCTTTAAAAGCATCATTGTCTGTAAAGCGCTATACGATGAAAACTCACGTAAAAATCGAGTACTCGAGGTTATTTACGAAAAATCCATTCGGTAAAATTCTATCTATCGTTAATTTTAAAAAAGATTCAGAGACAGAGTTATCCTATGCTTTGACAAGATTCTTTACTTACGCAGCTATTTTCTGGTTGCTTCCGCCCAAGGAATACTTCAATTCGTTTACCGAACTGAACTCGGTTATTTCCTGCTCAGATTATCTCAGCTACTCAACTAAGTTTGTGCTGAGCCCGGAAATGATTTCTATCTTTTACCCGATACTAGCTTCGGCGTTAATTCTTTCTGCTTTCGGCTTCCTGTTCAATGTTTTTAGTGCAATCAGTTTTATTTTATTTTCCGGCTTTATTATACATACTCTCGGCGCGTGCTACTCAAACCATCAGTACTACCCCCTGGGCTTGGTTTTGCTGCTGTGGATGGTCGGTGGGAATCTTAGCCGCTATAGTCTCGACTATTTAATTTTTAGAAAGCCGCCCCCGGCGGCGGCTAATTATTTATTTTTATTTTTGAAAATAAATTTTTGTCTTATATTTTTTTATGCTGGAATGTCGAAGCTGATGACCTCCGGTTTTGATTGGTTTCTGTCAGACAATCTGAAGCTAATGCTGACAATGCAGAACTATTTTCATGAGGGCTCTTCCGCCCAGATCAGCTACAGTTCAGTCAATGCCTTCATTGTGGCGCAGCCCAGTATCGCCAATTTATTAGCTGGTATGACAGTCGTCATTGAGATCTCGACACTTCTCATATTGCCCTTACGAAAATTTGGTTGGATTGTTCTGGTGGGTCTTGTTTTGCTGCAGATTGGGATTAAGTTAACACTTTATATCAATTTTTTGCCATGGCTTCCGTTGTACTTTGTGTGGTTTTTTTCATTTTTAGACAAATATCTTCGGAATTACGCTATCAAAAGATTCTGATTACTCAGAAGTTTTGCCCGCATCTTTTGATTGTCTAAGTGCCAAACCTTCGCTTCATTGGTTTTATTTTTTAATGCCTGACCAAACTAATAGCCGCGCGTGCTTTTTTAGTTTCGTTTACAGTCGCTTCAAAGTCTGCGTCATTTAAAACTTCCGCTGCCAATTTTTTTTCGGCCGCGACCAGATTTTTTTCAGAAGTTTCAACTACGACCTCTTCCGGCGTTTGCAAAAACTCTGCAAGCACATTAACCGCATCAGGAGCCACTTCACAGTAACCCCAGCTGATAACCGCTTTAAAAGTTTTTTCTACGCCCTTAAGCTTATACTTAAGAATGCCTGTGCCTAGAGTGGTCATCAGTGGTGCGTGCCCGGGCAAAATCGTCATTTCGCCAGAATACGCCGGCACGGTAACTTCGGTAATTTCTTGATCAAAAACAGCTTTTCTTTCGGGTGTTAAAACATTCAGTTTAAACATTTTATGCCTGAAGCTTTTTAGCTTTTTCTATTGCATCTTCAATCGTTCCAACAAGATAGAACGCCTGTTCTGGTAAAGCATCGTGTTTGCCTTCAAGAATTTCTTTGAAGCCCTTAATTGTGTCTTTGATATCTACATATTTACCGGTTAGGCCCGTGAACTGTTCAGCAACGAAGAACGGCTGAGACAAGAACCGCTGGATTTTTCGTGAACGCTGTACCACCAGCTTATCGTCTTCAGATAACTCATCCATACCAAGAATGGCGATGATGTCCTGAAGCTCTTTGTAACGCTGTAGAATAACCTGAACTCCGCGGGCTGTGTTGTAGTGTTCGTCGCCCACAACCTGAGGATCTAAAATTCGTGAAGTTGATGTTAATGGGTGAACGGCCGGGAAAATTCCCATAGCTGCAATATCACGGTCTAAGTTTGTTGTTGCGTCTAAGTGAGTAAATGTTGTTGCGGGAGCCGGATCGGTATAGTCATCGGCAGGAACATAAACGGCTTGAACAGATGTGATCGAACCTGACTTTGTTGATGTGATTCGTTCTTGCATAACGCCCATCTCGGTTGCAAGCGTCGGTTGATAACCAACGGCAGATGGAATACGGCCCAGTAGTGCAGAAACTTCGGCGCCGGCCTGAGTAAATCGGAAAATATTATCTACGAAAAACAAAACGTCTTGTTTTTCAACGTCACGGAAGTATTCCGCAATGGTTAATCCTGTCAAAGCAACGCGCGCACGCGCTCCTGGTGGCTCGTTCATCTGACCAAACACAAGCGCTGTTTTTGCAATAACGCCCGAATCTTTCATCTCATGCCATAAGTCATTACCTTCACGTGTTCTTTCACCAACGCCGGCAAATACCGAGAAACCACCATGCTCTGTTGCGATATTACGAATTAATTCCTGAATCAAAACAGTTTTTCCCACGCCTGCTCCGCCAAACAGACCGATTTTACCGCCCTTAGAATACGGCGCTAAAAGATCCACGACTTTAATTCCGGTCATTAACATTTCCTGTGATGTTGCCAGGTCTTCAAACTTTGGTGATGCGCGGTGAATTGGCCATTGTTCTTTGGTTTTTACTTCGCCCATTTCATCGATTGGCTCGCCGACAACGTTAATGATTCGGCCTAAAACCTCACGGCCAACTGGCGCCATGATCATGTTACCGGTATCTTTAACTTCGGTACCGCGCACAAGGCCCTCGGTTGAATCCATCGAAATTGTTCTGACCACAGAGTCACCCAAATGCTGAGCCACTTCTAAAACCAGGTTATATTCTTTATCTGAAATTGTCTTGTTCGTTGCTCTTAATGCCGAATTGATCGCAGGAAGCACTCCGCTGAATTCAACGTCAACAACTGGTCCCAAAACTTGTGTAATTTTTCCGTTCGCCATTTTATCCACCTTTATAATAAAAAACTAATTAACCTTTTAAAGATTCTGCGCCGCTGACAATTTCAATCAGCTCGGTTGTAATCTTCTCTTGTCTTGCTTTGTTATAATTTAACGTTAACTTGCTGATCATATCTCTTGCGTTGTTAGACGCGTTTTCCATCGCCGTCATTCGCGCGCCGTGCTCAGAGGCAACGGATTCCGACATCGCTCTGTAAACCTGAAGATTAAAGCTTTTCATCAGTAAATCTTCAATGATCAGCTCTGGCGCCGGGTCAAAAATCATATCTGGAGAAAAGCTTGTGCCCTCGAACGACGTTTTTTCAACTTCGATAGGCAATAAAGTTTCACAGACTACTTTTTGAGATATTGCTGACTTAAATTCGTTGTAAATCAGTCTGACTTCGTCAAAGCTCCCGTTTAAATATCGCGAAATCAATTTTTCAGCCACGCTATGGGCCAATTCAAAAGAAATGTCTTTTTCTAATTTCGTGATGCTCTCGAGACCCTTAATTTTTTTTCGAGCAAAAAAGTCTGCGCCACGTCTGCCAATGAAAATAAAATCAATTTTTTCAAATTTGTTTTTATTTTCTAAAATGTATCTGTCGGCAAATTTATTGATACCACTGTTAAAACCGCCGCAGAGGCCGCGATCCGAAGTCAGCACGACGAGTAAAACATTTTTAGGGTTTTCTTTTTTCGTCATAAGCGGATGCGTTACTTTTTGAGTGGCTGCAATGTTTGCAATAACACCCTTAAGCGCAAGCGCGTAAGGACGCATATTGGTAATATTGTGCTGGGCGCGGCGAAGCTTCGCCGCAGAAACCAGCTTCATCGCTTTCGTGATTTGCTGCGTGTTCTTCGTTGAGTCTATTCGTAAGCGTATGTCTTTAAGACTTGCCATCTAAAACCTTGTTTCAAAAATTAATTAGTTTGCGCCCGTAACCCTGAAAACTGCGCCAAACTCAGTTACCGC
>JANPPN010000015.1:0-3925 GCA_031428535.1 Bdellovibrio sp. | reverse complement strand
CCATCGTAGACCGGCTCGTCAATGAGGCTGAGGTTTTTTACATGGAGGGGGACAGCTATAGGCCACATCAGCGACAAGAAAAGATGAAGCGAAAAAAACAAAACGCTTAATCACTCGGAAAATCTCGGGGTGGCATTGGCTCGTTCAATTCTGACGAAGGCCAAGGCTACCCTATATCTGAAACAAAAAGGTCCCTATGCAGACCGCTGATAGCGGTCCCCGGAGGACCGGTAAACCGGTGAAAAAGGTCCCTTTGGAAACCGGCGCGTGCAGTCTGGTCCATTCGATAGTTATCTAGCAATGAATTTACCTTTTAGCCCTGTTAAGGAACTGTATCAGAAAATTCAAGCTCTAGATGGCGTCAGCCTTAAGAGTCGCGGTGAGGCTCATATTACAGTGGTTACTCCAGTAGAGTACTGGAGTATTTTAAAACCACATAATATTACTATTGAACAGATAAACCAAATTGCTGATTTAATGAAGATTCAAAACTCAAAATTTGATCCTCTTTGTGTAGGTAGGGGTAGCGTTATTCTTTCGGGTAAAGAGGAAAATACTTATTTTATCGTAGTGCAATCTAATGATCTTGTGAATATTAGGCGTGAAATTCAAGCGCTTTTAGTACAAATGGGTGGCGGAGCAACTGAGTTTAATCCTGAAAATTTTTACCCGCATATCACTATAGGGTTCACTAGCAGAGATTTACACGAAAGCGATGGCATTATTAAGAACACCCGCCTATGTGTCCATAGTTTGATTCAATGATATTGAAAATGTAATTATTTGTAGTTTACTTAAAATTTGCTCGAAGAATTGAAAATCGTGGCGCTTTAGAAACAGCTCATCGAGCGCTACAGAACTGTGGGCAAGTTCTAAGGTAAAGTTGCTACAGGTCGCGCAGAGCGAGACCCTACTGGTGATTTGAAAAAATGGGGATCGTAAAGCAAGAGCGCCAAACTTGGATGCTGGGTACCGGAGATTTGCATATCCCAAAAAATTCGCCGATGATTGGCATTCACCACAACAACTGGCGGCAAAGGGCCGTTTTGGACTCGACACTACCCAATACAGAAGGAGTCCATTACACGGCCGTGTATTCAATCAGTCGAAAAGATCACGAGCACTTAAAAACGAAGGTGTTAGACCTGGTTGAACAGTCTCGTAAAATTGTGGCTCCTTCAAAAGAAGAAGAACTGATTTGCTTTACGTGTGATCTTTTTGAAGTGTAAATTTTCGCGAGAGATTGGTTTGCGCAGAAATACATATCGAGATTCTCGATTTTTTTAAAGAAAAGAGTCGACGACGGCAACTATGAGGCTTTTTTCGGAGCGATTGTTAGCTTGAATCCGAGAGCATCTAAGATTTTTACCAGCGACTCAAGCCGGGGAGTTCGCTCATTCGAAAAAATACGATAAAGATTTTCGCGATTCAGTCCGGTTTTCTTCGCAAAGCTGCTGAATCCGCGAGCCTTTGCCACAGTTTCTACGGCTTTAAGAAAAACCTCGGGCATATCGCTGTTTTCTTCGAGCGAAGCTTTCAGGTAAGCATACTGCGCTTTTTCGTCACCCTTGAGCTCTTCAATAAGTACTTCACGGTAATCAGATGCAGGCGATTTTTTTGACACTTTTGCTTTTTTCATTTTCGTTTCCTCATCAGATAATCGGTCCAGTATTTACGAGCCTTTTCAATATCTCTTCGCTGTGAACCTTTGTCGCCGCCCGAAAGCAGTAGAATAACAACGTCGCCATCGACGGCGAAATAAATTCGGTAACCGGGGCCAAAATCAAACTTCAATTCAAAGAGCCCCGTACCGAGCGCTTTATACTGACCGAGGTTACCCTCTTCAATGCGGTCGATTCTGGCTCTGATTCGCGCAACCGCTGAAACGTCCCGCAGCTTACTAAGCCACTCGGAGTAAGGTCTTGTGCCCTCATTCGTGTCGTAGATTTTAAGTTTCTTTGGCACGTTCTTTATCACAAACCAACTGTAGCCAATTGGCTACATATTGTCAAGTTTTAATTTACGTTCAGCCTGCTCTTCACTGGTCGCGGAGGATTGATAGGTGTGGCAAAGAACCTCGGACTTCCCCAGGTCGACGAGCGCGATTCATAAATCACTTTGGCCTGCGCTCGCATGACCCAGTTTTGAAGAGCATCGAGCTGACCGACCGCCGCGCAAGCGATGACGATTCCGGCGATCCAAGAAAAAATTTTGTCCAGATTCATAAATTACTCCTTTTGCATTGCTAATATTTTTAGACGTTGAACAACATTGAATACGAGTGCCTGATTCCAAACCTTGCCGTGACGAGTTTTAAATTTTCGGTCGGCTAAATAGCGGGCGATCTCGGTTGGAGTTCGTCCGACCTGACGTTGTTTGTCGATAATTTGAAGAACGGGATACTCTCGCGCGTCTTTTTGAAGAGCTCCATCGAGGTAACAATATCCATATGGCGGCGGCGCGCCGCTCTTAAAAGTCTGCCGTTGATTTCCGACAAAGCTGACGCTTTTATTTGGTCTGAGCGTCACTCGCTGTTTTACAAGGTGTCTGCGGACGGTGGAAAACGACAAACCAAGTAGCCTCGCCACATCTTCAATGGAGTGGCCTTGCTCGTAAAGAGCCTTGATTTCAGGGTTTTCGACCGATATTGTGTGGATGCTGATTTCAATGAAATCATGCACGTGCATTAGATTGCAGGTTGCTGGATGATCCCTACCACTTCGATGCGTATGACATAAATTCCCAAAAAAATGGATCTAGATGAAGAATTTTATAAATTTATTTTCGTTAGTGTTTTTGATTTCTTTTTTTGCAAAGTCGCAAGAAATAGAGATTAAGGCCAGTAGGCTGCATGGACTGGTGATTTTTGTCTTTTCGAATGCGGGTCGGTCACATTACTCGCCTTACATTAAGGAATATACAGAAAAATCTGAATTTAAAGACAAGATGACAGTGTTCTTAACCGATTTTTCTAATATCGAGCGCAGTCTAAGCAGGACTGTAAACTACAGACAAGAAATTATGGGTTACGGTGATAGCTTTAGTGTGAGTGATCTAGTTGAAATTCAATCAGCTTTTGCTACCGATATTGACGATTTGATGAATAGAATTCAACATGTAATGTCGATTGAAGATTGGCAAAGGTTAGGACGCATATTAAGAGCAGCAGATCCTATTTATGAAAAACTGATCTGGTCTGTTTGCGGCAAAGACTTACTGGCAATAGAAAAAATTTACCAAAACAAATTAGATCAATGGAAAGTGAGTCAGCTATTTCAGAAAACACAAAAATTTTATAATTCAGTATGGCCTCAAGATCTTAAGTTTCATATTGCTCTTTATCCAATACCACCAGGGAGCAAACATTCAAATGCTCACTCTCTTTCAGCGTTTGAAAGCGTTGGTGTTGTTATCGGTGAAAAAGATATCGCAGGCCGTTTTGGTATCATCTTTCATGAAATGATGCATTCGTTATATGGAGCACAGGCGGTTGAGTTCAAGGAAAAGCTTCTTTCACCAGTTTGTTAGAAAAGATGAATTTTTAAAATCTAAAAATCTATTGCCAACAAAAGCTTACGATGACTTTCTGTTAGCCTATGAATTATCAAAGTAGGGATTTGTAGTTTACTTTGGTGCAAGTAGTTGTAATGATTGATGAGTAGGAAGAAGCATGTCTCCCTACCAGGGGTTACGCATATGACCTGTAAGGCAGATCTATATTGAAAAGGAAGAAGTTCATTCGAGGTGTTTTTGCCTCTTTATCCCTAAGTTGGACGTCGGCACATTCTGGCCACGGAATCACTTTGGCCAGTCGTAAAAGTTCGTGATTTTCCTTTATGTGAATCGTTGCTGTGATTGGGTGAATATTGTCGAAAAAACCAATCTGCTTTGGATTTGTCACTCTGATTCCTTTGAATGAAATTAT
>JANPPN010000014.1:0-24310 GCA_031428535.1 Bdellovibrio sp. | reverse complement strand
ACTGATCGCCTTTCCTATTCCTACACATTAAAACTTACTCAACAAACAAAATGACCGGGCGTCACATGGTCGGAACTTATACCTGGACCATGTCGGCGCCAAACCGGAAACTTTGGTACTGTTTCAGATCGACGCTTGCACGCTACTTGCGGAGATTTCGTCGCCTCCACCATTTTTGACACCACGGATGTAGTTTTAGCTATTGGTATGATTAGCTTTCGCCTCTGGTGGTGAGTCGTTCGTGGTGCATTGGTTCAACGGGGAATCAAGCGCTTAGGATGATGAATGGCTAAAAATTGTTGAGGTCAAAAATGAGTAATTTAAATTCGACCGAATTGACCCTTGAGCAAAAACGGCAACTCTTTGAACAGGGCTGGGTTGTGATCCCTCAAGTGGTTCCTCCTGAAATGGTTCAGGCAGCTCGTTTCGCGATTAACTCGACCATCGAAAACTATTTAGATTCCATCCAGACTCAAGCCCACCAATTAAAAACGGACGAGCGTCTTACAAGTCTACTGATGAAAACGACCGCGTTTTCATTGATTGAGTCAGCTTTAGGTAAAGGTAAAGTCGTTGCTTCAACTCATGTTCAATGCGCTTTACGGTTCCTGGTCATGATCCAAAAAGCCTTAATAACTTAAAACCCCATATTGATAGCTTTCATCCGTCGGTAGATGGCAATCCAGGACGAATAACACCATTCATTGCGATTGCTGGTTTTTTTCTGAACGACATTGATCAGGACAACGCCGGGAATTTTGCTGTGTGGCCGGGAACCCATCGTCAGTTTGCTGATTATTTTGACAAACACGGTGCTGATCCCGAGTTAAAGTTTGGTATCCCACCGGTTGATCTTCCTAAGCCCGTACAAATCAAAGCCAAGGCAGGTGACATGATTTTTGCGCATTACCAATTAGCTCATACAGCAGCGGCAAATATAACTCAGGCTATTCGCTATGCAGTCTATATTCGGATGCACCATGCCGATCGACCAAAAGATTCTTTGGATGTCCTGACCGAAATTTGGAAGTACTGGTATGGAATGTCTGAAGTGTCCAGCAAACAATGAGCGGCAGTAGCACCTAAACGTTCCGCGATCAGTCGCTAAGATAAATGGTTCAGAACAGAATAAACATTGGAGAATTCCAAGATGAACGAAAAATTAGAAAAATCGGCCAAACAATACGAGGCGATTGCAGAAGAATTATTGAAAGCCGCGGCCCATTGTAAAACGGCGGCTCGTCATTTTCGAAGCGCAGAAATTCCAGAAGGTTCTGCTCATGCTTACGCAGGTTGGGGACATATTAATAAGGCTGAAGACTTGCTAAAATCTGAATCGATCAAACATGCAGAGAACTCCGTTTCGTGACAACGAATTTAAAAAACGAGACCATCAAATATTTACTTTTGGATCTCGATGGAGTCATTCGTCATTATCCTATTCAGCGTAATTTACAGATCGAACAAAAATACAATTTAAAAGAAAGCACGTTACTTTCGGCGGCTTTTGAAAAACAACTCTTATCGAAAGCTGTTTGTGGATTGATTTCAGATGAAGAATGGCGTGCAGAGATCATTAACAGTATTTCCAAAGATTATCCGCGGAGGGCTTGGACTTACCTGTTGGTGTTTTAGATGCTCCGCCCTCAGGTTTCCAGTTGGCAATTTTACTAATTTCTTCAATTGCACTATTATTAGGATTCCCATCATCATCTGCAAGATTAAAGCGGGCTGCATTTTGGCGAAGCCATTTATCAATAGCCTGTTTTGGAGTTTTGCCTTCAAGTAGTGATGAATCAGAAGTTACATCCATCCACGCATTTACAGCCGCACTAAGTTTTGGTGCATAGAAATCGTTTTTAGGGTCTAAGTAGCTCTCAACCGTATTTGTATCTTTTTGAAAGAAAAAGTATTGGTGAAGTTTTTTTCGAGAAGCCATGCCTTTAAATCGATAACACAAATTTTAGTAGACTCCCAGGAAAGGTATCTTTGCAAAGAAGAGTCGTCCTGTATGTAGGAAATTTTTGCTTCTAATATTTGTGATTGAATTGCATTCTTTATAGCAGTTGAAACCGCTTTGTAGCCAGTAGGTTGATCAGCCAAATTTTCACCGAGAAAATTCTGATCTTCCGGGTCGAAACCTAAAATCAATAAGCTCGCATCAGGAACGCTTAATTCATCACATAAATGCCACAGGTCTAATTTGTTCACTTTGCACCCCTGAAAATTTTAATATTAAAGGCGTAAGTCTTAGGCTTATTTAGTGCAAGGGGCGTATTTGGCCTTTCGTACTGAGCCAATCCATTTCGATGCAATATAAGGCCATACGTATTTAAATTGATTTCAAATAGATTGAATTGATTGTTAAAAATTACAAAATTTTGTAATTTTTTGATTGGGACTTGCCGATAAGGATGATAGATTGAGCAAAGGTACTTACAAAAAACAAGAAAGAGGTAGGATTCAGACTATTACTTTAAAGAAGCCAATAGTTTTTAATTCTAATAAAATAACAACTGCGGTGATTGAAATTGATCATATAAACTATGGGTTAGATAAAAAGACCAAAGCATTAAAAAAGAGCCCGCGAACCAATTTTAGTTTGCATGACATTGAGAAATTTTTGACGCTACTTGATGGGGAATATATTTATACTAACAATCATAAGGGCAGAGTTTCTAAATTCGATTTTAGAGTTGATTGTCCAGTAAAAGGCCGATTTTATGGGAAAGAGTTTATAATGTTCTTTGATACCAACTATGACAAACCAAATGAAATTTACACAATAACAATTTATCCCGACGGATGGTAATATGAAGTATACAAATGACGAGATAATTAAACGAATTGAAAAAGCAGCAAAAAACAAAAAGAAATTAACCCACATAACTGACAAATCGCAACTTTCGACCCAGGATAAGTTTAAATTAAGTTTGTGTAAGCACTTTGTTCAATATGCGGTAGAAAACAGATTGCGGCTAAAAGCCTTTTCTGAAATTTGTAAATTGCCGACCACGAGACTTTCAGAAATAATGAATTATAAGATAAATAAATTCACTATTGATCAGCTCTTAAAAAATATATCTATTTTGGCTGATAAAGATGTAAAAATACGTGCATACCTTAATTTGGTTGAGCAGGTGGCTGAGTTACCTACAATGAAAGTTTCTGATACAAAAAAAATTTCAAGTGGGGTGCGCCAGGTTTCTAAGTCTATTGCAGCCGAGGCGACACTATAATTCCGTGGGGGCAATTTTAGGGGCAACTACAAAAATTTAATATTTGAATCATTTGTAATATCAAATAGTTAAGTTAAAAGTTCGATTCCCTCCGCCCCACCATTTGACGGTGGTAAAAAACCGTCTATTTTTTTCACTCATTGAAGATCATTTTGTATCATCTGTGTTTATCAAGTGATATGAAATTGTCTAGTCTCAGGCTAAGATTGCAAGTTGGTTCTCAGCGTTAAATTAATTTGACATGCTATTGGGTAAATATGGATGAAATTAAATGTACACAAATTTTAACCGCAGTGGATGAATGTATCGAACAGTTCATTGCTGAACGTCGTAGTCAGGTGAAAAAATTTGTTGCCGGACATTTCTCGTTAAAGGAAACCATCAACCTTCAAAAAACGACTATTGTTGTTGATCTTATTTCGAATCCTGTAAATGCACTTTGGGCCATTCCTTTTTTGTTCGCTAAAAAAACTGCAGAATCGTTAGATAAACTGGGTTTAAACACCCTCAATACTTTTTTATTTTGGGTTCCAAGCGGAATTAAAACAGGTTATCAAAAAAAGATTGAAAATCTGGTTGCCACTGAATTTTTGCAGTGGCACTCCAGCAGCAAAGACTCAAAAAGCGGTTTGTCAGAAATTATGAGGCAGCACTCAGAGCTTTCGGGCCTCATGAACTCAAACGATTCTGCAATGTTCTCATGTGATGCAGAATTTCGTGTGGTGCTGGACCGTTACTGTACGAGCCGTGCATTAATTTCTGATTTGTCGGGAACAGTGTTGGCTTTTTTTGTTGGGTGGAGTTACTTCGGTGATAAAACTTTGGGCCTGCTTGGTATGGGGGATCGGATCGCGCACCGCATGGCTAAAGATAAAGCAGCGGGAAACTTCTTTTTAGGAAAAAATATTGGATCAAGTTTCTATAATGCGTTTCCACCCGAACCAACGCAGAATCAAGTATTCCTGGTGACTTTGTTTTTGGGAGTCTTGTTAACGGCATTTAGTCTTATAGCAACTGCGCTGAGTGATCCCGCACTTAAAAAAATTGGGCTGCAAGAAAGAAAATTAAATGCACTACTGGACGACCTAGAAATTACACTTTTGATTCAATTCAAACGTAAAATTAAGGGCATTGTATTGGCCGCGCAAGCTTAGGCAAGGTAAATTGCATTGCCAAAATATAAAGAATATTCAGAGAAGTTCTTTTAAGGCTTTTTGATACTGAATTTTCTGGGTTTCAGTTGCTAGGCCGATGGCTTTTAGCGCACTGGCTTTTGCAAGCTGCGATTGTTTCAACAATTTTTGAGCTATTGCCAAATTGTGCCAGGCTATAGCGGACAACGGGTGATGCCGGACAGCTAAAGATATTTTTTTTGCAGATTCTGCATAATTTGATTTAGCAAAGTAATAGTTTCCAATACCAATCAGTGCGCCTAAGCTTTCTGGCCACCGACGTAAAATTTTATCGTAGGCCATAAAAGCTTCTTCTTTCAGTTCTAACTTTTCTAAGGCCGCCGCCGCCGTAACGTGCGTCAGCTCACTTCCTGTCGCTGATAGCTGATTAGGCGGTAGAACGACCATTCCCCAGTAGTCGCCTAATTTCCAAGAGCGTTCAAACTTTCTAAGATCCCAATGCTTTGCCTGTTCTGATCCTGAATGCATAATGATGATTTCACGTTTGAGATCATATCCATAAACTAAGGCATAGTGCCACTGGGGCATCCACTCGAAAGCTAAGTTTTCAAAAATAATGACAGGATTTCCAGCCGCCACTTCCGAAAATAAACTATCCAAGTTTTCAATTGGAATAGCCAGCAAGCCCTGCCGTCGAGTCGCTCCCATCATGTCCGTTTGCAAAGTGCCCTTCATATTTGGCGTATATACTTGCGAAGTGATTGTAGCCAACTCAACCTCTTTGCCAATGGCCTTCATGGCCATTGTTAAAGTGGCTGGTCCGCAGTGACCGGCTTCCTGTTTGATAAAAGGCACCTTCGAAATTTCAACGGCATGAGGAAGCGATGTTCGTCCTGCAAGGAGCGAGTCCACCTGCTTAGTGGAGCTCGCGCAGCCAGAAATAAAAACTGCTAAAACGAGAATCAAAATTGGATGCGTGAAAAATTTCAATCGAGACACAATTAAATTCGTTTCAATAGAATCAGAATTACGACTACCAGCAAAATCGCAACGAGCAGATCGCCGCCGGCGCGCGCTTCATTAATTTGTGACGAAAGCTTATTCAATTCAGATCTCGAGAGTGTTGATAATCGAAGCGATGCTTCTTCTTTGGAAAGACCGCTATTCATCAGTTGTTGTTGAACATCAGTGCGGCTTAAAAAGCTGGAAATATTTTCCTGAGCTTGCGCCTCGGTCAGTTCAATAACGAGCGAGCTCGTCGGAATCATCGTAAGAGTGTGGGCCGCTTCACCCATCGCCAATTGCGGTGCGTTCGAAAGCATAAGCGTCATTAAGTAGATAACTGCAGTTTTTAGGTTTCGGTTGAATTTCATTGTGTGACCCCTGTCATTGTTTGGTTTTTTTTGCTGTCATTGTTTGGACGGCATTGTTTTTATTTATAATTCGAACTCAAAAAGTCTGTTGCATCTATTTCAGTAACGTATTTTTAATGTCGTCCACCAGATCTGAGGCCACATCAACTATCCGTCCGCCGTGTTTACGGCAAATGGCGAGACTCTCTTTCCCGGTATCTGAAATTCTTTCCACAGCAACTTCGTGCACACTACGTATTGTTCCTACCAGCCGGTGAACTTTGCCAAGTAGTTGTTGCTCGCGTCCGGCGTCTTTTAGCGAAGCATCTTTCGTGAGTTCGCCTATTTTGCGTTTAAGCAATCCGGTAGTTTCGTGAAATGCGCCACTCAGTTTGGCAGCAATTGCAGTTTTCGAAAATTCGTCCAACTTAGATTCTTGGATAACAGCGGGTTCGCTCATTTCTTTTTCTGCATTTTTTTCATTTTTATCGATGACGATCATATAGGCTCCTTTTGAATTAATTTTTTCTTGAAGGCCGGAAAAGTACGCCAAGCAGCACGAGTAATGTGACGGCTCCAACGGCTGACATGGCAATGCCGCCCCACAACCCGTAAGCGTGTATGCCCAACGCCTCGAAGATGAATCCACCTACAAAAGCGCCGAGAATTCCGACAACGATGTTGCCAATGGTGCCGCGGCCGTGGCCGTCAACAAGATGACTGGCAATCCAGCCTGCGCAAAGTCCGATAAGTAAAAATGTAATGATATGCATAGTTGTCTCCTTTTAGATAAATTTAAAACCAGTACTTCATGTTGCCGTTAAAGGAAAGCGCTTCCGAATTGCTGTTGTCTGAAAAAAGATACTTGGCGCCACCGCCCAAAGTGAATCTTGAATCTGGACCCTTACTAGCAATTGGAATGTCGAAACCGACGATTGGACCAATCACAAAAGTGGATCCGTCTTTACCAGCGGCCATTCCCACAAAGGAGCTATGAATGATTGGAATTTCTCCGCCGAAATTATAGGAAATTTTTCCTAGAACAATGCTGCGGTTGTCGGTATTGGTAATTTCGAATCCCAATCCGAAGGGAATGTAGGGCTGGTAACCGACATCGAGACCTAGTCCGCCAGTGTTTTCGCCTTCGTTAGGATTATTATAGCCAACTAGAAATCCCGCATGCGGCTGAGATTCTACTCGGCTGGTTGTAGACCTTAAGTTAGGAAAGGTTGATGATTCTTTGATTTCGGCAAAAGCGACAGCTGAGAAAAGAGAGATTATAAAAAGTGAAGTACAAGGTTTCATTAGTTTCCTTTAGTTGTTTGCCTTTTGATTACATAACTAAAGCAGAGACCGTACCTGAGTTGTTTAGGGCGGAGAGGGCTACTGACGCATCTGACGTACTTTTTCTGAACATCTTTACGTTCGTTAACTACTTGCTCTGAGCGAGCTCTACCAGAAATCTATAGGCATTCTGAGCACTTGAGTGGCATATGCGACACAAAAGGTGGGTCTCCGTTGGACTTGATGTGCTGGCAGACCCGGCCGCCTCCACCATTTGACGGAAGATCTTTTAAACAAAGTCTTCTAGTCTTTTTCCGCATTACAGGTTCTGGTTCTGATTTCAGAAAAGCCGGTGTAAACATAAAAGAGCACTTGTTGGTGAAATAGATTCACGAGTATCAAAGTGCTTTTTTTTGTCGAACTTACATGCGGCAAAAAATTATATTTTAATTTTTCGTTATTCTTAAATCATTGGTTTCACTGCTAAAATTAGCATTCCTCAGTTTGAGAATTCTGAATTCTTCTGAGCTATTGAGGGGTTACCGTTTTTTGACGATCCGGGTATTAACACTTAAGATATTAAGACCAAGTCGTTATTTTAGATCTGCATGTACGCTGAAGATTGATTGGTAGACCCCGAAAGGGGATGGCGCAGGAGGCGCTTAACATGCAGAAAAAAACGTCGTTACTGTTTTTAGTTTTAGGGTCTACATTGTTTCTAATTTTTGGTTGTGATAAATCCGGCAATAACTTCAGCATCCTGTCAGCCTCAGAAGTTTTTCCCTCGAGTTCTTCGACGGTTAATAACCAACTGGATATATTGTTTGTCATAAATGATCAGCCCAGTATGTCCTCTTTCCAGTCTGCGCTTGTCACCAGCATGTCGACGTTTATGAGCACATTTCAGAATAAGGGATTCGACTATAAAATCGCAGTGGTGACAACCTCGGGTTATATGGCCGATCCGACTTTGGCTGGATACAATCCCACCAACGTCGCGGAAGCCGATTTCAACGATTACAACGGAACGGTTCATTCGTATGTGCCTATTATTACCCCCTTGGATCCAAATTTATTTTCAGACTTTGCGATTAACGCGAAACCAAATAAAAACACCTCGGGTCAGGATGGCCGTTCATTTTCAAGTTTCCGCCAGGCTCTTCAGAATTTACGTCCGGCGAATTACGGGTTTTTGCGGCCTAATTCTTTTCTTGCGATCATCATCGTCGATAATCAGGACGACTTCAGCGGCAACAAGCGCTGTAACGGTTGTAATAATAACTTACGCTACAATGCGCTGACGCTAGATTCCGTAAGTGTCTATACAAATTTTTTAATTGGCCTAACCGGTACTAGCGGCGCCTCAGCTCGGTATAATGTTTCGGCGATGACCCAGATTAATAAGCCGTGCCAGGGAAGTTCACTTATGACCCGAATTATGGATTTGGCGAATCAAACGAATGGCGTTTTGGGAGATATATGCCAGGCCGACTTCGGACCGTCGATGGCCGCAATTGCCGACCGGATCACTCTATTAAGTACGCAATACTTTTTGGATCGGGTACCCGTTTTGGGTAGCATCAGGGTTAGCATCGATGGCGTAGCAACTCCAGAAAGTTCAACTAATGGCTGGATGTATGATCTTGCGGCTAACTCCATTCAGTTTCATGGCACGGCGATTCCACAGCAAGGTTCAAACATTGTTGTGAATTACGATCCGACAACTTTGCAATGATGTCAGCCGCGTCTCAAATCCGCGTGCTAAATGAAGATTTTTGAAAGGGTTCCTTTTAACCCTTTCATTATGTTTCTACTAACTTACAATGATACCTTACTTTACGCCCAAAGCTTTTTTCACATCGGCAGCGCTAGCGAATTTGGCGTTGTCTTTAATGTGTTTGTCGGCACAAGCATTTTCTTCTTTTGAAAATTCGTCGGGCCACTCTTTTTTACAGACTTCTTTTAAGGCTTTTCCTGTGACTGGGTAAGTTACGTGCTTATTCAAATGCTCTTCAAGCTGTTTTTGATTCTTGAATACACAACTATCGTCGCCCTTTGCAAAACTGAAAAATGGAACTGCAACGACTACAAACAGAGCTACCAACATTTTCTATTTTACATATGGCTTAAATTATTTATCGGCATGCCCCGCTTCTGCCCAGATAACGAAGGTGAACATCTTTTGTCCGCTGGCTAAATCTAATTCGTAAAGTTCTGTTCGTCTTTGCTTCGAACTTCGAATGAGCTTACCCCATTGAGCCGATGTCTCGAAATCGCCGAACATAATTGAAGGTGTCTGATTCTTCATGAGTATTGGGTCGGTGGCGCTTATAGCGTCGTTATGTGAGTAAATGATCTCGAGTTGAACATAGTCATGGTCATTTGGATGCTGGTTCGGTAAAGGGTCGTTAGAATAATAGTATGGCCGACCTCCTGACACATAACTAGATTTCTCCACGCTGGGCTGTTGTAAGTAGCAGTATTAAAATACGTGTCGTTGAGTTTTACGACTCCTTGTACAATGTGGCTGCCACTGGTCCAAATTTGAGCTACCCGAGCCAGCCATTTCTTCCATATGTATAATTACACACCTCCACGCGCCCGCTGGAAGACCGGCAATTTCTTGGCTTGGTTAGGCCGGGTACTATCATGGTATCAAGCACTGCAGAGAGGCTCCAATCGTATGACGTGGTGCCAAGGTACGAGCTCCAAGCGGACGTAAGGTTATCACCCAATCTCAAAGTGAATGGATTGCTGGTCCGCGCCCAATGATAATTGCCCCACGAATGGTTGGCGGGTGATATTACCGGATATGCGGCTACTATAAAAAAAATCAGAATAACGGCTAAATTATTTTTACGGTGATAAAAGACGACTTTCACTTAAGCAGCTTCTATGCCATCGAATTTAAAAATTGGTTACCTGAAAGGTTTTTGTGGGCTAGCTTAAATTTCGTGGTTCTAAGCAATTAAAAAGTTTGATAACCGCCCTTTGGGGTACAAATGATGGGAGAAAAAATGAATCCAAATAAAGCTCTTTGGGAAAAAGGCGACTTTACTCGCATTGCGGAGACCATGAGAGAGAGCGGTGAAGCGTTAGTCAAAGAATTAGGAATTACAAAAGGACTCAAAGTTTTGGATCTCGGATGTGGCGATGGGACCACAGCATTACCCGAGGCGAAACTTGGAGCGGACGTTTTGGGCGTCGACATCGCGAAAAACTTGGTTGATGCCGGTAATAAGCGCGCAAAAGAGGCTGGCCTTACGAACTGCAGGTTTATAGAAGGCGATGCCTCCAATTTGGAAGAACTAAAAGATCGCACGTTTGACCTCGTTGTAAGTATATTTGGAGCGATGTTCGCGCCAAAACCATTTGATGTGGCTAAAGAGATGGTGCGGGTGACTAAACCTGGTGGCCGGATTGTTATGGGGAATTGGATTCCGAATGACCCGACCCTTGTTGCACAAATCTTGAAAATCAGCTCTGCCTATTCCCCACCACCTCCCGAAGGGTTCGTTAGCCCAATGACTTGGGGAATAGAGAATAACGTGATCGAGCGCTTCACCAGCGCCGGTGTTTCAAAAGCAAATATTGTATTTGTCAGAGATACATTTACTTTTAAATCTCCAGATTCGCCTACAGCACTGGTTAATTCTTTTAGAAGATATTACGGGCCAACCATGAATGCGTTTGAAGCGGCGGAAAAGTCCGGCAAAGCCGACTCGCTCGCAAAAGAGTTAGAAGATCTTTTCATAACTCATAACAAGAGCCCAAACAATGTTGGCACTAGTATTCCGGCAACTTTCTTGCGTGTGACAGTCACGATATAAAAAAAGGCACTAGAAAGACGGCTGAGAGGCGAGTGTGAATCGACCTAAATTAATTTTTCTGACCCTGGTGACTATGATATCATTTGCGGCAAACTCAGTATTTTGCCGGTTAGCCTTAGCAGATTCAAAAAATGAACCAATTAGTTTTACGCTGGTCAGATTGTTTTCAGGCGCTTTCATTTTGTCTTTTTTCTTTGTAAAAATCCAAAATCAGAGCCATTTAAATTGAACATAAAAGTATTGCTGGCACCTGCGGCGCTTTTTAGTTATGCCGTTTTTTTTTCACTTGCCTATGTTCAAATTGGCGCGGCAATAGGTGCCCTCATACTTTTTGCCACTGTTCAATTAACAATGATATTAGTTGCAATGTATCGTGGGCAAAAATTAGATTCAGTTGAAAAAATTGGATTTTCGCTCGCAGTTGCCGGCTTTGTGTATCTGCTTTGGCCTGGGCTAGAAGTGCCTCCGCTCATTCCGGCTTCTATGATGGTGTTGTCCGGCCTCGCATGGGGTTCCTATTCGCTCCTTGGGCAGGGAGCGAATAATCCTATTATGGCGACAGCAAGAAATTTTTTATTTACCGTGCCGTTAATATTAGTTTTTCTTCTTCTGAATCCAATTAATTTAACAGAGCGTGGAATATTGCTGGCGGTATTGTCGGGTTCAGTTACCTCAGGTTTGGGCTATGTGCTTTGGTACATAGTTTTGAAAGAGCTACAAACAAGTACGGCAGCAATTGTTCAATTGTGCGTACCTGTAATTGCGGCACTTTGGGGAGTTGGCTTTTTAGGTGAAAGTTTGAGTCTGCGTTTAGTGGGCTCGAGCACTTTAATATTTACGGGAATAATATTGAAGGTTAAATCTTCTGCTAGAAAATAGGATTATCGTAGTTTAATGGTGATTGAGATAAAGTTTTTCGCATTGTTCTTTAGACTCCAAATTATCAACTAAATACATATCGGCACGTATATTTTCTTCTGAGTCATACAGATTGGATTTCGCAGAAAGGTATGTCCAGATTTCAACGTTTTGTATGCCTTCTTTAGTGTCATCGAGATCTCGGCCATCTGAATACCCTATTATGAAAAAGCAATTGCAAACGGATTAGTTGAAGATCGACGTGGAGCAATGCTAGGTCTTGGAAGCACCTATCGTTGTCTTGGCAAGTATCAAAAATCTTTAAGTATTTTCGATAAAGGCAAAGGTGAGTTTCCAGAAGATCGTGCTTTGAAGGTATTCAGATCTCTGACGCTGTATAATCTTGGCAAATTTGAAGCCTCTGTTAGCCAACTTTTGGTTCAGTTGATAGAAACAATTTCTGATAATTTGATTAAGTCTTATGATAAAGCACTCAGATTTTATTCAGACAAGCTGAATAAAATTTGGAAAGAATAATAGTAAAACCTTGGCTTTTCCTTGCAGGGGTTACGCATAGGACCTTCAGGCAGATCTCTATTTGCAAAGAAAGAGTTTATTTGAAGTGTTTTTTACCTCTTTGGCCCTAAGGGCTTGAGAAGGTTTTCACAAAGTTAGTAATCCAGGTAAATAATGAAATAATAATAAAAATTCTCTAGATTCAGCTGTTTCAAAACGAGAAGTTGGCAAATCCAAGTCAAGTTTACCAGACTTAAAGCCGACAAAGTAATTATGGCGGAGAAAATAACTGAAGATCAGGAGCCCGGCCAACAAGGCCTTTCTCTGGAACTCAGCAAGAGATTGAAAATTTTATTTTTGCCGTTTTTCGTTGTGCTTTTGGCGCTTGGCCTGTACAGATTTTTTTTCCCACCCGAACCGCAAATTGATCGGGCGCCATCTTCTATCGGAGAGATTGAGCCAATTTCAGTTCCCGCTGTAATGAAAACTCTACTGAAAATTTCAGGCGCAGATTATGATAGGCTGACTACGGCCCGAATCAGAAAAACGCTTGAAAGTGGTGTTGTGCCTCTGATGTTAGAAAGAAGTTCACGCGCGATTGTTGAAAAAATAAAAAACGGCGAAATGAGATTTTATTCTTTCAAAGTATTGAATTCGATTGATGACGACGGCGATGAAGTTGAAATTTCAATTGATGGCGAACCCTTTTCAACATTTGTACTGAGCCAATCTGATGTCAGACTTTCTATTCCGATTGAGTTCGGAAAATCAAAATTACTTTCCATTAAAGCAATTCGAGATGCCGGTGACGGAATTACCTTCGGCGCAAAACTGATTAACGCCGAATTTCTTCTCGACAACATACTTGTCGGTGAAAGTGATACCGTTTACCTGAGCTTCACTAAGTAGTGTTACTTCCAGATACCGTTGATAGCTGCGGCCTTTGCATCTTCTCGACCCAAAGTTCCAATTGAAAATTCGTCTTCGATCATTTTTAAAAGCGAATAATGATTTAACTTTTGATTGTTCTGGGCGCCGGGAATGACATTGGCCCCCAGAAGTACGGTGTAAATTTCGTCGCCCTCTGAATAGCCACTTTCATCAAACGTAATAATAAACAACGTATCGCCCATCGCGGCCGGGTTAGAAAAAATCGATCCAAACTGCGAGGCCATCCATTTACCGGCGTAATCAAATCCGGTGTCATGGCCACTGTTTTTCATATTTGGAATGAACATCGTAAAAGCCGGCAGTGTTCCATTGGTGTAATCCTGGAAAAACCGTGCGGAAGACTCAATTTTCGCGCATCGTTCAGGGTTTTTTGAAACATTTGTAAAACTGATAAATGGATTGTGTTTTCGAACATATTTGTCTGTTTTGGCTCCGGTAAAACAGTTTCCGGGGTAATCTTCTGCGTAGGTCCGCCAGTCAAGGCCGGCCTTCTCGAGTAAGTCTCCAACATGATTCTGATCAAGGTCGACATTGCTGTTTGTATTTACCCCCAGCTTTGAGCCCGCAATCATGGCAATGTAATTAGGTTGCGACGGCCGACCTTCGGCATACATTTGATTAAATGAAGCACCAGCGCGAGCAACCTTTGCAAAATCCGGTTGCGCTATGACCGGCTGTTGAGATTCATTTTCAAATATCAACCAAATAACTTTTTTGAAGCGGGTTCCCTCTTCGGCAGCGACTGAAAATTGGGAAAAAATAAAGACGAACAAAAACTTGATTAGGCGCGAATTTTTCATACTTTCCTCCGTGAAAATATGACTAAAGCCTACCAAACCCAATTTTGAAGTCTTCTTGGATTGCCGATGACACTGGAAATCTAGACTTAGGTGATGATTTTATGTTTACAAATTAGGCTTTCAATGAGACTTATTCGAACATGAATGAAGAGCGCTTTATCAATATTGAAACCAAGATTTTGCACCAAGAACGTCTTTTGGAAGAACTTCACCATGTGATGTATGAACAACAGGATAGAATTAACAAATTAGAAAAAAAATTGAAGCAGTTTGAGGATATGTCGAACGCCGACAGTGAAATCAGACCTGCAAACGAAAAACCACCGCACTACTAAATTGAATTTTGAAATAAAAAAAGCGAAGGATTTTCGTCCTTCGCTTTTTTGTTTTAACTTTTAAATCTGTACTAATTAGAACTTAGCAGCTAACTGAACAGTAAGGATATTTCCTTCTTTGTCGTTAGGTGTCGCTGTTTTGTAATCGCTGTTGAATGTTTCCATATCGTAGAAAACACCCATGTTTAACTTTCCGTCAGCTAAAGCCCAGTTTGGACCGATCTTCATTTTAGAAGAGTATTTTTCAGCAGTACCGCCACCAGCATCTGCATATGCATCATAACCAGCAGTGTAAGAAGTATAAAGATTGTACTGAGATCCGCCTAACTTTTTCCAGTTAGCAGCTAAACCCATAGCTTTATTGGCTTTTACTTCAGCAGCGCCATCAACTTGTGTGAATGTCTGTGTGTAGTAGTTGAACATTGCATCAACCATATCCATAGAGTAAGAAGCACCAAGGCCCATTACTGTGATTGATTTATTGTTAGCTACACCTGTTTCAAGCTGAGTAGAACTCTGAGCCCATACTTTAGCTTGATCGTTGATTTTGTAATCAACATAAACTCCATTAGTTTTAGTGTTGTCATTAGAACCAGTCTGCTCAGCAACTTCGGCTTCAGCAGTGAATAAAGTTACACCAGCTGATCCAAATTTCATACCGTAAGAAATACCACCTGGAGTTGTTGTTGCAGTGTTAGTGAAACCTTCAATATCACCGAAAGTCTTAGTGATCCATCTCCAGCCGAATTGTCCTTCAGCAGTTGAGATAGGCATTTCTTGAACACCCATTTTGAAAGTGTCGCCAGCCATGAATAAGCCAGAACCAACAAACATTGCTTCAGGTATTGTAAATGATAGACCAGTTGTACCCTGCGCCATAGAGAAACGACCTTTAAACGCCCAAGTGTCATCAAATTTATGAGACAAGAACACTCTGAATCTGTCAACATCCGTACCAGTAAATTCATTCCCTGTCACACTTGGGGCGTTATTAACGCCAGTATTACTGTTGTTTTTCCAAGAGATAAAAGCCTCTCCGTTTACATCGAGCGCCATAGCTGGAGCTGCTGTTAAAGCAGTTGCCAATACTAATAATAACGTTTTTTTCATTCTGCATCCTTTCGTGAAGTTGCATTTTATTGTTATCTGTTCTTTAAAAAAACAAATTTTGTGTACACCGTGATGCTAATAAGCAGTTCTACTAAGATCAATAAGAAAATATTTGGTTCACTAATTTAGAATTAGTGCTGACTAACTATTCATCTAAAACATTTTCACAAAAAAAACTTGTTCACTGCTTTTTCTGCTGAAATTTTTTTATTTTTCAGCTGTTTTAAATAAAACTAAAAAATAATAAATCCCGCGAAAGGCTTTGCTAGCAAGCTTTCTAAAGAATAAGAAAAAATATTTTTTAAGTACTCAAAATAAAAAAGTTAACAGCTGTTAAGGCGGTACTTATGACAAAACATGCGCTGGACTTAAGTAGAGTTGAAGGTGTTTATGCACTGCGCCAAAAGCAATTTTATGCATTTCACTCATGAACTTCATATTCATCGCGGGATTTAACTTCGAGTTCCGGCTTTCTCTTCTACGAAAGATTATCGCCGTTTGCTGAAAGTTGGTTTAGCTGGTTTATTGTTGGGCTTCCATACGCTGGGCATACTCTTTCCCGAACGTGGCACATCTTTATATTTATCGTTTCTTGGCTTTGCGACTTTTTCAAGATTACCTATGGTTTTAGAATCCGGCTTGGCACTCGTTTTTCGAGTACCATCAAAAATTTTCTTTTGATCAAGCTTTTTATTTTTGTAACGGTCTGAACTGTTTGTTGAGGGCCTTTCGATAAAGGCAAAATCAGCGTCCAGCTTTATTTCGCTGGCTCCCTGCAGGTAAGGTTTAATTTTATTGTACATCTTAGTGTCGGATGAAGTTACAAATGTAATGGCATTTCCAACTCGGCCGGCGCGCGCTGTTCGCCCTATGCGGTGAAGAAAATCCTCCGCCTGAAATGGTAAATCAAAATTAATGACGTGATCGACGTGTGGCACGTCTATGCCTCGGGCCAACAAATCCGTAGCGACCACAATACGAATTTCACCCTCTCTGAAGTTGCGCACGACGCGATTTCGGTGGCCCTGAGAAAGTCCGCCATGAATGAGATCGGTTGAATACCCATACTCTTTAAGATACTGGCCCATTCTTTCGCAGCTTCCCTGGTTACCGCAAAACACGATAACACCGCCCTTAGTTGCATTAAGCTCATCTAAGAGCCTGTCATTTTTTTTAAATTTATCAATCAACAGCACCGTCTGCTTCAGGCTGGCAACGGGCTCTTCAGCCTGCGATGACCTTATCATCAGCGCATTGGATCCCATAAAAAGTTGAGCAATACCTTCTATCGCCGGGCTAAAGCTTGCGGAGAACATCATTGTTTGCCATTTTCCACGCAACGTGTTCTGAATATTTTTCAACTGTGGCGAAAAACCCATATCCAGCATTCTATCGGCCTCATCAATAACAACATATTCTACGTTTTGTAAAATCAACTTATTCGAAACCAAATGGTCGTTCAGGCGTCCGGGTGTACCTATGACTAAACGCGGATTTTTTTTCAATTGGCTGATTTGTTTTGCGCTCGGAATTCCACCAATGACCAGGCTGCAGGTCATCGGCATTTCGGCACAAAGCAAGGCAAAGACTTTTGAAATCTGTTGTGCCATCTCGCGGCTGGGTGCCATTATCAGGGCCCGGGCTTCCGGATTTTTTGCAAGTGCAGTTAAAATCGGAAGGGCAAACGCAAGAGTTTTCCCGCTTCCGGTCTGCGCGACTGCTATAAGATCTGAACCATTCAGTCCTGCCGGGATCGCCTGAGCCTGAACTTCAGTGGGTTTGGTAATATCCATTTTTTCAAGAGCTGCCAGGAATACTTCAGAGATGGCCATGTCTTGAAAACGATTTGTACGTACGGTCGAATTTTGTAGTTTCATAGAGCGATTTATATAGCATGACGGCCTGTCAGAGAGAATGACTATGTGGAAAGCTGTAGATTCTACAGTTTACAGACTAAACCAGTGCCAATTTTCACGAAATGCAGCTAAAACACCGCCTGAAGCCAGGGAGATGACGTGGAAAATGACGATGTTTACAGAAAACAGGTGCTAAAGACCTTCTTTAAAAACGGACAGTTGCTGAAAATACCAGAACAAAATCGGAAAAAAGACGTCGTTTTGCAGAAGATTTCGTCGCGACTTGTTGCCGGAAAGACTTATTCCGACCCCGAACTTGATGAAATATTGAAAAAAATATTCCCGGATTTTCATCGACTTAAAGCTGAGTTAACCGTTTCTCGCTTCATTAAATCGACCAAAGGTCAGTACATTCTAACCTAGTGTCTCATTACTGGAATTAGCGAAATTAAATTCAAAAGTACAGTCAGAAGCTCCGATATCAACAGTGCGGAGTCATTACGGCAATGTGGTTAAAAAACGAACGCTGTGGTAAATATGAATTGTTTGAAAAGCTGGCCAGTGGTGGCATGGCAGACATATTTTTGGGTCGCACACTATTGGCCGATGGGATTTGTAAATTCGTAGCCGTTAAAAGAATTCAATCCAGATTTTCAAATAGCCAGCAATTCCAGAACATGTTTCGGGAAGAAGCCAAAGTTGCAATCAACCTGAAAAATAATAATATCGTATCAACTTTGGATTTCGGGTTCGAAAATGAACAATACTATTTGGTTATGGATTTCGTGGAGGGCGTGACGCTCAAACAACTTAGTACCGAAATGAAGCGGGAAAATAAAACATTCTCATTTGATCAGGTGCTCTATCTCGTAAAGCAGGTAGCTGCGGGCCTTGATTACGCCCATCATGCCACAGAAACAAAAACCGGAAAAAATCTGAATCTAATTCATCGTGACATGAGCCCGCATAACGTTATGGTTTCTTTCGGTGGCGACGTAAAAATTATCGATTTCGGAATTGCAAAAGTCGATGATCCCGAGCAGAGCCGCAGCGAAACCGGAAGTCTAAGAGGAAAATGTCGGTACATGAGCCCCGAGCAAGTCGAATGTGAAGAACTCGATGGGCGGAGTGATATTTTTTCACTTGGCATTATTTTGTGGGAACTTCTTGCGAATAATAAATTATTCAATGATAAAAGTGAAAGTAAGATCCTGCAAAAAGTAAAGGCCTGCGAAATTCCACCTATTCGACGCCTCAATCCTTCAGTGCCGGTCGAACTGGCCCTTATCATCAGTAAAGCACTCAGCAAAGACCGAGATCAGCGCTATCAGAAGGCTGCAGATTTAAGCTACGATCTGAATACTCTCCTGCAAAAGAATTATCCTCATTTTTCAAAAAAAGTGTTTGGTAATTTTATAAAAGAACTCTTCGAAATTCAGTTTACAGAACTGGCGGCCAAACTTTCAAATATTGCGTCAATCCCCTACGAAAGCCCGAAAAAACTGATTGTTTTAGATGATTTAACCCGGGTGCCCGCCAGCGCGCCGCCACTACCCATACAAGCTAATCATGAACTGCCCGACGGACTTGGGTCTGCGCCTCCAGTAGCGACGGCTGTCGCGCCGAATATCAATTTTGAAAAATTACTTGAGACTAATCTTGTGCCGGATTCTGTGAAGGCCCTTAATACTGAAAAAAATATATTTGCGCAGAAAGTACAACGCAATTTCGGCCAAAAAATTAAGCCTCCTGAGCCTGTTAAATTAAAAGCCGCAAGTGTTGTAAACGGAGTAATGGATTCACTGCTTAAGTATGCCATACTGGCGTTGGTTTTAAGTATTTGCTACTTCGCCTTTACTAAGAACGCCGCTCCGGCTATTCGAAATTATCTGACAAGCCTTTCCGGCGTGCATGATAAAAAAATTGGAACTTCCGATGCTTCCTCTGAGGCTGCAAAGAACTCTTTACCGGAGGCCGCTCCTGCGCCGAATACAGATTTGCTGACAATTTCAAAAGCAATGAAGCTCGGCTATCTTAATATTACGCTGGTTAAAGAAAATCCAAAGGTTGAAATTCTGATAAACGGAAAACTGCTTCTCGAAAAACCGCCGCTTTATATGTATCCGATCACCGCTGGAAAGGAAATTACCATTTCAGCCTTTGATCCGATAACGAAAAAATCTGCAGAAGTTAAGTTGGTTGTTGCGGAAGGCAAAACTGCCAATGTGCCGTTGTCGTTTGTTGGCACCAAAAAATAAAACTATGGTTTTTCCGAAAATTCTCTGAGTGGTGTGAATAAATGTTCTAACCCATTTAACTTAATTTCATAGAGTTGACCGAGTAACCGGCCCAATTCACCTTCGGGAAAACCTTGCGAATAGAACCAGACAACATACGGTTCCGGCAGGTCAATTAGCGCAATTCCTTTGAACTTTCCGAATGGCATTTTCATATTTGCTATTTTTAATAAGTCGTCAAAATTCGGATTCATTTTTTTTCTTCGTGTAAATAATTTATATATAAAGTTTCAACTTTTTTGCGCGCCCAAGCAGTTCTTCGTAAAAATTTAAGGCTCGAAGTAACACTTGGATCAACATTGAAGCATCGAATATCAATCTGAATTCCTAATTCAGGCCAGCCGTAAAAATCGACCAGCTCTGTCAATATTTGTTCCAGAGTTTTTCCGTGAAGCGGATCTTTTAAACTATTCTGCGCCACTGTTACTTTTTATAGGGCATTTCGCCGAGGAAATCTTTTTTTCCGATTTCAACGCCGTTGTGCCGCAAAATTGAATACGCCGTTGTAATATGAAAATACATATTCGGAATAGCATGCTGAAGAACAAATTCTGTTCCTGTCAGATATTTACCTTCCCAGCGCGGCTGCGATATTTTTTTATCTTCCGCCCCGGTAAAATCTTTTGCTGAAAACTTACCAAGATATTGAATAACGCTTTCGATTCGACTGGTCAGCTCGGGCAAAGTTGTTTCTTTATCATCATGCACAGGAGCATCCATTCCTGTCAGGCGGGCGGCACAGAGCTTAACCGTGTCTGTTACGATCTGAATCTGTTTTGTCAGCGCAAATTGATCCGGAGCCAAACGGGCGTTCAGTAATACCTGTACATCAAATTTTTTGGTTTCTGCATGGAGCGCGGCCTTGCCTAAAATTGCATTTAAGTTTTTTAACATTTTGATTGATTGGGGAACAGTCAATTCGTATAGCACAGAGACTCCTTGGTTTTTAGAGCTTGATTAGAGCGCAAACTGGTGTTGCAGGCAAGTTAACAATTTTCTTTGTTACTTTTTAAAATCAGCCAGGAAACATAATCGTATAATTGATTTACAGACTTTAAGAATTGTGAACTAATACTAAAATGGCTGAAAACAGCAACCTGTTCCACGAAAAATTCGACAGAAAACACGCTGTGAAAATCGGTTCCGAAAAGTCGTTTGGTTTCACATTCGGAACTATCTTTTTATTTTTTGGCAGCCTTCCGATTGCATACCAACATTCGCCGCGCGTTGGGGCGATGGTCCTTGGATTTTTGTTTATACTGGTTTCGGTTCTTGTGCCAGCCATTTTCCGGGTTCCAAACCGGATTTGGTTCAGGCTCGGCCTGCTGCTGAATCGAGTGGTTTCGCCCTTGATTCTGGCCATTCTCTATTATTTAGTATTTACACCGGTGGGATTGATACTCAAAGTTTTTAAAAAAGACATTCTTAATCTTAGGATTGATAAGTCTCAATCAACTTATTGGATTAAAAGTGAATCTAAAACCGGCACGATGAAAGATCAATTTTAGGCGGACCAATGGAATTTATAAGCGAGTTTACGCGATTTTTATTAGCAAGAAAAAAATATTGGCTAGCCCCAATCCTGCTGGCAATGCTTTTAGTCGGGTTTTTAATTGTCTTTTCAAAAGGTTCGGCTGTTGCGCCGTTCGTGTATACTGTTTTCTAGATGAAAATTCTCGGCCTATCCGCTTTTTATCATGACAGCAGCGCTTGTTTGATTCAGCACGGTGAGATACTTGCGGCCTGTCAGGAAGAACGACTTTCTCGAATAAAGCACGACTCCGCCTTTCCGGCAAAAAGTATTTTAAGTTGTCTCGCTCAGGCTAATTGTTCTCCCGCTGAAATTGATCACATTGTATTTTACGAAAAGCCTTTTTTGAAATTCGAAAGACTGCTTGAAACTTACCTTGCATTTGCCCCTTCAGGATTTCGATCCTTTATTAAAGCAATTCCACTTTGGCTTAATGAAAAGCTATTTCAAAAGAGATTGCTGCAACAAGAGCTGAAAGAGCTGGGATTCTCAAATGAACAATGCAGGAGAGTTCTGTTCTCTTCCCATCACCTCAGCCACGCGGCAAGTGCCTACTACCCTTCGCCCTTTGCTGAGGCGATTGTCCTAACCATGGATGGCGTAGGAGAGTGGGACACAACAACAGTTTATCTCGGCGACGGCAACCAGCTTAAAAAGGTCCGTGAAATGCGCTTCCCGCACAGCCTTGGCCTGCTTTATTCAGCATTTACTTACTATTGCGGTTTCCGTGTAAATTCCGGCGAATATAAACTTATGGGGCTGGCACCTTACGGTGTTCCGCGGTTTTCAGAAACCATAAAAACTCACCTGATAGATATCAAAACAGACGGCAGTTTCAAACTCGACATGACATTTTTTGACTATTGTACCGGTCTGACGATGACTAACTCAAAATTCGATAAGCTGTTCGGAAATAATTTTCGCGATTCGGAGTCTGAGCTCAAACAAGTTCATATGGACTTGGCCGCTTCGATTCAGGAAGTACTTGAAGAAGTCATTCTAAAAATTTGCCAGACGTTGTTCAAAGAATTTAAAGTTGAAAATTTGTGTCTTGCCGGAGGCGTAGCTTTGAATTGTGTGGCCAATGGAAAAATTAAAAATGCGAAACTCTTCAAAAATATCTGGATTCAGCCTGCGGCAGGCGACGCCGGCGGAGCACTTGGCGCAGCACTGGCCTGCCATTATCTGCACCTTGGAAACGACCGCGTTCCTCATCCCGAAGATTCAATGAAAGGTTCCTACCTCGGACCAGAATTCTCAGTTCAGCAGATAAAAAAATTTCTGGAAGAAAACCACATTACCGGTACACATTATAGCAACGCTGAGTTGTTGGATTTTACGGCCGCAAGCCTCGAAGCCGGAAAGGTAATCGGGTGGTTTCAGGGCAAAATGGAGTTTGGCCCCCGCGCCCTCGGAAACAGGTCTATAATTGCCGACTCTCGCAACCCCGAAATGCAGAAAAAGCTGAATTTAAAAATAAAATTTAGGGAATCGTTCAGGCCATTCGCGCCCGCAGTGCTCGAAGAAGACATTTCAGCTTGGTTTAACTATTCAGGAAAAAGCCCATACATGTTAATGGTTGCCGAGGTTCATCGCGACAAATTGCTTCGCAAGCCCGAATTAAATAACGTCTTCGGAATTGAGCGACTTAACCAACTAAGATCTGTCTTGCCATCGATAACACACGTCGATAATTCGGCGCGCATTCAGAGTGTCAGCAAATCTACAAATCCAAAATTTTATAATTTGTTGAAAGCATTTAAAGAGCGAACCGGCACGCCGGTTTTAATCAATACAAGTTTCAATATCCGAGGTGAGCCTATCGTCTGTAGCCCACAAGACGCATATCGATGTTTCATGGGTACCGATATCGACATTTTAATCCTTGAGAATTTTGTTTTACTGAAAGAAAATCAGCCTGTAGAAAAACTCTTAAACTATAATGATCGCTTTGATTTGGATTGAAATGAGGACTACTTCTTAATCGGAATTTCCGATTGAGATGATGAGCTGGGAATTAAAATAATGCTAATGGAATCAAAACCTATCCGGAATCCGCTGTTGGTTTGGCGGATTTCGGAGGGTTTGGTGAAGTTTAGGGGATCAGTTTCTGATTTTCATGCTTGAATTAACAATTTATGGCCGTAGCTGTAAAAACTTTTAAGTTTGTCTTGAAAAAACTCTATTTTTTTAATTGAATAAGTTTTTGCATCGATTATATAGAAATTTTTTCTTCCTAAGACCAAAAAACCATCTTGGTCAAAATAATTTGATACTCGCATGGGCATGTCTTCAAAGTGGACTTCTCTAAGAAGTTTAAATGGTTCCGTGCTCCAAATAGTCACAACGGGTGCACCCCCATGTACACAAGCAAATATTTGACCATTTTGACTAAAAGAAAAGTCTAAAAGTTCATTATTTTTAATGCGTGGATCCACATCCTCTACAAGTTCCATTAAAATCTCTTTTGGCTTAAAAAGCACAATTTGAGCTTGTTCGTATGTGAAGTTTTTTTGAGTGTCTATGATATTTGATTGAATGCAAATTTCATTTTTTTGATTCACGCTAAAATGCCTAAGTGAAGATCTAGCTGATGCCAATTTGAAAATTTTACTTTGAAGCTTTTTTTCTTTTATATCATAGAAATGTAGCTTGTTTCCACTCGTAATTAAAAGTTCATTTCCTGATTTTGTAAACTTACAGTCATGTGCCGGCGGGTCTGATAGGCCCAGACTTGTTATAACAGAAATTTCATTTGTTGTTTTGTTTAAGCCTAATACACAACTTGTCCCATTTGAAACCTTAATAGCTGTTAAATAATAAAATTCACTTTCTAGTGTGGACGTTACGTGTCCAGATAAATTAAAAAATTTTTCGTCTATTTTATAGTATTTGAGTTGACTGAAATCAAGATCTTTAAAAATAAGGTATCGTGGACCATATTTATTGATGCCTACAAATTGATTTTTTTCAACATCAAAAAAAATATTGTGTACGTTAAATTCAGTTTCTGTATGTCTTATTCTACCGCTATCCATTTCAAAAATGAAAATTCCAAATCTATTATCTTTCATGTTTTCATAAGGCTGAACATAAATATTTTTGGAATTAATATACGTAATCTGAGAGCCAACTGCACACCCACAAAGACTCAATGATAAAAACTTTAGAAAATCTCGACGAAACACGCTTCTCCATACCTATCTGCTATTTAACAT
>JANPPN010000013.1:0-11006 GCA_031428535.1 Bdellovibrio sp. | reverse complement strand
TCGGGTCGTATTTGAATTCAAATTTGGTTGAGAAAATTCTTGTGCGAGAAAAAAGTTGATACCCTTATAAGGTTCATAATTCAATTTCATATAATCAACAACACCCCACATATGCTCTGTGGCCGAGTACGGATGAGACCGAGTTAAAGTAAGTTGCCCCATGAAATAGAATCGTTCAGACAGTCCGATCACAGCAAAAGGCCCGATGAAATGATTAATATTGTCAGGGCTTTCACCGAAATAGTAACTGAGCCCGTACTTCGAATCGATCGTTGGATGATAAGCCAAAGTAAAAGTTAGTGCCTTTTCACGTACAATCGATGTATCATCCGGCCGGCCCAGTATGGCGGTTGTAAAGTAGTGCCACTTCTCGCCTTGCCAAGCGCCTTCCAAATTATAAGTTTCCCGACCTTGATCCCAACCCAATCCGCGGCGGATAGCCGTAGCGTGGTCAGGTATGTGAAGTCCAAAGGCCGGATAAAACTTGCCTCCCCGAACAGTCAGATTTTCGGAGATTTTTTTCATCAAATAATGCCTGCGGCTTAGAAGTTTGCTTCCTTCGGTTGCCGCTGTATTTTCGCCAATTGTGACAGCGGTTACCCAATTCCCTATTGTAGCTGCGACTTCCAGGTCTCGCTGCATTGGTACCCAGCGTTCGCGGCTAACACCGGTTGGCAGTTTATCTTTTAGTTGCAGATTCCGAATATCTCCACCCAGCGCCAGAGCTTCCGTTGTTGGTATAAAATAGAAAAATTTTTCTTCGCCTTCATATCCCCACGTTGAAACAAGCTCTTTCGAAAGCGATCTGCCGTATTCAGAGAGCACGCCTCCGCCAGTGGGAGAAATATGACACACCATACAGTTGTTGTAGTTGTGCCGGGTTAACTCCGGAAAAGCATGAGCCGGAGAAATAAAAAAAAGCTTGATACAAGCCGCAACAAAGACCAAACGCATTCTTACCTCATTGTGTTTCGATCTCAAATTGGAGCATGTTTTGGAAGTATTTGAAAGTACTTACTAATTTTGCCCTAAGCGGCAAAAAGTATGGATCTTTTTTTTAGCACCGCGAGGTTATTCTTAATGTAACAACAACACAACAAAGGAAATCTTATGAAAGCTCTGAATCAGTTTTTCAAATTTGCTGCAGTTACGATTTTACTAAATGGTGCAGTTCTCAGCCGAACAATGGCAAGCGAAGCCTGGGTTTTGGATTTTGGCAAAGCAAATACCAAAGTTGACTTTCATGCAGATGGAAAAATTATGAAAGTGCATGCGGAAAATGGAAAAGCAACCGGAAGCGTAATGATCAAAGACGGCAAAGTTACGGGCCAGGCAGTAGTTGATCTAATTGACATAAAAACCGGAATTGAACTTCGTGATGAGCACTTAAAAAGCAAGTATTTGGAAGTTAGTAAATTTCCCAAAGCAACTCTGGATATTGTCGAAATTAAATTGCCGACGACCTTACCCAACGGCAGTTTTGAAGCGCCCTTCAAGGGGAACCTGACAGTTCACGGGGTGATGCAATCGGTATCTGGAATCGCAAAGTTGGAAAAAAACGGATCGGCTCTAAAGGGCGAAGTTGAATTTAATACAACAATATCCGGCCACAAAATCGAACTGCCAAAGTACTCTGGAATCATAATTAAAGACAATGTGAAAGTAAAAGTTGAATTTAACGGACAGCTCATCAAGAGTATCGGCAGTCAGGTAGCAAAAAAATAATTTACCGGTAAAAAACCCCGACTTTTATCCCGAAAGACCATGCACGAAAAACGTAGCATGGTCTTTCCACATTGAAGTTTTATAGATACAATTAACCAGAGGATTTTTTTGAATTTTGAGATTGCAATCAAACAGATCGAAGAGCTTATTCGCGGCGGAAATCGCGACGAAGCCGGTCTTCGCCTGAAACAGATCAAACTTGACACAGTTCCGCGCCGAGATATTAATTCATTGGCAAATTTATCGCGAAGAGCGGGTCAATTGAATTTGGCTTGGCAAATGATTACGCCGCTTATAAGGCCGAAATTTCCATTAGCAAAACCCGCGACCGATACGGAAAAAGCAACCTACGCATTGATCCTTCTCGGGCTGGGTGCGTTTCCGGAAGCGGTTGAAATTTTAGAAGCCGCAAAGTCCGACTGCCCGGATATTCACTTAGCGTTTGCTTTTGCACACATCTCCCGATGGGACTACCTGGCGGCGATAACAAAGTTGCGACGGTATTTACGATCCGAGGACCTGACAATGTATCAGGAAATGATCGCTAAGGTCAATTTGGCGGCATCTTATGTAGCAACCGGAAATTTCAAAAATGGCTCTCCGCTTTTGCAGGAAATTTTAAAAACTACCCGCGAAAATGACTGGAATTTGCTGAATCGAAATGCGCATGAAATAAGCGCGCAGTTAGCTATTCAGCAGCAAAAATGGGATGAAGCAAACATTTTTTTAGATCAAGCTACTACCGCTGGAGAAGATAAATTTAATCTTGACAGTTTTTTTGTAACTAAGTGGAAAGCTATTTCTCAGATTTTAAAAGAGGGCCCGAGTAAAAAAGCCATTCAGCAGTTAACAGATGTACGTACACTGGCAGAAAAAAACAAACACTGGGAAACCATCAGAGACTGCGATTATTACCAGACCGTAATCACCAAAGACCCTGCATTGGCATTGAATCTTTATTTCGGGACACCGTTTGCAAGTTATCGAAAGCGCCTAATCGATAAAGGCAGCTCTTGGTTAAAGATTCCTCAAGAGTATCACTGGCAGGTTACCAATCAGCCTTCAGTGCGAAAATTTCATTTAGGACAGGGAGAAGAAATCGGCGGATCTGCAAAATTAAAAACCGGAACTGCGCTTTACCGCGCGCTAGTTGTTATAGCCTCCGATTTTTACCGACCATTTTCGGTAGGCTCGCTGCATTCGCTGGTTTTTCCAAAAGAATACTTTAATCCCGATTCAAGTCCGCAGCGAGTTTCATTTTTAATTCAAAGATTGCGGGCATGGATAAAAAATAATGAATTACCACTGATTATTGCATCTGAAGACGATGGTTTCAAGTTACAGGCAACAGCTCCATTTACATTTATTCTGGAGAAGTCCCCACTTTTGAAAATGGCAACAAGTACCGATGAACCTGCACGCTACCTGACCCTGATTAAAAAAATTAAGGCTGGCCGTCCTGGCCAAGCACTGCGAGTAGCGGATATTTGCGAGATAACTGATTTATCTACGAGATCCGTGCGTTATTTTTTAAAATGGGCCATAGAAAAAAATAAAATTACTAAAAGCGGAAGCGGCCGCGAGTCTCGTTATAAGATTCGTTGATTTCTTAACAGTGTCCAGAGCTTGGTCACAAAACCAAGCTCGATGGTTGACTAAAATATTGAATCTATTGGAGAATTATTGAAAAAGGCCCGAATAGATCCGGTCATGTTTTTGCAACAATTTAATTGCGGAGGCTTCGTGTTTAAAATCATTTCAGTTGCATTAGGGTGTCTTGTTTTGATTCTTTTCGGAATTAATTGCAGCAAAAGTGTTAACAACATGAGCGGCGCCAGCCAGGCCACGTTAATGAAAAACGGGGGTACAGACGAAAGTGGCAACGGGCAGCCCTACGGTGGAAAAATTTTACCCGGAGTTTACGTAAGACAGCTGACCGAAAAAATATGCGGTTCGCATATAAAAAATCTGGGTGAAATCACGGTCACCGATAATAATGCCAGCGGAAAGCTGGTGGATGTAAGTACTTGCTCATTGGTAGATGTGAATTTAAATCTAAAAGAAATTGAATATGCCGAATACAAGCAAGGACGAATCGGTTATTTCGAAGGTATTTATATGCAGGTTAAATCAGATAGTTCCATTAATATTGATGTCGCAGGAATTGATGAAATCTGGTGTCGAAAAGAGGGAAGTTCCAGTACCATCGGATTTGATGTGGTTATCAAAGCCGATTATAGCAAGAAAATTTTTACGGCTGTGACAGCATCTGCAATTGCTGACAGTAATGGATTGATCGTCAATAAATTGTATAAGCCTCAAGCGGTCGAGCGCAGATTCGAAGATCTCGAAAGAGTACGGTATCGCGCCGATGGTTTCGATCTTGAAATTCGCAGACGCGATTACAATTCGCTGACGGGCATGATGCAGGGTGAATTAGTGTACGAATTAAATGGTCTTAATAGTACCTTGAAACTTAACTGTCGTTTAGGCGGTGAGTTGGATGTGATGATTCCGAAACCATGACGTCAATTGGCGGGCAGTCTCTGCCCGAACTGGGCTAAACATGTAAAAACCGTTTTTAATATTTTACAAAAATACCAGACTATTAAATATTAAAACTATAACCTTTTTTATCCGTAGCCGTGATTGTACAACAAGTAGGCTGAATCTTTTTTCGAATATTGCTGATATGGGTGTTAATAGCTTTATCAGAAAGTGAAAAACCTTTACCCCAAATGGCGTCTATTATTTTTTCACGACTCATGATCTGACCGATGTTTTCACACAGGAACAATAAAATTTTGTATTCGTTGGGAGTTAAACTTAACAGTAACTCCTGCTTGCCTACAGTTAAAAACACGCGCTGATGCTTCCATTCAAATTTTAAGTCACCCCAATTCTGTACTTCAGATTTTGAAGCTTTGGCTTGCAATCTTGAATTTATCCGCGCTCGAAGCTCTTGTGAAAAAAAAGGTTTAACAATGTAATCTTGCGCGCCTAACTCAAAGCCCTTAAGTCGGTTGGAAAGATCGCCCTGATCAGTTAAAAAAATTGTAGGTATACTTTGATTAGAGGAATTTTTTTTTGTCCATTCATATAGGTCGAAGCCATTTCCATCGGGAAGGTTCACATCAAGCAAAAGTATGTCAAAAGAAGTTTTACAGAGATAGCTCTTAGCAGCCTCGAGACTTGAGGCCAGGGTGACGTTATGCTGATTTTCCAGAGTTTTTGAGATTGCAGTAGCTAACTCAATACAATCCTCAACCAGTAATATATGTGACATCTTTCCCCCAAATACATACAAATTTCTTCGGGAATACAGCGCCTAAACTAAAAAAAAATTGCTTTAATTTTTCAAATATTTAGAAATCTAGTCCAAAGTGAATTGCTCATTGAAATCAGTATCTTAGGATTTAAGTCCCGTCCTGGATTAGAAAGCTGAACCAGTCTTTATGCTAACTTCTCCGAAGAGTGGTCTAGGCAAAACAAAAAAACGAAAGGTTCGACCATGAAGAAAATTTTATTAACCGCATTTGTTTTTCTCAATTCGGGATGCTTCGGCACCGGCTTAATACCAAAAGAGTCCATTCTTCCACCAACTGATCTCGGTATACTGCCAAGTATGAGTCTCTCATCAGCCTCTCTTGCGGCTGTTAATCAATTATCCAGTGTCGGCTATCAAATCATTTACACTGATGCCGCCAATGTTACCTTAAGTGCGGCTGACATTATTTTAAATACCACCGGCACAGCTACCTGTAGCAAGTCAGTGTCAAATGTAACAAGTAGCTCAGCAACCGTAACATTGAGTAGCTGCAGCGGTAATGGCAGCGTAAGTTTTCACATCGCTGCGAGCAGTGCCTCTAACTTGTTAGGTGGAATGGCAAGCGCATCGCCCAACAGTGCTAGCTTCACGGTGGACAACTCCGGAGTATCAACTGGAATTTTTAATATGGTTACAGGAAATTATTCTTCAATTCCCCCATACATTGTCATCACTTTTCCTGAAATCATGGATGGCTCTTCCATTTCCGCTGCTGATTTTACTTTAGGGGGAAGTTGTTCAGGAGTCAGCATCAGCAGCGTCGCCACTTCGGGCGCCGCCAGCACAATAAATCTTGCCGGAGTCGGTTCATGCGTTTCAGGTGAAACAGTAATTTTGACCACCGACATGAGCGCCATGTCCGATGCACTTGGAAACATGGGTAGCGGCTTAAACACAGAAACTTACTTGATGGATACTGTGGGTCCGACAAGCGGTGTTTTCGCGCCGGCATTGGCTGCGGTTAATTCTACTTTTAATTCATTTGGATTAATTTTTCCAGACGCAGTAGATGCTGCCACTGTTTCGGCTTCCGATTTTTCTATCAGCGGCACCTGTAGCGGCGTATCGGTTAGTAGCGCCTCTGCTTCAGGCGCTTCGGCAACAGTTAATTTGTCAGGAGTAAGTAGTTGTACCAATGGGCAAACGATCATCGTGACCGCCAATTTAGCCACCATCAATGATCTTTTAGCGAATGCGGGAGTTGGTATAACATCGACCACTTACACTTTTGATAATCTTGGCCCCAATGCCAGTTTTGGACTGGCAGCAGGCCCCATCGGAGCTATTCCTCCATCCATTGCTGTTACATTGAGTTCTGACACCAACATGAGCAGTGTTACGTCATCCGATTTTTCATTGAGTGGCAGTTGCTCCGGCGCCAGCATCAGCGGAATTACGAAAGCAGCTAATGTGGCTACTGTTCTCATTGCCGGAGGCGGCAGTTGCCTCGACACTCAAACTGTAAATTTAAGTGTTAATTTGACTGGTATTAACGATACAGCGGGAAATTCCGGAAGCGGATCGTCTTCGATATTAGCCACTCTTGATCTTCAAGGTCCCGCGGCCCTTCTGTCTCTCGTCAGCGGTGGAGTCATCTTAATACCCAGTTCACTTACGGCCACTTTCGACGCCGATGCTGATATGAATAGTGTAACAGCTGCTAATTTTGCGGTGAGCGGCACTTGCGGCGCCAGCGTTGGTTCAGTCACAAAACTTGCCAATGTGGCCACTATTAATCTTTCGGGTACTGGCAGCTGCACCGATAGCCAAACAGTTATTATCTCTGCCAATTTTTCCGGAGTTTCCGATCTACTTGGAAACATGGGCTCTGGATCAGTGTCAAACACTCTTACTTTAGATAGCCTCGGACCTGCCGGCTCATTCGCTGTTCCGAGCGCCACTTTGAATCTACTGCCGACATCTGTAGCTCTGACATTGTCCGCCGATACCGATATGAGTTCACTGGCCGTCGCCGATATCTCAGTAAGCGGCTCTTGTGGCGCGACTTTGGGAAGTTTAGTAAAAGTTGGAGTGGTAGCCACTTTGAATCTAAGTGGCACTGCTGGTTGTACCAATAATCAAACAGTCGTGATTTCAGTTAATCAGGCAGGTGTTTCTGACCTTTTGGGAAATACCGGCTCTGGTTCAGTTGGCATCACATTAACATTTGATAACGTAGGCCCCACACTTACTCTTGTTGCACCTACCGGACGTTACAATCCGCTTTATACAACTATGACTGCCACTTTCTCTGCCGATACTGATATGAGTAGCGTCAGTGCAGCAGATTTCATTGTCAGCGGTACTTGCTTAGGCGCAAGCCTCTTTTCGGTCGGTATTTCAGGACAAGTGGCCACGCTGAACTTAAACGGAACAGGCTCCTGTCTTACCGAACAAACAATAATTGCTACCGCGAACCCACTCGGGGTTTCAGATATGACAGGTAATTTTGGTCTGAATATTCCGACCATAGTCACTCACACTTTTGATAATGTTGCACCGACTGCTTTGATGCTGCCATTGGGCATTCCAATGCTGGTGCTCCCGACTTCTGTAGCCGTTACTTTTGACCTAGATGCGGATATGAGCACCGTAACTCTAGCCGATTTTTCTGTCGGTGGAAGCTGTGGTGCGAGCATCAGTTCCGTCACAAAGATTGCCAATGTGGCTACAGTGAATCTTTCAGGAACCGGTTCTTGCGTGCTTGGAAGCTTCGTCGACGTAACAACAACTTTAACAGCTGTGCAGGACCAGGCCGGTAATTTCGGAGTCGGTACACAGGTACAAACTTACACTCAGCTTTAGAAAATGGAGAATAAAATTATGCACACTTTCAAAATTATAAATTTTCTGGTTTTAATAAATATTCTGATGATATCAAACGCTGCTTGGTCCAAAGACCTAAGCTTTGAATTAAATCATTTCCGTGCGTCGCCTGTTATCGCTGTTCAGAACGGCTATGTCAGTTATTCGATTTTTGGCTCTTGGAACCCTGAATATCACCTTAGTCGCAATCTCAATCTCGGCCTGAATTTAGGAGTAAGTGTATTTGAAACCACAGGTCGCAATGATTATTTTGTAACAAACTACGAAATTACGGCCGCCTATGAATTAGAATCGCGATTTGCAGGAATTGAACTAGGTTATGGCCGTCAGGATTGGATCGAGCGCGCCGGGATTGGCTCCGTATACAGCGTAGCGGTCTTTCGTTCTTTAATTACAAAACCTAATTCAATTGACCGTATTTTTTTAGAATATTCCTATGTAGCACATCCAGGATTAAATACTGTAGAAATTAAAATCGGTGCAGGATTTTCATTTTAAGGGTGTTTGCACTAGTCCAAACCGTGATGCCAGATGAAAAAATTGAATAGGTACCCTTGTATTGTGAACTAGCCTTGAGATTTTGATCTGTCCTGCCGAAGATAAGAAAGATCTTCACTTTTTTATTCGAGGTATTAGATGTCACACGGTCCGGTTCCTGAAAATGAAACCGAGCGTTTAGCCACTCTTTATAGTTATAAATTGCTCGATACCCTTTACGAAGGTGTCTATGACGACTTAGTTAAGCTAGCCTCAGTTATTTGCGGAACACCTATCGCACTTATAAGTTTGATCGATGAAAAACGTCAGTGGTTTAAAGCTAATCTAGGATTGCTCGATTCCGAAACTCCGCGAGATATGGCCTTTTGCGCTCATACATTATCCAGAGATGACATTATGGTAGTAGAAGACACCGCCAAGGACACACGTTTTCATGAAAATTCCTTGGTAACCGGTGGACCCAAAATTAAGTTCTATGCCGGTGCTCCACTAAAATCTGCTGATGGTTTAAATTTAGGAACACTATGTGTTATTGATACTAAGCCGCGTCAGTTAACCGCTGTTCAAAAAGAAACACTTTCAATTTTAGCTCATCAGGTTGAGGCCAATTTTGAGTTGCGCCGAAATACATTTATACTTAAAAGTTACGAAGAGAAAATTCAACTTCAGTATGATCAATTGAAAGTTTTAGAAAAAAACAGACAGGAATTGATTTCATTGGTGGTTCATGATTTAAAAACCCCACTGGCGGCCATTCTTTTGACGAACGAATTGCTGAACGAATCAAATGATCAAGAAGAAATACGCAGTTATTCAGAAAATATTAAATCAGCCTCAGAGGCCATGCTTCGGTTAGTGATGAATGTTTTAGATCTCAGTACTTCGGAAGAGGGATACATCACGCCATGTGGAATAAATTTTAATTTAAGAAATCTTCTCACTGAGATCGACAATCAGGCCACGGGACGCCTAGTAAAGTTAGGACAAAAAATTTCGATTCAGGTGAATACTGAGGATTTTGAAATGCACTCGGATATAGATTTAATCAAACGCGTCTTTGAAAATCTGGTCGATAACGCTCTTAAATACGCTTCTGGGAAAGGCCAAGTCATTTCCATAGAGATTTCTAAAAGCACAGACCAATTCATGGATATTAAAGTTAAAGATCAAGGCGTTGGGATAAAGCCAGAAGATCGCAAAAAAGTTTTTCAGAAATACACGCGTCTTGATGCACATGCTGATGTTAAGCGTGCTAATAGCCGTGGACTTGGATTAGTTTTTTGCCGATTGGCGATTGAAGCTCTAGGTGGAAGAATTTGGATTGAGGGAAATGAACCGACAGGAGCCGCTTTTTGCATTCAGATTCCAAAGATTTTCACCAAAAAACGAAGCTACCTAAAAGCAGCGTAAGCAGGGCAATATAGGCCACAATGAAGGTCGCTTAGGGATACTGAAGGTTACGCTGGTTCATTGATCGGCACCGCAAATCTCCACAAATTAATCGATATCAAGTTGTCGCGGTATGTGAAATCACAGATGAGAATCTGGGAAACCAAAGGAAACAAGAGCGGAGTGCAAACATATAAAAGCATCGGATGTCTCAATAGACAGACGATCTACAAACGGCGTGATCTTAAGAAAACTACTTCCCGATAAAATACCCTCAACAGAAATGGATGAACTTCAGCTTGAACCAGGCGCTACCATGACCGGCTCGCCGCATGTGGAAGGCACCAGCGGTGTGTTTAATTTTTGAAAGAATTTATGAAATTAATCCTTAGAGAACTTAATGAATCAGATGAGCAAGCTTTTTTAGTAGGCGCAAAAGAATGGGTAGGCGAAAGTCCGCACTGGTACAGTTTTATTTGGCCAGACGCTCAATTTTCAGAAATGTTAGATATTTTGAAAAAAGAAGCACTCGGTGTCGACTTAAAGCCCGATCGGGTTCCTCATACAATGCTTTACGCATTTCTTGATGAAAAAATTATTGGCCGAGTCAGCGTTCGCCACACTTTGAATGATCGCTTGAGAAAACGTGGCGGACATATCGGTTATGCAGTTGCAAAAACTTATAGAAACAAAGGCTACGCAACCGAAATGGTCCGACAAACCATCGACTATTGTAAAAAAATTAATCTAACTTCAATTATGGTGACCTGTGCAGATGACAACATTCCTTCTTGGAAGATTATCGAAAACTTTCACGGCAAACTCGAAGATCGAATTTGGGATGAAGAAGACAAGGAAATGATTCGACGCTACTGGATCGCTTTGCAATAAATCTTTAAGCCAACTCTTTGCAATTACGAAATTATTGCGAAGCCGTGTGCGAAGCTTCAACTGGTCAGAAATACTTGAAGATCCGGTAGGCAGACTAAGTATGTACTATAAACTGCAAGATGGCCAAGGTGACACCGCATAACCATCAAGCTGATACCATCCAGAATTGCTGCGAGACTCATTCGTTTTTCGATTTGAACAAGTAGTAGTCAAGGTACGAGCAAATTCACTACCCTCGCAATTTAAATCAAGAGATGATTCAACATCAGGACAAGCTACTTCAACACTTTCGGTATATTGGCTGCCATCATTTTTTTTAAAATCAAGATTACATTTGCATGTATAGTTA
>JANPPN010000012.1:0-8240 GCA_031428535.1 Bdellovibrio sp. | reverse complement strand
AAAAGATCAGGGCCGATCTGAAGAAAGGCGCCGTGAATTAAAAAGTCTTTGATGTTTAAGCCTGTCATGCTAGTTTTCCTTACCACATTCCAATACGTTAATGGAATGAAAAACTCACAAACTGGAATTTGAAAATATGGTTGTTGAAATAGGTAAAATTCAGATTGGTGGACCTCGTTTTACAGTTATTGCGGGCCCCTGTTCGGTCGAATCAGAACTGCAATTTCAATCCACCGCACAATCCGTTAAAAATGCTGGCGCCAGTGTTCTTCGCGGCGGAATCTGGAAAATGCGGACTTCGCAAAAAGCCTTTCAGGGGCTGGGCCGGGAATCTTTTGAACTTATAAAGCGAATTAAATCTGAAGTGGGCTTGCCGCTGGTTTCTGAAATTACCGATATCCGGCAAATTGAAGAAGTTGCCGACGTGGTCGACGCTTATCAAGTCGGCGCGCGAAATATGCACAATTATTCTTTGCTGAAAGAACTGGGCCGGCAGCCAAAGCCGGTTTTACTCAAACGTAATTTCTCCGCTTTTATCGATGAGTGGCTAAAAGCCGCAGACTACATTACGTCTGGTGGAAACACTCAGGTTATCCTTTGCGAGCGCGGAATTCGCACCTTCGAAACGGCCACTCGCAATACCCTCGATCTCAATGCAGTTGTTTATGCTAAGAAACATTCAGGTCTTCCGGTCATCGTTGATCCTTCACATGCGGTTGGCATTGCCGACTTGGTCCCCCAACTTTGCTATGCGGCGGCAGCAGCCGGAGCCGATGGAATAATGGTGGAAGTTCATCCGAAACCGGCGGAAGCTCTGTCTGACGGCCCACAGGCTTTAAACTTCAAGGATTTCGACGTTATGATGAAGCAACTCGAAAAAGTACTTTTCGCATTCGACAGGACATTAAATATTTTATGAATAATTCGCCCAACCCGGAAATCATTCACTCGATGTTTTCTAAAGTGGCTGCAAAATATGACCGTGCCAACTCGGTATTGTCGGTCGGCATTCATCACCTATGGCGGAAAAAATTAGTTTCGCTGTCCGGCGCACAACCAGGCCAAAAAATTCTCGACTGCGCAACCGGCACCGGCGACCTCGCCATCAGTTTCAAAAAAGCAGTTGGGCCAACCGGACAGGTTACCGGAACTGATTTCTGTGCAGACATGCTCAAAACTGCTCCCGCAAAAGCAAAATCCAAAAATCTGGAAATTTCGTTCGAACAGGCCGATGTTACGAAACTGCAATACGGTGATGATCAATACGACATTACGAGTATTTCATTCGGCATCAGAAATGTCGGAGATCCGGTGAAGGCCCTTGCTGAAATGGCGCGGGTTACAAAACCGGGCGGCCGAGTTATGGTTTTGGAATTCGGTCAGATGCAAATGCCAATTATAAAAGATTTATATAATTTATATTCTGAAAAAGTGCTGCCTAAGATTGGCGGACTGGTTACCGGCGAACAAGACGCCTACAATTATCTGCAAAAATCCTCGGCTGCGTTTCCATGTCGGGAAGGTTTTCTGGAACTGATGAAAAAATCAGACTGTTACACTGAAACAAATTTTGCGTCTGTGAGTTTTGGCATAGCTTATATTTATACCGGGGTAGTGAAATGAAATTTTTAATACTGGCATTCGTGGTTTTAAATTTAGATATTTTACAGGCACAGGAACTGCCGCTTTACTATGGCAGCGACTTTCTGACAGCTTATCACGATCACAGCCTTAAAAATGAAGAATTAAAAAACAGTCTCTTTCTGATTCTAAGCGGTGGACACATAAAAAAAGATCATGAAGCCGATGCAATTGTTCCGAACTGTAACGCAACCGGCGCCGAAGAATCTTCAAATGTAAAATGCACCGAACACAGGGCCCTTGGTTATACAAAAGCCCGCGAAAAACTTTTCGGCCGGCTCTATCTGAAAAATTCGGGCGGCGTTTACTCGGTTACTGATGTTTACTGTGAGCGAACCTACACCGATGCAGACTTCGGGGGCAGCCTCACTTTCGGACCAGATTTGGTTCCGAGTTCAGGCAATGTCATCAACACAGAACACACCTGGCCTCAAAGTCGTTTTACTGGCAGATTTCCACGAGAAATGCAAAAGTCTGATCTTCATCATTTGTTCCCGACCGATTCTGAAATGAATTCGCGCCGGGGCTCATTACGGTTCGGTAACGTTGTTAAAGACGCTGAACCCCTGAAGTGCCCCAAGAACAGACTCGGCCAGCAGGCCGAAGGCGGAATTGTTTTTGAAGTTTCGAAAGCTCAAAGGGGCAATACGGCACGCGCCATCTTTTATTTTGCAACCCGCTATCAAATGAAAATTTCACCTCCTGAGGAAACCGCGCTTCGGCAGTGGAATGGGGACGACCCCGTAGATGCCGAAGAGTTCATGCACAATCAGCAAATTGAAGAACTACAGGGTAACCGCAACCCTTATATTGATTTTTCAGACTTAATCAATCGAATCGAAAGTTTTCAATAACCACTGTCTCAAATTGTGAATTTCATTGATAAAAATCGAATCAATCTAATACCGCGCTGGACTATCGTCCAATAAAGTTAAGAATGGTTTAAAATCAGTCGGTTTTAGTCCGATAAACCGGGTATGAAAAAATATTATTTTCTTTTCGGCGTGCTCGGTCTTTTAATCGGCTATTTTTCTAAACTGGATTTCTGGTTTGAAGACGGACGCGATGTTTTTTTTCCAATAACAAAGGCGCAATTAAAAAATGCGAAAACGGCACAGACCGTTCCTGATGCGACGGCCGTAGCGCCTCAGCATGCCGACGCTGCTACGACAAAAACGCCGGCTCCGATTGCTGATCTTGAAAATCTGTCACAGTTCGAACTGTTTCATCAGCTCTACAATTCAAAAGTATTAATATCTCCAGACAGCCATGCTGTTTACTTCGAAAAAATAAAAAGCCGGATCAATTCAAAGTACCCGGCGCCCGTTCAGTCAGAGCATCGAACCGCGTATGAAAAAGAAGTGGCAAATCGCCTTGGTCTTCTTAAAGCGATGTCGCAGTTCTGGCCCACCCCGAAAGAAGTTTCCGTAAACCAGAAAGAAATGAAACGGTTCTTTCACGATGTTGCCCGAAATAAAGACGAAAATTTTATGGTACGTCGGCAGGCTTTTAAAAATTGGCTTACTTTCGGCAATTCAGTTTCTCAAAGTGAAAAAACTCAGCTCTTAGCCAGCGCCGATTCAAAATTACTACATTTAATCTCGTTGTCTGACGAGAATTTAATTCAGTCACTAACAGAAAGTGCAGATTAATACCTATGAAATTTCTGCCATTATTTATAATTTGTTTTTCACTCGCCTATTACTTTACAGATAATACCCACACTCAGGCTAGTATCGGCCGCGAGCCAAGTTCTGAACCTGCAGCTGAAACGCGGAACAGTTATTCAAATCTGCCCTGCCCGAGTGAAGCTGACTTTATGGCGTGGTCGAAAGAACTTAATATGGATCCGATTGAGGGACCAAGTCTCGATGCCGGTTGCAAAGTTAAAAACTATCGGATTCAATTGGCGCAGGCCCTGAACCTTGCGCACCGGATAAAAATCAGTTTTCCAAAAAACTGGGCCCCGACCGTGCAGCGTGAAATTAAGAATTCCTATGACTATATCAAACAGAATACGAATCAGCTCAGTATTGATTTGTCGCAAACAAGTTCGGTTGCCCGCAACTTCGTGGCAAAAAAGCAGATTGAACTGGGTGGTTTATTTTTTAAAGAAGCTCCGCTTGAAGCTATTAGCGTACTCGTTCACGAAGCCCGGCATTCTGATATACGCGATCAGGGCCACACATTTTGCAGAATCGGAGACATCCCCAAAACTCAGGGCGGCTGCGACAGCTACTTCTCGAACAAAGCCGAAAATGCCGGAGCCTATGGCTACGGAACTCTTTACGAACTTGCGTTAGCTCAGTATTCCCCCAACCTGGATAAAGCCGAAAAGGAATTGATGCTTACCAATGCCTTTTCAACTCTTAGCACGCGCTTCAATACATTCAGCTCTGTTTTGGCAAAACATTCTGACATCATTACTGTGCTTTTAGAAGATGGTAGCTTGGCTTGGCTGCATCCTTATACTTTTGAATTGATTCCATTAAAAATTGAACTTCCTAAATTTCAGGAAAAGATCAAAAAAATAGAATTTTCACCGCGTACAAATTCGCTGATGCTTTTTACGGAATCAAGCCGCCTTCTCGTATGGGGTCCGCGCTATAAGGCCAAACGGCCCATACCCGATGCGATCACCGAAGATGATCGATTTTATCATATGTCGCGCCAGTACGTTCCGTACAACGCCGACAGAACCCTCTACACAACTTTGAAAACGAACGGGCAACTCGAATACATTCAGTACGATGCCGAACTCAATAAGTATGTCATTTTACCCTACCCGCTGCGTTCCGGAACTCAGGAGCCGAACCCGGCGATTCCCAACCTGAAATACTTTCTACTGGGTAACGGATTTAATTCTTACTTTTTAGACAAACAAGGCCTTTTGACCCGCGCGCACCGTTACGCCAATGAAATGAATTTCATTCTCGATCCCGAAGTACAAAGTAATACCGGCGGCTGGAAAACCGCAACCGGCGGAGCCTATTATGAGCAAATGGTTCTGACTGACTCAGACGGAAAGTTAGCGGAAATAAAAGTCAGTTACGACGAAACCAGCGGTGATCTGGAAACCGAAATATACAAGAAGGAAGCCTATGGGTTTCAGACTGAAAAACCGACTAAAAAATATCTTCAGGGGCTGCAGTTTCACGCAGCTCTTGATGAAGACGGTGGTTTATCCATTGCAAGTTTCCGTGTCAAAGGCAGCAATCAATATTATAAAAATTTGGATAAAAAAATCGTCGACTTTGTCATTACCCGTTTAACTCTGCCGGAGTCGAACCTTTATCGGCCAAGCGATTTTAACGACAGCCTTTTAAGGAAATGTAATATTAAAAAAGCGGTTTCAGCAGTTGGTTACGGTTCGGTTCTGGGCCTCAATCACGATTCAAGACTGGTAGCAGCCAGTTCGGATGGCCGTTGTACTGTTTTGTTAAAAGAAAAACTCTGGACACATGCTGAACTGGAAGGAATTGATGATACTCATTCCGAAACTCAGGAGAAACTTCCGTTCCCGGATATTTATTTGAAGCTGACAAATCTAACCGAGAAAGTTAGCTGGGTGCCTTACACCCGATCGAGTTTTGACCAGAGTAAATGATCAGCCAGAACTAACCAAGCCATGGCCTCGACGACCGGTACGGCACGAGGCACGATACAGGGATCATGACGGCCTTTTTTTTCCGACTTTTGGCAGTGACGAGACAACGCATAAGCAAGTTCGCTGTTCGGTTCTGTAATCTTACGGGTTCAGCCTAACTAACTCCCCGCTCTGACCACGGAATTGCAGAGCCACTGCCTTCTCTCTTCTGTGATCCACTCAAATCTTGCAAAAAAACAATACACCTATGCCAGGTCTAAGTAGCATAAAAGCACTTTTTCGATAATTCAAAAGTATTCGCATCCCCTACTATGCTTTGAAACCTTAATCCTCATAAGTCATTTTATGTTACACAGGCCTTCGGGCCCTAGATTTTCTATTTAGAACGCTTAGTGAACATTGTCGGCCGCTATAAGGATATTGATATTGCTGAGAATGCAATTCAAGTCGCGCAAAAAAGATTGAATAACCCAAAGTTTGAGTTTTGTACGAATGATCTTTTAGATATAGATTACGATGCCGCCGATCTGACTGTCCTGCTCGGCGTGGTTGACTGGTTAGATTCTGATGGCGTGGAACTGATGATGAGCAAGATTAAATCAAAATATATCTTAATATCCCACACTCAAGCTTCGACTTGGAGCCCCTACATTTTCTATCGAAAAATACTTGATAGTCAGAATTCAAAAGATCAATACGGAGCAAGAAACTATTCTGCAGAGCAAATTCGTGTTATATTAGAAAAAAATTCTTACACCTTCGAAGCGATCACTCATCCAAATCTTTTTAACCCAGGAGCCTTGATCTGGGCCAGCCGATTAAAATGAAACTTATCTAAATAATTGCCAACTGATCCCTCAGGTTGAATCTACTTGTTGCAGCAGTTTCAAAGGCAAAAGAATGCCATGACTGAAGAATTCATACTTCATCGAATGATCAAATGTGGCCTTTAAACTTCCTATGCATTTACCCATTGGTTTCGAGCCTATTTCTGAAATACTTCCTCTATAAAAAACTGAGTTTTTGGCGGAATTTGTTTTTTTGGATAATAATTCTCTATAATTTCAAATACCATTTTAGCTTTTTTAATTTTTAAAAACTGAATCAAAAAAATCACGTCATCACGGTCGTTGGTGTCCCATCGGGCGCTGATGCACTTCATTGCCAGCATGTATTTGGGCTCGGGCGCCCAAATTCGCAGATGCGACAAGTTAAGAACATCCTGTCTGATAAAATTATTTTGAATATAGCCTTTAGCTGCATCGTTCAACCAGTCTTTGGGTAGATGATTCTCTTCTCCAATGCGAGCTACCAATTTTCGAACAATATCTGCTGGTTGAAAAATAGCGTCTACATCACGAGTGGCTTCGCGGGCCTTAAATACAAGGCACATTACCGCTCCGCCCACAATTCCAACTTCTGCGACTTCATTTTGTTTGGATAATTCCTCGTTTAAAGCTTCAAATAAATTCATGATTTGTGTAGAGCTTAGCATTTAGACTCTTTCCATAAAATTTGAATGAACAAAAATACTATTTCGGCGAAAGGCAAGTGGGCTCTCGAGTAGAGCCATCGCCTTTAGACTTTCCATCTCAGAAACAAACCAAGGGGCGGGTAAATCAAATCGTTTAACGGCCCACGCTGGGGTCATCATTCCGGCCTCATCGCAAAGGGTGATGACCATAGATGCAAGCAGCCCCCTGAGTCGCAGGGAAAGCTCTATTGATGGGCTTAGTAAAAAAAGTCTGGGATCGAGTGATCTACGAAATTCATCGATAAAATCCATAAAATGAATTTTCCAAGATAAGGGGCCATCGCGAATAACTTTTAAACTCACTGCAATTGTCGAAAAATCGGCATTCATTTCTGTTGGTGTAGCTAGAATTATAAGACTCAACCCCAGCGCGTTGGCGGTGGCCTCCAGATTTTTTAAGGTAACAGAACTATCTTCTGCTACTATCGATCGTAGTGTTGTTCTTGAGAGTTGAGCTTTATCAGACAAGGCTCGTTCAGATAAACCAAGTCGTTTCATACTCTTACGAACCGCCAAATTATGGTATGTTTTATTGTACATATATGGTATTATATATTAAACCTATTAAGTTGTCAATAAATGGCTCAGAAGAAGTGATGACAAGACAGCGCTAGGTTCTCCGTTTTTTAGAAGGGTGGTATCTGTGCCAGTTCAGGGGGATGCTCCAGAACCAGTTTGTGGTGTTGCTTTGCAAAAACTGTTCTCATCAGCAACAAAACCGTCCTGCAATGCAAGCCCAACTGTTTTTCCATTTCTATCGAATATTCGAATCATTATTCTTGGATATGCTATTTGGTAGCCATGACTGGGGCTCTGCCACGCAATATAAACGATGCCATTTTCAAAATATCTGACTTCATTCACATCATACTCATTTTCGCCACTGGTTATACGCATCATATCTAAACTTTCAGAAATTGGACGTGGGCCGTAGTTTTTGTACGATAGATAACACTCTGCTGAGCTCTTTAAATATTTTCCCTTTTGAACGCGCAAACTTTTTTTTGCAGCATCACGGTATGCAAATTTTTCATCAGTGACTGGTAATCCTAATTTTTGAAGAATTATTGGCTCAATGGCAATTTTTCTTAATCCATCTGCCATTGCACAAAATGACATAGCAATAACACATGTGAACAAACTTATATTTTTCACAATAACTCCATATTTGGATACCGTTCCAAAGTTTTTGGGATGAATTTCCCTTTATTCAAACAGAACAGTGCTTCCTGTAAATACTATTGCAAAGCCAAATGCCAGTTTTTGACCCGTATTTTCGTATATGATTTTGACACATTTGTGTTTTTTGAATTGAATCAGGGGTTACGCATATGACCTGTGAACCGCTCCAGCAAGCAAAACTTACAAAAAATATTAGAGAATTTGATCTTGCAAGACCCCTCTCAATCCCGATGTTGGACGTTGGTTCGCAGCGTCGAAGATTAAGTTTATTTATTG
>JANPPN010000011.1:0-4285 GCA_031428535.1 Bdellovibrio sp. | reverse complement strand
CATTGCCTTTAAACCCGATACGCCTGTGTACATTGATGATAGAATACCCATTATGACCTCCATGTCATGTTTTGAAGCCAGTCTGTCGTTGACTGTCTTCTATGAAGGGCCCCCTCTACGAGGACCAGCCCTAATTTATTTTGACTAACTCTTTAAAAACTTTAATTACATTACAATTGTGCTGTCGATGTTCGTGAACACATTTTCTTTTAATGCATTCTTGTCCATCACCGTTACAACCGTATTATTCTTAACACTTACGATCAGCGCCGAATTCTCCATCAAAACCAATGTGTCCTTCGAACCTTTCGCGGCGGCTTTCTGAACCGCTTCACCCAATCTCGTCATATCCTGCAGCGAATAACTGATTCCGCGGGACTGCATTCTCTCGATCGCGTGATTCGAAAACTTCAGTTGAGGTGCCTCTGACTTTGTGATGGCGGCCTTCGGTGCCACCACTTCATTCGTCTTCAGAGCCTCGCCCAGAGCTTCTTTAAAGGAAGCCTGACCTTCACCATCGGATTTTTTTATTTCCGTCGGTTTGGTCGGAATCAGATTCTGGATCCGGTCAAGTCCGTTCACGAGTGACGGGTTAACCGTTTTCAGCTTATCCATTACTTCATCTCCTTCTGCAGCTTTGCCATCAATTCTCGTGACATCGCCATATCCGTCAATGCATTTCCCACTGGTGTTCTGGGAACTGTGGATGAAGTATCTTCCTCTTGCTTACTTTCATTGTGCGCTGCCTCATCTGTGTTTTTCAAGTCAAGGCCAGTAACATTTTTTACATTCTGGTCGTTCTGCTTAATACCTGGGTCGGTAATCTGACGAACGTCTTTCATTTTGATGGTCTGACTTCCGACCTGCAAGACGGGACCTTCAGCTGAAAAACTCAATCCGGAAATAATTCCCTGAAATTCGGTCTTTACCGGAATTTTTTTTCCGTTGTTGTTTTTCGCTTCAACCTGAAAGAAAAATTCGCCGGCCGCTTGATCAACACCCGCTTCATTCTTACCGTTCCAGGAAATTTTATTGGCACCGGTTTTCAAGTTCGTTAATTTGTATTCGCGAACCAGATCACCTTTAGCCGACATGAGTTTAACACTGGCTTCGCCGGCGTCCTGCGGAAGATCAAAGTTAAAATCGTGCGCTTTATCATACTGTGTGCGAACAACCCGCGAAGAATCACCGGCCACTGTTTTACCAATGAGATTCAGTGCCTGAAAATTCTCGGGCTGAGAATTACGACTTTCTATCTTCGTCAGTGTGGTATTCATGTTGGTCATTTGCTCTAAGCCTGAAAATTGCGCCAGCTGTGCCGCCATTTCATGATTCTTTAACGGGTTCATCGGATCCTGATTTTTCATCTGGGCTATCATCAGTCTGAAAAAAGCATCCTTATCCATTTTTGAATTACCATGGCCACGCACTTGTTTTGAAGGATCGACCCAGTCTTTGTCGGCGGCTTTATTCAATACCTGCGACAAATCTTCGGCTCCGAGTTTTTGTTTTTCATCCGGCGTCAGTTTAAAGCCATCAGTATTGCTGACTTCCGCTTTTACCGGACGCTCCGTAAATGTTTTTGTACCTAACCGCGCTCCCATTGTAGACATATATACTCCTTTTTTTTAAGCCACGCGATTTATCGTCGCACCCTTTGTTCCACCGTAGGTTCTCATGTTGTTAACAGCTGTTGCTGTATTAACTGAAGCCCCTCGTTGTGAAACTGCAGGTCGAATGCGGGAGTCAGCGTGCGAAGGCCTTTTGTCAGATTGACTGTTCAGATTGCCCTGAAATTCTCTCCACTGTTCGCGTGCCTGATCCTGCGATCCACTCTGGTTTAAGTTTGACTGAGTCTGCGTGCTGTTGTCAGCATTTGTTGCATCCACAGTATTAATTTTAACATGTTCCAAACTTAAGCGATGAGCAGCCAGACCCGACTTAAGTTCAGTTAGGCTTTCTTCGACAAGCTTCTTAATGTCTTTGTTCTGTGTTTGCATTTCAACATTCAGCTTTCCATCCTGAAAAATGACTTTCAGTTGCAGTTCGCCTAAGCCTTCCGGACTCATCCTGACTGTCACTTCGCCCCCGCCTTTTGTAACAAGGTACTGTGCCTTGTTCATAATTTCATTTATGTTGGCCTCGCGGTGCTCTTCAAGTTTCGCCGTTAATGATTGGTTCTGTGCTGCCGGTGCCAGGCCTAATTGCGATTTGAAATCGCTACCAGACTGTCCTGCGGCAAGACTTGGCTGACCGAAATCTAACTGATCAGGCTTCAGTTCTCTTAACCCTGATCCTTCCTGCTTTGAATCTCCCCGGTTTTCACCGGCTGAATTCTGAGCCGAAGACTGGCTGACGGTTTTGACCTGCTCATTCTGAAGCCGACTGAGTATGCTTTGCTCAAATGTCTGAGATTTTTCCGTCGCCGGATTTTTATCCGCGTCGAAAGTTTTCATCTTCTGCAACAGCTCGCCACTTGTCTGCTTCATCGCTTCGTCCGGACTAAATCCAACGGCTGTACCGAGTTCAGCGTCAACGTTTACAACAGCCGGTACCACGTTTTCGGTCTGCACCTGCTTAGGCATTTGCAAAGCGTCTTGCGCAAAGTCTGAAGCCATGGGCTGAAGCGTTTGCGGCGGCTTTGTTGCAATTTCAGCTGACGCCACCTTTGGTTCTGCAATTAGGTTCTGAATCAACCCTGATTGCATTTGGCTTGCAGCATTTACTTCAACTTCGACCACGGCTTTTAAATTTTCTGGGATGTCGATTTCGATCTCGGCCGGATTTTCTATCTTAGAATCCGGGATTTCAACTTTACTCTCCGAAGAGGCCATAACGTTTGAAACCATCTTATCTTCATCTTCAGTCACTTTCTTTTTAATTCCCCCAAGTGACTTCCGATCTTTTTTATCGGCTCCTAATTCGTCTGATTTCTGGAGTGCTTCTTTTCTTTCCGGATCGTCCGACTTTTTCTCGGCCTTATCCAGTTTTTTTTCAAGAGCTTTATCAAATTCCTTTTTGTAATCGCTCTTTGAAGTACCCTTTAAATCCTTGCTGTTCGCAAGTTTCGAATCCGGAGCTTCCGCCTTTAGCGGGGGGCTGACACCGAACATTTTATCTAACATTTCCCTCCTTGGTCATGTGTTGATTAACTACTTACCTGCAGGCGTTCTATACCCTGTATAGCGTTCTGCTAAAACTTGGGCTTTTTCGGCCTTTATTAAATTTAGAATATCTGCCGCACTTTTCTTTTTCATGCGTCCGAGAATTTCGATCACCAAATCTTCATCGAGTGTTTCAAAAATCTTGGCCGCCTGTACAGGCTTCATGTTTGTGTACATCTGCACGAGGGTTTCAACTTTTCCGTCGTCAGCTTTGATTTTTTCCTCAAGCGCTTTTGAAATCTGCAAACGAGTGGCTTCAAGTTTGGTCAGTTTTTCGGTGATTTCGACTTTTTGATTTTCAATCTGTTCAGCCAGCTTATTCAGATCGTTCTCGCGCTGATCAAGCTGCTTTTTTCTTTCCGCCAGCTTAAACATGTATTCGGCATCTTCAAGCTTCTTACCTTCAACAGAAAGAGTTTTGATTTCGGTGTTCACAGGTGCAGCAACTGCCGGTTTAACTTCAGGTTTCTTTTCTTCGGCTTGGGCCGTGCCCATGCTGATCTCAATTTTCTTAAGATAGTTTTCTATTGCTTCGGCATTTTCCAGAAACAGCAGGCCACCTGCTGCCAATAAAATGAAGCTCATCAATGGCTTTACCGGAAAAGAAGCTTTTCTGCCTTTTTTAACGGGCGCCGCCGCTGGATTGCTTTTTGGCAATCGGACATTAAACGCCGGCGCACTTGCCGACTGCTTTACTTTTTTGAAATGCTTGTCATATCCCGTCTTCATTGCTTCCCTTCAGCAGACTTTCAGTTTTCGAATATCTCAGTACAGAGATTTCATCCAACTCGGCTTGTTCAGCTTTGGCGGCATTTTCCATGTAGGCCCGCTTTTGCTTCTCTTCAAGCTTCTCTATTATCTTAACCTCAGAAACGCGTTGCCGCAAAATTTCGCGACGAGCCTCGACCAATATTTCTAAAACCAGTAGACGTAGGTTCTGGTTTTTATTCCTAAGGTCTTGGCCGGTAACTAAAATAATAATTTGCGCCACAGAATTAACCCAATCGGTACTTCCGTGTATCATGGCCGCCCGCTCATCAAGCGAGCGGGTTTTAACTGAAATCATTTCGTTTAAACGTGTGATTTCAGCGTCCAGCACGGCTTTGACTTCAGCAAATTCT
>JANPPN010000010.1:0-13715 GCA_031428535.1 Bdellovibrio sp. | reverse complement strand
CGGAGCAGGAGCAGGCCGAAGACGCGGCAGCAGCGAAAAAGAAAAAACCTAAAGCTAAGAGAAATATTGCCAGTGTAGCGGTGCCTTCAGGTTTTGCCAAATTAGGGGCTGAAGCGCCCGATCTGGAAAACTAGAAAAGCGCTATAAGAAAAGAGCTATAAGTTCTTTGTGCGGTACTCACTGTGGCATTCGCTAAATTCGATTATAGTGAATTTTTCCTATTTTCTGAAAAACCGGGCATAGACCAATACTATTATGGAAAGACTGATTACAGATTCACATGCGGCCGTTCAGTGGATCGTGTATCAATACGGAACAAAAATCCCGTCCTGGCACATATTTTACTGTTAAATTCCTCGGAAATTCAACTTTGTCACCGAAATGTCGATAAGCAAAGCAGTGTGGTGAACGCACTGAAAATATAGGACGTAACGTGAAACATTTAATGTTCTTATTCAATTTGATGCTGGTGACATTGTTTTTTTACTCTTGTAAAGGAGCAGACGGCGGATTTGCTCCGACGGCCGGTACGATTACCGCGCCAAGCATTGCGACTCTGAGTATTTCGCCGGCGGCAGTCAGTTTGGCGATTACCAATATTCAAACTTTTACCGCCAGTGGCGGAATAGCGCCCTACCGCTATTCGGTTTTTACCGGCAGTGGATCCATTTTATCAACCACGGGAAGTTTTACTGCTCCGGGTTTAGCGGGTTTCACAACGGTGAGGGTGATCGACAGTTTAGGTGCCACTTCGGACGCCATCGTCACCACAAATGCGGCTTTGCAAATTTCTCCTGTAAATCAAAGTCTTGGAATTAATTCCACCCAGGCCTATACGGTAAGCGGTGGCGTGACACCTTATACTTTTCTTCTGGTGAGCGGCGCGGGAAGTATCGATTCTGCCGGCGTATACACCTCGGCCTCGTCACCCGGAACAAATACAGTACGGGTGCGGGATTCTTACGGAAATACTTCAGATGCAAACATTAATGTATTTTCAGCCTTAGGCATTTCTCCGACGTCGGCAACAATTGCGGTAAACAACACCACCACTTTCACAGCTGCCGGCGGCGTTGGTCCTTATGTGTTTTCGATTCTGAGCGGCACCGGCGCGGTCAATGCCTCGAGCGGTATTTACACGGCAACTTCGTCTTCAGGTTCGGCCACAGTTCGCGTCACGGATTCTTTGGGTGCCACTGCGGATTCATTAGTGACGGTGCAGCCGGCGCTTGCGCTTTCACCATTAACCCAGACAACTTATATTAACTCATCAATTACCTTTACGGCTTCAGGCGGAGTTACCCCTTATGCGTTTACGGTCATCGCAGGAAGCGGCACCATCGATGGCACGACTGGAATTTATACCGCGCCTGCCGCAAACGGTGTGGATAGTGTTCGTGTCACAGATTCCTACGGAAATTTTGTGGATGCGGTCGTAACGACAACAACACCGATAGTGATTTCGCCTGCAGCAATAACTCTTGCTGTGAATAACACCACGACATTTTCTGTTGCCGGAGGTACGGGTCCGTTTACTTATTCAAAGTTAAGCGGCACCGGTTCTGTTAATTCCTCAACCGGCCTGTATACGGCTCCGGCTGCGGCCGGATCCGCCAGCATTCGGGTAACCGACTCGTTAGGTGCCTTTGATGATGCGCTGGTGACGGTGAACCCCGCACTGGCAATTTCACCGCTCGCTCAGGTGACTTTAATCAATTCAAGCGTCAATTATTCCGGAACTGGCGGGGTTGCACCCTACACGTTCGCAATCTTAAGTGGGACTGGATCTATTGTTTCAGGTACCGGCGTGTACACGGCTCCGGCTGCGAACGGCAGCGCCAGCGTGCAGGTAACAGATTCCCTCGGCAACACGGCCAGCACAAATGTGACCGTCACGACGACGATGACTCTAACTCCATCTGCAGTCAGTTTAGCGGTCAACAACACACAGTCATTCAGCGTATCCGGCGGAACCGGACCTTTTTCTTTCGCATTAGTTAGTGGAATCGGTAGCATTAACTCTGCGACCGGTGTGTACACGGCTCCTGCGGGCACCGGATCGGCCGTGGTACGCGTTACTGATAGCTTAGGTGCAACAGACACGGCGAATATTACAGTGAACGCGGCACTTGCGATTTCGCCGACTTCGCAAACCACTTTGATCAATTCGGTAATCAGTTTCTCGGCCACCGGCGGAGTCGCACCTTACACTTTTGCAGTGGCCTCCGGAACCGGCACGATCAATTCGGCTACGGGCTCTTACACTGCACCCCCTGCGAACGGCAATGCAACAGTTCAGGTAACGGATTCCTACGGGAATACAGCCACTGCCACGATTATTATTACTTCAGTGATGAGTCTTTCGCCGACGGCGGTGACTCTTGCGGTGAACAACACGCAAAGTTTTACAGTTTCGGGAGGCACCGGTCCCTACACTTTTTCTTTAGTGAGCGGTACTGGCGGTATTAATTCCTCCACCGGCTTATATGCCGCTCCTGCGGCCAGCGGATCAGCAGTTGTGCGCGTAACCGACAACTTAGGTGCAACCGACACCGCCAACATTACAATTAATGCTGCCTTAGCGATTAGTCCTGTCACTCAAACGATGGGTATTAATGGCACATTAAATTTTTCGTCAACCGGCGGCGTTGTTCCCTACGCCTATTCGATTTTCAGCGGATCCGGAAGCGTAAATGCGTCGAGCGGATTATTTACAGCCCCGGCTTCGCCGGGAACCACCGTGGTGCGGGTAACTGACAGCTACGGAAATACGTCAAATTCAACGGTGACCGTTACTTCAGGTTTGAGTATTTCGCCGGCGAGTGTGACCTTAGCCGTTGGAAATGGCATTACTTTTGTGGGTGCCAACGGGGCAACTCCTTACGTGTACAGCATTGTTTCGGGCGGAGGCTCGATTAACGCCTCCACTGGTGCTTATGTGGCGCCTGCAGGAGCCGGTACCGCGACTGTACGGGTTACCGATTCTTTGAGTGTTACCGCTGATGCGACAGTCACAATTAATCCCGCATTAGCCATCAGTCCGGCAACGAAAACTCTGGCTGTGAATAATTCTTTTACTTTTTCTGCAACCGGCGGCGTGTCGCCGTATTCTTTTTCTATTGTAGCGGGTACCGGAAGCATTAACGCCAGCAGCGGGTTGTATACGGCTCCTGTTTCCACCGGATCAGCTACGGTTCGAGTGACTGACGGGCGCGGAAATGTTTCGAATTCAACGGTAACGATCACAGCGGCGTTAGCGATCAGTCCGACCACCCAGGTGCTGTTGAACAGTGCCTCGCAGACATTTACTGGTTCAGGCGGAGTTTCACCTTATACCTACTCGATCTTTACCGGAGGCGGCTCAATTAACAGTTCAAGCGGTGCTTACACAGCACCTGCAACGAATGGTTCTGCCACTGTGCGCGTGACGGATTCATTCGGAGATACCGCGGATGCAGCGGTCACGATAACTTCGGTGATGAGCATTTCACCAGCCACAAAAACTCTGGCGGTTAATAATGTAACGACATTTACAGTTTCAGGCGGTACGGGGCCTTACACGTATTCAGTGCTTTCAGGTTCAGGAAGTATAGTTTCCGCAACCGGTGTTTACACAGCTCCTGCTGTGGCCGGATCGGCTACAGTCCGGGTAACTGATAGCCTTGGTGCCACTTCGAATTCGACTGTTACGATTAATGCCGCTCTGGCAATATCACCTACGGCGCCGACGCTTTTGATTAATGCTTCGCAGACCTTTACCGGCTCAGGCGGGGTTTCGCCTTATACGTTTACTCTTCAGACCGGAACCGGCAGCGTTGTTGCGGCCACGGGAGTGTACACCGCTCCGGCATCGAACGGAACGGCTACGGTCAGGGTTACCGACACTCTTGGCAATACGGCGGACGCGAACATTATCGTAACTACCACCATGAATATTTCTCCGAGCTCAGTTACTCTTGCCGTGAACAACTCAACAAGCTTTACGGTTTCGGGCGGCACAGGGCCATTTAGTTATTCAGTCTTTTCAGGTACCGGAACTATTGTGGCCGGCTCCGGCGTATACACAGCACCATCAGGTGCCGGTACTGCCACCGTACGTGTAACTGACAGTTTAGGCGCCACTTCAAATGCAGCAGTCAACATCAACGCGGCGTTAACGTTGAGCCCGGCCTCCGCAACAATCGCCTCTACCGGAACTCAAGCCTATTCAGTCACCGGAGGCGTTTCACCATTTACATATTCCATTGTCAGCGGACCTGGTTCGATTAATTCTTCCACCGGTCTTTATACCGGTGCGACTGCCGGTTCGGTTGTTGTAATGGCAACGGATTCTTTAGGAAACACGAGCACTGGCGCGCTCACTGTTAACGGACCCTTGTCGGTCACGCCGGTTACGGCTTACGTGGTTATCAACTCAGATCTTGCCTTAACCGCGGTGGGCGGAGTTTCGCCTTACTCGTATGCGGTTGTTGTAGGTGGAGGGGTTATTGATATTGCAACCGGCGTGTATACAGCTGCGGCCACCACCGGAAGTGCCACTCTACGAACGACGGATTCATCCACTCCCACTGCAAGTACGTTTGACACAACTGTGACTATTTACAACGCACTCACTTTAACACCTTTGTCATTAACGATTGCGGCCAGTGGTACTCAGACATTTGTTGCGAGCGGCGGCGTCGGTGCGCGAACTTTTTCTATGTACAGCGGTACCGGAACGATCAACTCTTCAACTGGCGCATATGTTGCCGGCGTAGTTGCCGGAACGGATCTCATTCATGTGACCGATACTATCGGCAACGTGGTTGAAAGCCGAGTCACAGTTGTGAGTCAGCTTTCGATTACGCCGAGTTCGCTGAAATTACCGGTTTTCTCAACCATGACGTTTACGAGTGTGTTAGGAAGTTCGCCTTATGTTTATTCTGTAACCGCCGGAACAGGAAGCATAAATTCCGCAACCGGTTTGTATACGGCACCTTCAACTGCCGGCACCGGCACCGCGCGAGTTACCGATGCCGTCAGCAATTTTTCTGATGCAGCGATTACGCATATCGAACCGGTTGAAATTGCCTCAGGTTCAAATCATTCTTGTATCCGCTACAGTGACGGATCCGTAAAATGTTTCGGCCTAGGTTCGTCAGGCCAACTGGGTAATGGTAGCACCACCAATATCGCCGATACTGCCGCAAGTCTTGGCGGAAATATTCCATTTGTTAATTTAGGCACCGGCCGTACTGCAACGATGCTGGCAGTGGGCTTCACGCACAGTTGTGCGCGACTAGATAATGCCACAGTTAAATGCTGGGGGCAAAATACGTACGGTGAGCTGGGTATCGGTAATACGACCAACATGGGAAGTGCCGCGAACCAGATGGGGGACAGTCTTCCAGCTGTTAACGTAGGCACCGGCCGAACCGTTACAAAAATTTATGCTTTTGGCTATTCAACTTGCGCCATCTTAGATAATGGCGCCGGCAAATGTTGGGGACTCAACACCACAGGGCAACTTGGGTTAAACGATGTGGTGAATCGCGGAACAGCGGCGTCGCAAATGGGCGATAGTCTTCCGACAATTTATTTAGGTAGTGGAATTACACCGACCAAATTCGGCGGCGGGCTTGATTTTACTTGCGCTTTACTCAGCAATGCGACGGTTAAATGCTTTGGCGGCAACCGTTACGGCCAGTTGGGCCAAGGAAGCACAATTCAGTTGGGCGATAGCGCTGGAGAAATGACAACATTGCCAGCCATCAGCTTGGGAACCGGCCGAACGGCAGTCGATATCGGTGTCGGCTACAGCCATGCGTGCGCGATTCTCGATAATGCAGCGGTGAAATGCTGGGGCCGCAACAACAAAGGTCAATTGGCCGTTGAATCCACTGCAACTACCATCGGTGCTTCGGCGGGCCAGATGGGCGATAGCCTGATTGCGTGTCCGTTCTCCGGTTTTACGCCCACGAAAATTATCGGCGGCAATACAATGACCTGCTTTGCCAATGCCAGTGGTGCCATGCGGTGTTTCGGTCTGAATACCAGCGGGCAGTTACTACTTGGGTCAACCACGACACTTGGACGTTCAAATAATGATGTTTCGACCTCCGCAAATATCAACATGGGAACCGGGCTTACGGCCTCCTCGTTCGGAGTGGGATTTTATTCTGCGTGTGTGATCACAAGTAACAAGCGGGTCAAATGCTGGGGTAGTTCGCTCAGCGGCGCCACCGGCAACGGCCAGACAGCTAACAATTTGGGTGATGTGGTGGGCGAGCTCGGTGACAGTCTGCCGTATATGAATCATTGAAAAATCGAGTAACCTGTTTCACAGATTGCTCGAAAAAGCTATGACGGTTAGCTTAATTCAACAAGATCAGCCTTAAAAGGTAAATCGGACACTTATAGAGTTCGACTGTTATATTTGTATTTTTGTGCCCTAGCCAAGCAGAAATATCTACAAAGTTCTGACCCCAATTAAGGCACAGGTCTGTGAAGTTTTACGTAACAATCAAGGCGCGGAATGAGTTTAACGGAAGAAGGAATAGCCCTGCTTCAGTAGCATGTGCGGAGTACTACTCTTATTATGAAAAATTGAAAGAGCGCAACGAAAAGGCACATAAAGATTTTTCGCTAAATTTAATTTGCTACTCTACTAAATACAACTCATGCATTGCGAAAACAACAACTCTGACTGAAGACCGTTCTAAGGCCGATAAATATTTCGACGAATGTAGTATTGAAAATGTGCTAACAAAAGAAAATCTATATAGCGGCCTTTACGCTAGTCGCGATTCAAATGAGTTAAAAAATCATATAGAAAAGTGTGCAATCGCGTGGACAAAAATGGAATGTCTCGATGGAAATGAAAAAGATAAAACATTTTGGTTAGCACGAGATAAAGAATTGAAGATGTAACTAGGTTATTTTTTGATGATATTTTCCAACATTGCTAATATGGACTAGTCTTCAATTCTTAAGCCCGCTTCTGTAAATTTTTGTTTAACCAACTTAAAAACGGTATCAAAATCTGGAAGACTTGTCATTTGCTCGGAAAGTCGTGTTTCCCAACTTCCTTTCAGGCGTGATTCTTTTTTATCAAATTGCCCAATTCTTGCTTCAAACGGATCACCTTTAAAAGCCATTTTTTCTTTTATTTTATCGATAAAACCAAAGAGGTCGATATTCTTCTCGGTTAAAAGGAAATAAATATCATACAGGTCGCGGGGTTCATTTCTGCTTTTATCTGTTAGTGTACATACTTTTTCTGTAGTTATCTCCTCTAATGAGTAAACGAATATGGTTGGTTCAATTAAGAAATCAGAATAATGTTCATATGTTTTAATTATGGGTTTTTCTAGTACAGGAAAAAGTAATAATTCATTAAATGTAATGTCGACTTTTGCACTTCGTGCATTGCCTGGCAAAGGGCCGATGTAATTTAGATAAAATGTGTATGTGTTTCGTGTGGGTTCCTCTATTGTTCCGAACGAAAACTTTATATTACTTTCATTTTCAATATATTTAAAAATTTCTTCGAATTTAATTTGAATCTCTTTAAAAGTAATATTTTCCTTAATGCTGAAATCTAAGTCTTCAGAAAACCTGTAATCTTCATAGTGACATCTGCGAAGCGCAGTGCCACCCTTAAAAACAAAATTTTTTCGTATTTCGGACTGTGCAAGTCCAAACAAAAACCACGAAATACAATAGTCTCTTTCAATGATGTTATCGGGAACTTTTTTTCCAGTTTTCTCTAGAATTAGATTAGATATTAAAGAAATGTTTCTACGGTGAATCATTAGGTTCTCACAATTGATTTTAATTCATCAGTTCCAATATTTAATCTTAATTTCCAATTTGAAATATAGCTGCCCTCGTCTGGCAAGTTCGGATCTAATAACGCATAAGACTTATTAATTTTTGATTTCAATAATTCTAATAAAAAAGTATTATTTATTTCGTAAGTTTCCAATAGGAACCCCAATCGGCCACAAATAGCGCTGACATTCATTTTGTCGATGTACGAATATAATCTATCATAGTTAATTTCATTTCTTTTGATCCAAAAACCTTTGGCAACTTCTGTTAAACCACCACAATACTCTGATGATTTTAGACCATCAATAATGGTGCGTTCTAGATCACTTACAAGAACTTGTTCAGTATTGTTAACCCAATGTTTTTGGTAACCAAAATATAGTTCTGGTTTCGTGCTAATAAATTTAAAATCTGCTCCCAGAATTTTTTTATTCAATATTTGACTTGTTACAGTACAATAAGTGGGTAAAAAAGGTTGAGTTACCATTTGATGTATGGTCATTGCTGATCCATGAGAAATAAAATAATGAGGAGATTCACTTTTTGTTTTTTTCTTAACAATTTCTTTGGCTACTAAATATTCATTTTCAAAATAGTTGCCAGTGTCTACGAGATCAAGCGGCACTATGTTGTATAATCCAGAATCTAAACGTGTTGCTAACCCTTTTTTGGTAAGTAGATATGTAAAGTTATTTACTGATCCACCCCTTAAGCCTGTAATGTTCGCGACATCATTTGAGGTGAAAGTAGTCCTTCCTTTTTGCAATAAATCTATAAACAGTTTGGTTTCGGTCTTGCTTAAATATTTGTCTGAATTTCTATGTTTACTAGACATATTATCACCTATTTGAGTTATTATTTATATACTAAACATAATTAATATATTAAATAATCATGCTTTATATCTAGATTATAATACATTGGAATGATATTTTAAATACTTAACATAACTATTTCATATCTTATTGAAACTACTAGTAAATACTAAGTCTAGTATTGAGAATTGCCTTAATATAAACAGATACCTATGTTTGAAAGGTGATTAAAAGAAGAAGTGCCAAGATGGATTTATTTGCTCAAGTTGTAGTTCAAAAGAGTTTTGGAAAACCAAACAGCGTCAGTGGATTTGTTCAAATTGCAAGACTAGGAATCGTGTTTTAGCCGGGACATTATTTCAAGATACAAAATTGACGCTGACTTTGTGGTTTCAAATTATTTGGTGGTTCATGGGGCAAAAAAATGGAGTTAGCGCCTTGGCACTTCAGCAAAATTTTGGAATTGGAAGCTATCGAACTGCCGGTAAGGTTTTATCAAAGTTACGATCATGCACAGTGCTTTCTGGACGTACATTATTGGAAGGAACAGTTGAGGTCGACGAGGCTTTTTTAGGTGGTAAAAACAACAAGGAAATCATAGCTGTAGCTGCAGAAAAACGAGGTTCTGCGACTGGCAGAATTAGGCTTCAACACATTCAAAGTCGTGGCAGTTCAGATATTCAAAAATTTATTCAAACGGTTGTAAAACAGGGCTCAATAATTGTGTCAGATCGCCATAAAAGCTACCCAACAATAGTTAAAAAAGGTTATCAATATGAGCCGCAGAGAAAACCATATTCCTGGGAAGAAGTTGACGGTAATGACGAGCGACTTTTACCCCGTCTTCATAGATCTGTATCGCTACTTAAGCGCTGGTACAACGGAACTTATCACGGCAGAATAAATAAAGAAAATTTACAAACGTATTTAGATGAATTTGTTTTCAGATTTAACCGAAGAACATCAAAAAGCCGTGGTCTGGTTTTTCACCGCATGGTTGAAGCAGCTATAAGCTCAAATCCCAAACCGGATCAGTGACGTCAAGTGCCCATGTAGGAGAATCGGGGCTAAATACCGAATAATACTCAAATTTGACAATTATTGGATTATCCAATACAATGATAGCAGAGGTAGCATGAAGTCAATAGACGTGATGGAAGCCATAAATGAACTAGACAAGATTCTTTCTCAAAAGAAAAAGTCTTACACACTGTACACTTGTGGCGGAGCTGCATTAGTATTCCTTGGTTATGATGATCGAAGAACCACGGACATTGATATCATTGTTGCAAAGATGGATAAGCACCTAGTTGAAGCCGCGAAAGAAGTGGCCGATAAACTTAATATTAATCAAGACTGGCTAAACAATAAGGTTGCCCAATCGAAGATCGCCTTCCTAAAGGGTGGCAAAAGTTTTGTAAAGAGATTTTCGCAGGTAAGGCAATAGTATTAAAATCGATATCACGCCAAGACTTAATTAACTCTAAACTTCATGCGGCGGTAGAGCGTCGAGCAAAAGATTACACAGATCTAATTTGGTTAAAGCCAACCGCAGACGAAATCGACATCGCAAAAGAATACGTAATGAGGCAGGCTACTACTGAAACTTATGAAGTATTCGTAAACGGCTTTATTAGGGAGTTAAAAAGTGATCTCAAAATTAATTAAAGAACAAATATTAACTGACTTAATAGGATTGGGCATTACCTTTTCGGGAAAAAGACCTAATTTTAAAAAAGAACCCGTAACACCTGAACAAGCAATCGTTAATGCACTTCCGTTTGCTAAAATTGATTTCTTAGTTATGCAACTGCTCCATACGTGGGTGATGGAAAACCATGAGCTAATCCACGCAGAACTTCTTAGTAAAGTGGCGAGCAAAATAGAGAACCGCGTAGAGTCTGCAATCCTAGGCGGTCTTTTAACTTATACAAAAGATAAACGATTTAAAACTTTAACAAGCAAAATTTCGAGAATTAAACCTGAACAAAACTCAGAAATTGAAAAATCATTGAGCTTGTCGGCGAGAGTAGGACAACATCCATACGACAACGTGATGTCTAAATTTGGAGTAAAAATGACCGAGCTTGAAACTGAAAAAAGCGCTACTAAGTTTCTTAGTCGTGATGCCATGGCTAAAATGAATCCATTCATTAAATGCAGACTTTTATTCGGATCTAATGCAAGAGCTGACGTTGCTGCGTTAATGACCTTAGGATTCAATAATCCTTCTGAAGTTAAAAGGATTCTTAATTTTTCATACGAAACAGCTCATCGCAACACCGGAAGTCTTAAAGAAGCCGGTTGGCCTTTTGGTCTGTATTCGCCAAAATAAGGCTTGTTGTGTCGAATTTCCGTGATTTGTACCAGGCGATTTCCTGATTGTGTACCACCCTTAAATTAAGAGCCTAAATTAAAAGAGAAGAGCCTTAGAAAATTTGGTAGCCTGGATCACAGGTTACCCGAATTGATACAAGTACATAAAAAGATTGAACTATTTGAGTATGATAAGCAAGCAATTTCTGATTCATACGCTCAGCTCTACAATAAAGGCCTCTCATTAACTGATATTTCAAAGCAGACTGGTAAAGCCAAATCAGTCATCCGCGACAATTTAGTCAGAGCCGGGGTTGAGCTGCGCGACAAGTCCGCCGTACCAATTTCAAAAATGAAAGCCGAAAAGGGAAGGACCAGTATTCGCCCACCTTATGTTTTTTGTTACTTTCAAGGTAGCATTATACCCGATCCAAAAGAGTATGAAAATCTCATGCTGATCTATCGTCTTTGGAAGTTAAACACGAACCCGAATAGAATTGCAGATACCTTGAATGAGAAGAAAATTCGCCCCAGAGCCGCAAAACTTTGGAATTGGAACTCTATCGTGAATATTTTAACTCGATTTGAACAAAAACAAATTGCCCTTAAAGGAGGCCAACTTGAACTTCGATAAATTAACTGACTTTGCCATCACGATTGTTTTGGCCTATCCTCACTAGAAAGGACAACATGAAAAACCAACTCCCTAAAAGCGAAATCGTTTTATTTCAGTCAAACGACGGTCAAACTAAAATCCAGGTTCGGTTCGAAGATAAAAGTGTTTGGCTCACACAAGCCGCTATCGCTGAACTTTTTCAGACGACTCCGCAAAACATCACCCTGCATTTAAAGTCTATTTATGAAGAGGGCGAACTCACTGACGAGGCAACTTGTAAGGAATACTTACAAGTTCGAAATGAGGGTAAAAGACAGATCAGCCGCAGCCTTAAGCATTACAGCCTAGAAGCAATCCTAGCTGTCGGCTATCGAGTCAGAAGCCCCCGTGGAACTCAGTTTCGGCAATGGGCGACAGCGCAATTGCAAGAGCTACTGGTCAAAGGCTTTGTTATGGATGATGACAGGCTTAAAGAGGGTAAATCCATCGGTCAAGATTACTTTGACGAACTCTTACTGCGCATCCGGGATATTCGCGCTTCTGAGCGAAGGTTTTATCAAAAAATCACCGACATTTATGCCACGAGCATTGACTACGATGGCAGCGCTGATGTCACACAAGAGTTCTATGCCACAGTTCAAAATAAATTGCACTGGGCTACCCACGGTAAAACTGCCGCCGAGGTGATTAAGGCCCGCGCGGATGCTTCAAAAAAGAATATGGGCCTGACCACATGGAAAAATTCTCCACTTGGACCAATTCGTAAGCAGGATGTATCAGTTGCAAAAAATTATTTAAACGAAGATGAGCTCACAGCCCTTAATCGTACAGTGACCATGTACTTAGATTACGCCGAAGACCAGGCGCAGAGCCGAAAACCTGTGTATATGGCAGACTGGGTTAAAAAGTTAAACGGCTTCTTGCAGTTTAATGAAAAAAATATTCTGACCCATGCTGGTAAAATCTCTCAGAAAATGGCCCTTGAGCACGCTGAAAATGAATTTGAAAAATTTGAAGTGAAACGTCGGCAAATTGAATCTAATAATCCGACAAGCGATTTTGATAAACTTGCAAAGAAAATTACAACCAAGAAAATTGATAAGGTGAAGAAAAAATAAAAGAGGTTTGCATGTCATCAGAAAAAAGCTGGACATTTCTATTCTCAGAAAAATTCGCATGCCGATCCTGCGTGAGCATGAGTTCTTAAGAGTTCTCATTTATTTTCTTTTCTTCTAAAAGTCCTAGAAGAATTAAATCGCAAATTATTGTTCTTGCTACTTGTGCGCGAAGTTTTCCCTCATAAGAATTATCTCTTACAAATGAAACACGTACTTGAATGACTTTTTGGATTTACCAACGATTAAAAGAGAAGAGCCAGAAGAAAGAAAATTTGGTAGCCTGGATCACAGGTTGCCCGAACTGTTCCAAATACATAAAAAGATTGAACTATTTGAGTATGATAAGCAAGCAATTATTGAATCATACGCTCAGCTCTACAATAAGGGCCTCTCATTGGCTGATATTTCAAAGCAGACTGGCAAAGCCAAATCAGTCATCCGCGACAATTTAGTCAGAGCTGGGGTTGAGCTGCGCGACAAGGTCGCTGTGCCAATTTCAAAATTGAAAGCCGAAAAGGGAAAGACCAGTATTCGTCCACCGTATGGTTTTTGTTACTTTCAAGGCCGAATCGTACCCGATCCAAAAGAGTATGAAAATCTCATGCTGATCTATCGGCTTTGGAAGTTGAACACGAACCCAAATAGAATTTCAGATACCTTGAATGAGAAAAAAATTCGCCCCAGAGCCGCAAAATTTTGGAATCGGAACTCTATCGTGAATATCTTAACACGATTTGAACAAAAACAAATTGCCCTTAAAGGAGGCCAACTTGAACTTCGATAAATTAACAGACTTTGCAATCACAATTGTCCTGACCGCTGCTTTGGCAAGCAACTTAGATTCATTTACGAAATGGGTTTATGTCGCTCGCGCAAAACTCCTGTATGAATCAAGAACTGGAGGCGGCGATCTGGAACAATACAGTTTTCGCCGGAATGGCGCCGCCACGGCTACCAGTTTCAACGGTTTGGATGACTACCACTTTTGCTTAAGACGTGAGTACGCCTTGCCGAGCAGATTTTTACCGATAGCAATAG
>JANPPN010000009.1:0-4791 GCA_031428535.1 Bdellovibrio sp. | reverse complement strand
ATCTGCGAAGGTGAAACCGGCGGCTTTGTAAAAATTCTGACCGAAGCGGAATCCGACAGAATTATCGGTGCAACAATTGTGGGAAGCCACGCAGGTGAGCTTATTGCGGAAATCGCGCTGGCGATGCGCTGGAAGCTGGGTTTGAATAAAATTTTATCAACCGTGCACAGCTATCCGACGTGGTCGGAAGCCGTCAAGATGACAGCCGGCCGCTGGCGGCAGAACAATAAACCTGTTACCTTGTTGAAGATTGCAGAACGTTTTCATGCTTTCAGAAGAGGTTGAATATTAAACTTTTATGCTTGTGTCTGTTATTCAGTTTAGGTGCCCAAGGTGAAGAGCGGATTTTTTTTGCCAAGTCGAGATGGACCGAGCTGAAATTTAGTAATATTATGCCGAACAAAGTTGAATATCGAACGGGCTCAATACTGGTAAGTGTTGATTCTTCAGCTTCGCCGCTTGTCTATAAACTCGACAACGTAACTGACGTTACCGGATTTGAAGTCACGGTTGAAGTGAGCGGTGAATTACCGAAGCAGAATTCTTTTGAAGAAGATTCCTTTTTCAGAATGGGACTTGTTGCTATCGGCGACAGCCAACTGGGAACAATGGGTAAATTATTCGCGCCGAATTGGGTGTTGCAGCTTTTTGAGCTGGCGCCGAAGGGTGCGGGGCTTGATAAAATATATTTTTACAGCCTGATGGCAAGCGAAGAAATGCTTAACGTTGAAAGAGTTCATCCAAGCAGCAAGTACATGTATGAAAAACTTATCGCACTTAAAAAAGACGGGCTAAATGAAATAAAATACACTTTGCCCAAAAACTTAAAAACTGCCGCCTTATGGATCAGTATCGACGGCGATAATACGAAATCAAAATTTACAACCGAAATTAAAAATATCAAACTGAAATGACTTTAAGGATATTTTCTAGCGAGTCGGTCGCTTCTTCGCCGGTAACGAAATTTTTAAGTTTGTATTCAAAATTTCCGTGCTCCTGCTCGAAGATAAGTATGGCTTTTTCGGTTCCGAACTTATTAGCTTTTTCGAGTTTCTTTTTAAGATTGCCGGTCATAAACACTTCGCAATACTTATTCTGATTTCGTAATTGGCTTGCAATTTTTAGCGCTTCAACCAAAGCCTTTTCGCCCAAGGCCAGTACTGAGACCGGAGTGTGCGGTGCTTTTGCAAGCGTGTTCGCGCAGAGGTCGGCCAGACGATCAACACCGGCTGCAAAGCCTACGCCTGCGGTTTTCGGACCGCCGAGCATTTCAACCAGCCCGTCATATCTGCCGCCGGAAAGAATAGCCCCCTGGGCACCCAGTTCCGTCGTGGTGAATTCAAAAACCGTGTGGCAATAGTAATCGAGGCCCCGCACAAGCTGCGGATTGATTTTGTAAGGAATATTCAATTGCTTAAGCCCAGTCAGTACGTCGCCGAAAAATTTTTTAGAACTTTCATTCAGATAATTTTCCATATTGGGCGCGCCGGCAACTATTTTTTTATCGGATTCATCCTTAGAATCGAGAATTCGCATCGGATTTTTTTCGAAGCGGATTTTTGAATCGGCAGAAAGTTGTTCATAATAGGGTTTCAGATAATCCACCAGGGCCGTGCGGTAGGCGTTTCTTGATTCGGTATCACCCAGAGTATTGATCTCAAGAATGCAGCGGTCAGCCAAATTCAATTTGCGGAAAATCGTCCACGCCAGATCAAGACATTCAATATCGGCCAGTGGGGAATCAAGGCCGAGAATCTCAACGCCGAACTGAGAGAACTGCCGGTAGCGTCCCTTTTGGGGGCGTTCATAGCGAAACATAGGGCCGCAATAATACAACTTAAGCGGAACCAACTGTGCAAGTCCTTCACTGACAAAGGCGCGGGCCACACCGGCGGTACCTTCGGGCCGCAATGTGATGGAATCGCCGCCGCGGTCGGTAAAAGTATAGGTTTCTTTGGCTACGGCGTCTGAGGTTTCGCCAAGCGATCGGTGAAAGACTTCAGAAAATTCAAAAATCGGGGTTTCAATCTCTTTAAAACCGTAATTTTTCGCTGTTTTATAGGCAATTTCATCGATCTGACGGAACATTTGTTTAACTTCAGGTAATAAATCTCTTGTGCCGCGTACGCTTTGGTATTTACTCATAAGAAAGTAAAGCATAACCTATAAACCTTCAGATAGGAAATAAGAAATGAAATGGGTTTTTGTTGCACTACTGGTTTTTTCTGCGGCCGTCGGCGCGGGCGTATTTTTTTTAAAAAATGCCGGTAGCGGTGCAGGTATCGAAGTTGATTGGCGCCTTTTGAACCAAATGGATTACATTACCCAGAATGCACCGAGCGAAATTAAGCAACTGCAAAATCAAAAAGTAAAGATCCCGGGTTTTATGGTTCCACTTGAAGACAACCAGAATAAAGTAACTGAGTTTTTACTGGTGCCAACTCCGCAGGCCTGCATTCATGTACCACCACCACCACCCAACCAAATGGTTTATGTCAGAATGAAAAAGGGTACGGAATCCAAACAGGGCGCGCCGATCTGGGTTTATGGTACTTTTAAAGTTAATACCGTAAGGTCGCAATACGGTGAAGTGTCTTTCGAAATGGAAGCCGATGAGGTTGAAGATTACAAATGACAGCTATAGAGCTTCGTAACTTTAAATTTTCCTACGGCACAACTGCGATTTTAGATATTCCAAGTCTTGTGGTTAATGAATCAGAGTTTGTTTTTTTATTTGGTGCCAGCGGCTCCGGAAAATCGACATTACTTGAATTGATTGCGGGAGTTTTGCATTCGCAGAGCGGTGAGCTGAAAGTCTGTGGGCAAGATCTGACGCGTCTTTCGCTTGCGGAGCTTGATCGCTTTCGCGCGGAGAACATCGGTTACATTTTTCAGAGTTTTAATCTTATACCTTATCTTTCGGTACTTGAAAATATTCTGTTGCCGTTTTTGTTTCAGAAAGCCGACGTCGATGAGGCCGATTTGACTGCGCTGACAAAAAGCCTAGGCCTGCAGAATTATCTGAATCGACCGGTTTCGCAATTGTCGGTCGGGCAGCAGCAACGGGTGGCCGTTGCACGCGCCTTGATTAAAAAACCAAAAATAATTCTGGCCGATGAGCCCACTTCGGCTCTTGATTACGATCACCGCGAAAATTTTCTGAAAATTCTTTTTGAACTTTGCCGAACTCATAAAACCAGTGTTTTGTTCGTTAGCCATGATCTGAGTATCGCAAAATTGTTTGATCGCTCAGTCAGCCTGAGTGATTTGAATCTCGTAAAATCAACGGATGGTGCCTTTGAATAAGATCACCTGGGCAGGGCTTGCCTGGAAATCCCTGAGCAACCGGAAATTTTCAACTGTGTTAACGGTTTTCTCGATGATGTTGAGCCTTGTGCTGTTGATGTCGGTGGAGCGAGTAAAGCGCGCGGCAGAAGACGGCTTTACTCAGAGCATTTCCGGAATAGATCTGGTGGTTGGAGCACGTTCGGGGCCTCTGCAAATCATTCTTTATTCGGTTTTTAATATCGGTCAGCCCACTCAGAATGTTTCAATTGAAAGTTATGATGAAATCCGTAAGCGGCCCGAAGTGCAGTGGACGATTCCGTACAGCCTTGGCGACGGTCATAACGGATTTCGGGTTGTCGCGACGAATCAGGATTTTTTTAATTTCTATCAATTCAGATCAAATGAAAAAGTGCAATTTGCTACTGGCGAAATCTTTAAAGATTATTTCGATGTGGTGATTGGTGCCGATGTAGCTGCAAAGTTGGGTTACCAGTTGGGTTCGAAGGTGGTTGTGGCCCACGGGGTAACCAGTGGCATTGCTATTCAAGAGCACGACGATAAACCCTTTCTGGTTGTCGGCATAATGAAAACTACCGGAACGGCACTCGATCGCGCCCTTTATATTTCGCTTGAAGGAATGGAAGCCATTCACATCGATTGGCAAACCGGCAGCGCTCCCACGCGCGAAAATGAAATCAAGGCGGGCGAGCTGAAGCCAGAAATGCTGAAGCCGCGCGCGATTACTTCTTTTTTTCTGCGCACTAACAGCCGCATCGAGATTCTGAAACTGCAGCGTTGGATAAATGAATATAAAGAAGAGCCACTTCAGGCGGTGATTCCGGGTGTTGTCCTAAGTGAAATGTGGACTTCGCTTTCGATGGTGGAAAAAGTGCTCAAGACGATTTCATTTCTGGTGATGCTCGTGGGATTGATTTCGATGTTGATTTCGTTAATGACTTCACTGAATGAACGGCGGCGCGAAATGGCCGTGCTGAGAGCACTGGGCGCTTCGCTGAAAAATGTTCTGGGCCTGATTTTGTTTGAAACCCTGTTATTGAGCGGACTCGCTATCGGGTTTGCGTGTCTGGTAAAAATGCTGCTGGAGTTAAGCCTTGGGCCGTGGGTGCAATCACACTACGGGCTTTATCTGCAGGCGCCGATGTTTTCTTTGAATGAAATCCTTTATCTGGTGATCATGCTGGTCAGCAGTTTACTCATTAGTTTTATTCCGGCCGTCAGGGCCATGCGTTCGGCACTTAAAGACGGACTGAGTCTAAAATTATGAACGACGCAAAAAAGACCACTGACAAAAATTACATTACACCGGCCGGATTTGAAAAGCTCCGCGCCGAATACGTCGAATTGTTAAGTGTTGAGCGGCCAAAGACCGTGACAGTTGTTACGTGGGCCGCAAGCAACGGCGATAGATCTGAAAATGCCGATTATCAGTATGGAAAGCGGCGCTTACGCGAAATCGACCGCCGGCTGCACTTTTTGAAAACC
>JANPPN010000008.1:0-1903 GCA_031428535.1 Bdellovibrio sp. | reverse complement strand
TCACGGGATCTCATGGATGAGAACTTGTGATAGGGGAGGGTCCTCAAATTTCATTAACCAGGATGGTCTAGGTGCTGACTATGTTAAGACAACCTCGCAGGAAGTTTCACATCAGTAAGACAAAAGCAATCAAGGATGATCGTTTAAGTCGTCACTTGCACCTAGAAAAATCGCACGGATGCGATAACGAAATTAAGGACACTCCCCATTTTTTTTTCAAGGACGATAATCAAGATGAGTGAAATCGGAAAAACAAACCCTGCAATTGCATTGAATCAACCGCTCAAGGATAAATCCAACAGAGTTACCGAAGAAAAACTACGCGAAGTGGCAGACCTCTACGAAAATCATTTTATCCGTGAAATGATGAAACAGATGCGTTCAACCGTTCATGAGAGCGGCTTTATCAAACAGAATAATGCAGAGAAAATCTTCCGCGGACAACTTGATGATCAATATGCAGATCAATGGGGAAAAGCCGGCGGAATCGGGCTTTCAAATCTTATTCATGACCAATTAATGGAAAAATTCGGTGAAAAACTCGGTCTTCGTGCGCCGATTGAAAAGCCGCATGGGCCCCTAAAACTTGATCATAAAGCGATTTTTTCGGGAGCGATGGCAAACCCACAAACAAAAACTACCGAAAACGAACCGGTCACATTCAAGTTTCAGTCGCCTGAACAGGAACAGCTAGAGCTTAAAAATCCATGGGCCGGAACTTTGCTAGATAAAAAGTATATGGACTTAGACCAGATGCAGTTTCGAATTAAACACGACAATGGGCTGGAAAGTCTCATTCTGACACGCGGAACTGGACTGGGGCCGGAGCAGAAATTGTCTCCGGGTGACACAATTAAGGCTGGACAACAGTTGGGGTGGTTAAGCGCAGCGAGCCCTTTATTTTGGACTGTCAGGCCGAATGTCTCAGAATGATTTGGTACAATTGTCTCTCTATGATACACTATTCAAAGGTTGGAGGTTCAGATGAAGATTACCCACAATAAGGTCGGCCAGAATTTAAATGCGACAGATACGCAAACCGAGAAAGCGTCGGGCGCAGCCAAGTCGGGTGATGTTAAAAAGAGCTCGGACTCCTCACAGAATTCGGCTGCGGGAACCGCCGCATCTGAAGCTACAAAAGTTCAATTATCACCACGAGTTCAGGACATTAAAAAAATCAAAGAACTTGCGAAGAATGCCCCTGATGTTGACACCGATAAAGTGGCTAAATTCAAACAGATGATTGCTGAAGGAAAATACAAAGTCGATGCAAAAGCGGTAGCCGATAAAATGGTTGATGAACACCTGAAATCCCGCGCCACTGAAGAATAAAAATTAGAAAAAAATTTGCTTCAAGGATGAGGCTAAAATGAAAAAAAGAAGTTTTGATAAGTTAATTACAAATTTAGAGGAAATCACAAAGCAATACCGGTTATTGCTTGATTGTGTCCGCAAAGAAAAAGAATTTCTGGTTCAAAGCAACATTGATATGCTAAACGAAAGTAACAATGTTAAGGATCAGATTCTGGCCAAGATCCGAACAATTGAAAATCAAAGAATTCTTTCTGCCGGCGAACTCGCAGGGCATGTCGGTGCCAACACCGAAGAACCGCGGCTGCTCGAAATCGCACAGAAGATCGGCGGCCTAGAAGGCGATCGATTAAGAACAATTCATTCAACGTTAGAATTATTAATCAAGCGACTTGTCGACATTAACAAAGACAATGCTGTTTACGCCGAGACGGCACTCCTTGTTGTGAACTCAGCAATGGATAATATAAAAGAATCATTAATGGGACAAAAAACCTATCAGAAAAAAGGCAGTTACCAACAGGGATACGATAAGTCAGGGCACTTAGTTAGCAAGGAAGCCTAACTAAAACGGAAGGGCATGGATGGCCAA
>JANPPN010000007.1:0-1926 GCA_031428535.1 Bdellovibrio sp. | reverse complement strand
GAATTGCGTAGAGACCTTCGAACTTACCTATATTGAACCCTTTGGTCTTCTCTCCGGTTAATCGAAGATAGCCTTCGGACGTATCAATTTTTACATTTTCTTTTGTAACCCCCGCCAATTCGACGGTAAGCTGCCAAGCGGTATTTTTATCGTCGTATTTCATCAATGATGGGAATACTTTTTCGCGGACCAGTGGCCTTGCGAAATCCCGTTCAAAACTGTTTAATAATGATAATGCGTTCAATTTTGCCTCCCTTTAAAATAATTTTATTTTTCGGGAGGAAACCGGTTTCCTCTTACAATTTAAATCTGAGATGGGTTTGAATTATGTCAAGGTGGGCTAGTAATTTAATTGCGCTGCGCCTACGGCACCCGTGAACGTCAGTGTGGCTGGCCGGTTTTCTACAGTGGAAGTTGGCACCGAAAAACTTACAACGTAAGGAGTCGACCAGCGGTTATGATAATGATAGGTCGCCTGAATCTCAGTTAAAAGCTGTTTAACTTTTGTGGCTTTGCCTTCGTATCTTTGGCCATCAACTTCCAGAAATATTTTCCAGAGGTTTTTGGTTTTTGAAAGATCAGAGTGCCGCCGTTCGGGCGTGTAGATACTAACAAAAAATTCTGTTGTGTCAGTATTTTTTATTATTTTTTTTGCCCGCTCTTCTCTGTAAATCTGCTCGCTCCACTGCGCATTGCGACCCGACAGCGAAAGCGAAGCCTCCATCATCTGCGAATCAAGCCAGGTTGCCTGAACAGTTAAAACATTATAAAGCCCGTCATAAACTTCGAGCTTCTTTGTTTTATGCGTCAGGAGGGCTTCATAATCCGAAGGGCTTATTTCCGGAACACCGGTTTGGGTACGAAGTGGCGTTACGCACGAAATTGTTGCTAAAGTATAAAGTAATAAAAATAATGACAATCTGAATTGCGATAGCATTTTTTACCTCTTAAGATTCTACAAATTGTTTTAAAAAATCACTAACGGCCTTAAATACTTCGGTTCGGACTGTATCATTGTAAAGTTCGTGGGTTGCGCCCTCAAAAATTTTCAGAACCTTGTTCTGGCTGGCCAGTGCATCAAAAAACTGAAGCGCACTCTGGCTTGAAACAACCGGGTCGTTATCTGAAATATGCATCAAGGTTGGAATAGTGATGTTGCCCGCTTTACTTACGACGCGTGCAAATTCGCGTTTAAAACCCAGATACACGCCCGACGAAATGCGGTTATGCCGGAAGGTATCCTGCTCGTACTCGCGGATCACATCGAGATCGCGGGTGAGCAAATCATTTTTAATTTCATTGTTCAGAGTCAGTTTCGGAAAAATCGAGTTAATCAGGCCCGCACCTTTGTCTTTCCATTCCGGAACTTCAACGGCAACACCGAAAAGCGGCGAACTCAACACCTGTGCGGCAATAACTTCATTTAGATGCTTTCTTTCAGAAAGAGTGCATGTCTGAATCAGACCGCCCATCGAGTGCGCCAGCAGCACAACAGGTTTGTTGTGCACGTCATGGAGTCCGAGCGCAAAATCGAGTAAAATTTTATAATCTAAAACGTACTCGTCAAAATCCTTTGCATAGCCGCGAAGGCCTTCTGACTTTCCATGGCCCCTTAAATCCCAGGCCATGACATTCCAACCTTGAATTTCAAGTGAATTGATAAGTCTTAGATAGCAGTCAGAGTGTTCGCCCTGACCATGTGTAATAAGAATTGTACCTTTTGGCTTTTTACAGCCCCAGTTTTGCAGAAAAAGTTTAGTTCCATCATAGCCGTTAAAGAAAGTTTCGGAGCGTGTATACATATCCGAATATGGTCTAGTTAAATCGCGTTGAAGTCAAAGTGAAGTCAAAGAATCGTGTCTTTTGCCTGGGCTTCAGTCGCTGGAAAATCGAGCGAATAATGTATTCCTCTGGACTCATGTCTTC
>JANPPN010000006.1:0-34540 GCA_031428535.1 Bdellovibrio sp. | reverse complement strand
ACATCAATTCCTGCAAAAGTTTTGAACAGGATACCTTTGCCTTCCATAACCGGTTTTGCCGCCAATGGACCGATATTACCCAGACCTAAAACTGCAGTGCCGTCTGAAATCACAGCAACCAGATTGCCCTTACTGGTATAGTCGAAAACTTTTTCCGGATTTTTAGCTATGGCCTTGCAAGGTGCCGCCACGCCGGGAGAGTAAGCCAGCGATAATGCTTTTTCGGTATTGCAATCTTTTGTTGAAATGACCTCGATTTTACCCGGTCGGCCTTTTTGATGAAACTCAAGCGCTTCTTTTTCGAAACTAGAAATCTCAGCTGCGGATTTATCAATTGATTTGTCACTCATGTTTCCCAAACTTAACCTCATTTTGTAGAGTGTTTATTCTAAGTCTGAGTTTTAAAAAGCACAAATCTTAAAATTCAGCCTTTGGTCAAACTTGGAAGCAAGCGTCAATTGCAAGTCTGAGAAATTCAGGGTTAAATAATTACCTCACGTCTTAAAAAATCAGAGGAGTTCATATGAGTTCGATGCCTAAAGGTCCGCGCGATGTGGTTATTGTTGAAGGCGTTCGCACACCTTTTGCAAAATCAGGAACAAAACTCAAGAATGTGCATGCCTCGCTACTCGGGCAAACGGCCTTGAAGGAACTGATTGCGCGGACCAACCTTGACGTTAATCACGTTGATGAAGTGATTATGGGTAACACCGGTTCGCCGGCGGACGCCGTAAATATTTCGCGCGTTGTTGCACTGAACGCGGGATTTCCGATTACAACTTCGGCCTTAACAGTTCATCGAAATTGCGCATCGGCACTTGAGAGTATCACTACCGGCTTTGAGCGAATAAAATCCGGAACAATGGATATGATCGTTGCAGGCGGCACCGAAAACATGTCGCAAATGCCGCTTATTTTTCCAACCGCCATTACGCAGATTATCGAACGGCTTGCCACGGCTCGGACAACGCCCGCAAGACTTGCGGCCCTCTGGGCTTGGTTTAGGGCTGATCTGGCACAGATAAAAGAAATGGTGACGCTGGCTCCGATGGCCAGATCAAAATACAAACCGATTGTGGCCCTGCTCGAAGGTTTAACCGATCCTTTCGTCGGAATGAATATGGGGATGACGGCCGAAGTTATCGCAAAAGAATTCGGGATCACCCGGCGTGAGCAGGATGAATATGCTTTGCGCTCGCATCAGAAAGCTGTTGCAGCCCGGGCAAAACTGGCCGAGGAAATTACCTCACTCTATTTACCGCCGGACTATAAAGAAACTCTGATAGAAGACAGCGGGCCGCGTGAGGGGCAAACGCTTGAAGCGCTTGCCAAATTAAAACCATTTTTCGATAAAACCACAGGAACAATAACGGCCGGAAATTCCTGTCCGATTACGGATGGAGCTGCCGTTGTTCTGATGATGTCGCGTGAAAAAGCTGAAGCAATAAAATGTAAACCGCTCGTTCGGATCAGAGGCTACGCTTATGCGGGGCTGGAACCTGAACGAATGGGGATGGGGCCGGCCTATTCAACTCCGATTGCGCTGAAAAGAGCGGGCCTGACCATGAAAGATATCGGGCTTATTGAACTGAACGAGGCTTTTTCTGCTCAGGTCATGGCAAATCAAAAGGCTTTTGATTCGAATGAATTCGGACTAAAAATCGGCCTTTCGGGAAAGATCGGCGAATTGCGTTCAGATATTCTGAATGTCAATGGCGGCGCAGTAGCGCTCGGGCATCCGGTCGGGGCCACGGGCAGCAGGCTTGTACTGACACTTATGAAGGAAATGCGTCGGCGTGATACCGAATTTGGTCTTGCGACTTTGTGTATCGGCGGCGGTCAGGGTGGTTCAGTTATTATCGAGAATGAAGGGTAGTCAAAATGGCAGCAATTATATTTTCTAAACAAAAAGCAGGAATTGACGACATTGCAGTTTTAACTTTTGATCTTCCGAATGAAAAAGTAAATAAGCTTTCAACTCCGGTTATGATCGAACTGAAATCTCACATCGAAAAACTGCGCCACGAAGCTCATACTTATAAAATGGTGGTGTTTAAATCGACTAAGCCGAAAATTTTTATTGCCGGTGCCGACATCGAAGAAATCAGAGCACTGACGACGAAGGACCAGGTTCGGGCAGCCGTTCGTTCCGGGCAGGAAATTTTTAATATGATCGAAGATCTGCCGATGCCGACATTAGCCTTGGTTAACGGCGCGTGCGCCGGCGGCGGCTGCGAGTTGATTTTGGCCTGCGATTATCGTATAGCAACAGACGATGCTTCAACGCGAATCGGGCTGCCTGAAACCCAACTTGGAATATTGCCGGGCTTCGGCGGTTGCGTGCGTCTTCCGAGAGTTATCGGCCTGCAGGCGGCGTTAGATGTGATTCTGGCGGGCAAGCTTTTGAATGCCAAAAAAGCCCTGAAAAGCGGATTGGTTGATTTTGTAGTTCATCCGAACTTATTAGAGGGTTTTGCAGCCGACCAGATTCTGAAAATTATTGCGGAAGGTGCAAAGAAGCGCAAAAAAATATTTCAGCCACGGGGCGCACTTAATAAACTTCTGGAAGGCCCACTAAAGGGTATCGTTTTTAAAAAAGCTCGACAAGGAGTACTTAAGGTGACGAAGGGGCATTATCCCGCTCCGATTGCGGCGCTCGATGTCGTGATGAAAACTTTTGGCATGACTGATAGGGCGCAGGCTCTGCAGATCGAGCAGGATTATTTCGCCGACTGTGCGGTGACCGATATTTCAAAAAATCTGATCCATGTTTTTTATCTGACCGAAATGGTAAAAAAACAGACCGGCGTCAGTTCGGGTGTTAAGGCCAGACCCGTAAAACATCTCGGGGTACTGGGCGCCGGCACAATGGGTGGCGGCATTGCTTACGTTGCGGCCGACAAGGGAATAGATGTCCGCGTGAAAGATATATCACATGAGGCCAATGGCAAGGCACTAAAACATGCGCGCGATCTGTGGATGAAACTTTTAAAGAAAAAAGTAATTGATAATTATCAGTTAACCCAGAAAATGGCGCTGGTTTCGGCCACACTGGATTTTTCGGGATTTAAAATTATTGATCTGACAATTGAAGCCATCGTCGAAGATCTGGGTGTTAAGCAAAAAGTAATTGCTCAGACGGCGGCCCAAATGCGCGACGATGCGATTATGGTTACCAATACGTCTTCATTGAGCATAAATGAAATTGCAAAGGGGCATCCGCGTCCGGAAAATTTTGCGGGAATGCATTTTTTCAGTCCGGTTCATAAAATGCCGCTTGTTGAAGTGATCCGCGGCGAAAAATCTTCGGATGAAACTATTGCTACGGTTTTTGAACTGGCAAAAAAAATGGGCAAAATGCCGGTTGTTGTAAAAGACGGCGCAGGATTTTTGGTGAATCGGCTTTTATTGCCGTACATGGCCGAGGCTGCATTTTTACTGGCTGAAGGCATGAGTGTCGAGCAGGTTGATAAAGCGTATGTTTATGAGTTCGGGATGCCGATGGGGCCATTCGAGCTGATGGACAGCGTCGGGTTGGATGTGTGTGTGAAAGTTCTGAATATTTTCAAAAAGGCATTTCCCGACCGTGTGGAAATTCCGCCGTTGATGCAGGTGCTTGAAAAAAATAAGTTGCGGTTGGGCCAAAAAACAAATCTGGGCTTTTATAAGTATGATGATTCGGGCCGAAAGATTGAAATGGATAAATCAATTTATGCTGAAATCGGGCTTGGCGAACCAACCAATCCTTATTCAGACCAGGAATGTATCGAGCGTGGTGTCTTCGCTATGGTCAACGAATGTGCGCTGGCACTTGATCTCGATAAAATTGTTGCAACTCCGAACGAAGTTGATCTGGCCATGATTATGGGCACCGGCTTTCCGCCGTTCAGAGGTGGACTGCTGAAGTACGCCGATAGTGTAGGCGCTCATTATATCCGAAGCCAGCTTGAAAAATACTCTGTCGATCGAAATGCCAATCGATTGCGGCCGTCAGTGCGCTTAAAAGAGCGGGCGGAAAGCAAAGCTAAGTTCTATGAGCTTTAAGTATCGAATAGTTGTTATTTTCACTTTGTTGTTTTTGATATTCGGTCTTGATCAGGCAACGAAATACTGGGCCGTCAATCAGCTCATGGGTAAGAGTTCAATTTCTTATCTGAATGGGCTGTTTCAGTTTGTCTACGCGGAAAACCCCGGAGCTTTTTTAGGTCTGGGTGGCGGTTGGTCCAGAGGCGTCCGATTTGTTATTTTTGCGCTTATTGTTTTTTTAGGCCTTGGCGGTATGCTCTGGTACTTGATCAAAAAAGAAAATCTCAAAGTAAATCTTTATGCTTATACTTTTATTCTGGCCGGCGGATTCGGTAACCTCTGGGACCGAGTTTTTCATGAAGACGGCCATGTTATTGATTACATGTTGATCGAATTTTGGGGACCTCTGCGCACAGGCGTGTTTAATATTGCAGACATCTTTATCGTTGTTGGTGTTTTGATGGCCTTGTTCGGTGAATACCTGTTGAAAAAAAACTCAGAAGCTGGGCTTAAGTCGTAGCGCCAGTTTTTCGATTATAGCTTGCCTATTTTTTTAATAAATCAGATCATATTCTCTGCACTTCCTAGGAGAAATTATGAAAAAAGTTTTATTTATCAGTATGTTTCTGATTGCGCAAAATCTGCTTGCAGCTGAATACGGCACTTTTATGGTCGTAAAAGGCGTTGTAAAAATTGAAAGCGGTGGCGCCACATCAGATGCAAAAGTCAGTTCCAAGGTTCAGGTCGGTGATACGATCATTTCCGGAGTTGATTCTCGCGCAAAGATTGTGATGTCCGACCGGAATATTCTGAATATTTCTCCGAATACCAAGCTTAAAATTGAGAAGTATACGAATACGCCAAGCGACAAAAATGTCAATTTGAACTTACTCGAAGGAAAAGTCCGAAGTAAAGTTGAGCAAAAATACGACAACAAAAACAGTAAATTTGAAGTCCGTACTGCAACAGCAGTTGCCGGCGTGCGGGGAACTGAGTTCGTTACGTCTTACAGCTCAGCAACAAAAGTAACGGAAGTTATTACCCTTAAAGGCCAGGTTTCTTTTCAGACGATTTCGGCAACCGGTACCGCACCCACAACCGAACCGGTTGTAATTTCAAAGGGTGAAAAGTCTGAGGCTAAGGAAAATGGCGCTCCTGCACCGCCGGTAAAAGTTCCTGAAAAAGAAATGAAACAGATCGACGCCGATACAGAAGTTAAGAAAAAGCCAAAAGATCCCGGTGCTGCAAAAAATCCACCGCCACCCGGAGTAGTTAATCGTGCTGATGGCACGGCGCCGCCGCCACCGACAGCACCGCTGGATAATCTGAATTCCGGAAACACCCAGATCATTGATGGCGCGGCAACGCAAAAATTTGATAAAAGTAAAGTAAAGATCATTACTCAACCCTCTAACTAAAAGTTGTGACTGAGTAGATGAAAAGAATATTGTTGGTGCTCATTTTTCCTCTCGTATTTTTCGGTGCGAATTCAACGGCGCAGGCCCAGAATTCCGAAAATATTGTTAATCAGATAATTCAGCATTATAATAAGCAGAATTATAAACAGGCGCTCGAGCTGCTGGAAACAATTAAAGTCAGCCGCGACAATTATCCTAACTGGTATTACTACTTTGCCCTGATACAGACCCGCCAGGGTAATTACAGCGAGGCGCTCGTTAACTTTCAGACATTTGTTAAAAATTCAGATGCTGCAAATGTAGCGACTGCGCGCGCGTATTATTACATCGGACTTATTCAGTTTGAGCTAGCCGAGTATGAGAAGTCCCTTAACAGCCTTGAAATTTCGCTAGATGTTTCCGGTGATGTTCAGCTGGATTCTATGACCGAAGCACTTATCGACAAAACGATTCGCTACCAGAATTATTTTGATAATAGTAAAAAAACGAACATAACGCTTTTGCTGGGCTATAACTTCGATGCCAATGCCATTAATCTTTCGCAGGACTCTTTTGACGAGAGCCTGAACGGAAATGTGCTGGGTTACGGAATTTCGTTTTCGCATAAGGCTATTGACAGATTTAATTTTGTTTTTGAACCTACATTGGCTGTGCTCGACAATTACACGATGGACAGCAAATTCCGTCCAAACAGCACTCTGCAGTCGACCGACGCTCTTCAAGCACTGGTTTCTTTGCCGATTCGATTCTTTTTCGACGAAGAAAAGATTTCAAATAGATATGAGGCCTCTTTAAACGCCTACAGTGTTTATTTGCCGATTACGACAACAACCCGGGAACTCTTGCTGAACTCGGTGTTTCTGAAAACCCAGGTTTCGATCCCGCATTCGGTTAATTTTGCCATCCGCTACAGCCTGACAGTGGCAGCCGACACAGCTTATGGCTTTACCAGCGAAGATGATGACACTTCCGGATCGCGAGTGGAGTTTTTAACGACATTCACTCATTTCCTTTCTCAGCAGACCATAAATAATATTTTTTACGATCTCGGGGCAGACTCTAATTCAGCCAAGGGAGTCAATAGCCGCTTCAGAAAATTTTCGGGAGCAGTCGGTTACATGTATCCGAGTTTCTGGGAAACGATTACAACCTTGCGACTGGCGATCAGCAGTTTGAGTTACCCCGACAAATCAGAACCGCGAACCGATACTCAGGCCGGTCTTTCGTATAATGTCGTCAAGGCATTCGCATCCGGCTCAACGCTGGGGTTTTCGGTCAGTGCAGTCAATAACACCTCAAATATCACTTTGAACAAGTACAACGACTTTGTTGCAGGTTTTCAATATACCAAATCTTTCGGATTTTGATTAAGTGCTAAATTTCTTTTGGGCCCGCACATAATACTCGAGCATGGCCCGCAGGGATTCCTTCTGGGTTTTTGGCATCGGCAGGTACTCAATGTAAAGCGAATTTCCGGTAATGACCAGTTTGGCTTTCAGTGTTAGCCGGTTGAACTGAATGTCGGCTATGAATTTGTTAATAATTACCAGATCGAAATCAGAATGGTGAAAGTCGTCCGGAATGATCCGTTCGCAGAAAGTTCCGCTTAAGGAGATATCTTTGGCAAACGTCCGAAACATGACTTCGCGCGGGTTAATCAATAAGAGCTCGAGTTTGTATTTATCTTCTCCGTGGCCCTTGTTAGAAAGTGCATTTGTTTTATTCAACCCTTTAAAATTAAGTCCCGAGCTGACTCCGGCTTTTTTGCCTGCGAGTTGGTCAATGTCAAAAAACTGTTCGCCGGTTGAGACCACGTTGTTGATTTTGACTTCTTCAAGCTGAACGCCTGAAAATGAAGCCCGAATAACATTTTCGGTTTCGGCGTCGACCGGGTTCATTTTGAGGGACGAGGGCTGTGTTTGACTATTTTGTTTTTCTTTGTCGATATTCATGAAGGTGCTCATAAACGGACTGGCCTCAGAATCGATGAATTCTTTCAAGCGCTTCCACTTTGGCCAGTCGGAACGCCAGATCAGAAAGTCATTAACTTCGCGCGTGCGCATTTTCATCAGCGTGAATTGAGCTTCTTCCTGACTGAGTTTTTCGGTTTGGGCTTTTTTATTCGGATCGTATAAGACCCAGAAAACAGTGCTCATAATTAACTCCTAAATTAGTTCGTATCAATTCTTACTGACCAGCTCATAAATTGTGACCGGTTCGAGTTTACCTTTTACGCTGACCTTTCCAAGTTCGCGGCATTTAAAATGGGCCTTTACGATTTCGTAGGTAAACTCGCTGATTATAATCTGAACTTCATGTTCCTTCGTCAGACTTTCAAGCCGTGAGGCCAGGTTCACGCTGTCGCCGATGACGGTATAATTCTGAATTGTTTCAGAGCCGATGTTGCCGGCGTTCATGTAGCCCGAATTAATGCCGATACCGATTTTAATAACAGGCCAGTTTCTGAGTGCAAAATCGGCATTGAGTTTTTCAAGCTGGGCAATACAACCCAGCGCCGCATTGCAGGCCTGAAGCGCGTGGTCTTTGTAATTGATCGGAGCGCCGAACATAGCCATGATGGCATCGCCGATGTATTTGTCGATGGTTCCTTGGTGCCGGGTAATTACTTCCGACATCGGTGTAAAGTATTTATTCAGGAGTTCAGAGAGTTCAACCGGGTCCATTTTTTCAGAAAAAGAAGTGAACCCTCGGATATCTGAAAAATAAACGCTCATGAAATATTTTTTGCCGCGCAACTCGATCGCGCCTTCATTTTTCAGAATTTCCTCAACGACGTCTTTTGAAACGTATTTAGAAAATGCCATTTTGATTTCTTTGGATTTTTTGGATTGGAAGAAGTACTTGTAAATAAAAATTGTCAGGAAAGCGATTGAGAGCAGCACAAAGAAGAGGAACGAAGACTGAAAGACTACGCCTTGTAGATAGTTATTTTTCTGAACACCGAACAACAGGCCCGCAAAAAGAACGAACAGAATTGAAGACGTACGGATGCCGGTCTTAATAAAAATGACGAGCGTTATCAGGATAAACACAAAGAACATGGCCGGCGCATTGACGGTTTCATATCTATCATAGGCCAGGTACTGCGAGTTCAATAAGTTTGAAAGTACCGTGGCGTGGATTTCAGGCCCCGGATAGGTGATATCGGTCGGGGTTGTCCGGATGTCGTAGATGCCGACGGCCGTCGCGCCGAAAATAACATTCTTATTTTTAAGAAATTCGGCTTTATTGACTGTGACTTTTTCAACCAGAAATAACCCGTTGGTTGTGGGAGTCTTCACAGTGTAAACAAGCTTTGGCGAATTTGTCAGAAGTTCTTTTGCCGAGATATAGCGAATGGTATTTTGTTTTCCGTAATAATCAATCAGGAGCTTTCCCTCGAAATTTGTGGGTAGGGTTGAAACCAGCCGGTCTTTTTCGCCGGAGACATCCAGCAGCTCTACGCTGCTGATTTTTTTCTGGTTCTTGGCGTGCTCAAGCTTAAAGAGCGCCTGATAGCCCGTAGCTGCAAGATAAGCCTGTAACGCCAGTGAAGGAATATAACTGGTGCCCAGCTGATTTCCGGTGCGGAAAATAAGCGGATAATTTCTGATCACGCCATCGGTATCCGGATGGGCAACAAAACTGGCGGTGTAAGTTGCGGCGTTTTGAATATCGTCGATATTCTGCCGCCACATTTCATACTGCGGAATCGGATTGCGAAGTGTGGTCTTAATCAAAGAGGCAAGCTTGACCCGCAGATCATCTTCATCAGTCGCACTGAAGACTTGCATGTAAATGGCTTTTAGGGCCGGGTTGTGCCGGTAATCGTAAATGTCGTCATCGCCGAGCCACGAATGACAGTAATCGTAGACTCGCTGGCGTTTGTAAAAAGTTAAGGTGTTTAATTGATACTGAGTCAGCTTTGTAACACTGGCAGCTTCGTAATTGCTAAGATATTCTTTTTCGGAAATTGAATCAATCGATTCAAAAATCGGCTTAAAAATTTTATTAAATTCGATTTCCTCAAAATTATTGGAACTGTCATCAACCGAGAAAAAAGGATTGATTTTGGCAAGAGTTGCCCCGCCGGTATAGAGAAAGGCCTGGGTTAAGCAGAAGTCCTGATAGGGGCTAACGTAGGAACCGAAGTCACTGAAAGTACCGAAAATCAGCTTTTCGGGGCTCTTGGTAATGGTCTTCACGAACGCGGAGTCTGCAGCTGAACTTTCTTTTTCCGAAAAAATGATGTCGAAAGTAAGGGTTTTAACCCCGTATTTGGTCAGTTCCTCGGTGAGTTTATTAATAACGTTACGGCTCCAGGGCCATCTGCCGACCTCAATAAGTGCTGCCTCGTCGATAGCCAGCAGCACAACATCTTCATTAGGCTTTTTTGTAATTTGTGAGTTGTAATAGAGATCATTCCAGCGGTGAGAGGCATTTTCGATGGCAATTTGCAAACCTGATTTACTTCTTTCATTTAATTCAATCTGAGAAATAAAGAGCCAGAGGAGCGAGGTTAAAATCATCGAGAGCGACAATACCAGAATGTATTCAAAGTACTTTTTAAACATGTTATTAAGCCTAATCTATTAGTTTTAATTGTCAAAAAAATTGACAGTCGGAAGACAACTTATGCAAAAGCGGGATTTTCTGTTTATATTCGATCTGAGTGTATTAGTCTGATACAAAACCTTGGCCCGGCCTTTGCCTATTAGTGTTGTAGGAGATTTATATGAAAAAGTTATTAGTATTACTTGCTCTTACATTATTAGCCGCTTGTAGCCCGAAGAAAAGCAGTGTTAAAGCAAATATCGGAGCGCCGGCGACTGTCACTATATCAGGAGTAACTACCGGAGCTCCATGTGTGAATACTTCTCAGAATGCCGGATTTATTTATGATAACAGTGCAAACTCTTACAATTTTGAAACTCAGGTTAAAGCCTTATTGTCGGCAACTACAAATCCCGCCGAAGTCGGAAGCGTCAGCGCGCAGGCCACCGGCACAGGTGTTGGCGTTACCGGGCTCATCAAAATGGATGCAAGCGGTAATGTTGTAGGGGCTCAATCAAACTTGCTGATTACGGTTCACGACAGCATCTGGCAGGCGAATCAAACAGAAGAAAATAAGATAAAACTGAACTTCACTCCGGCGAACGGTTCAACGATTTCAGGACAATTTAACTTAACAAGCGGTGATGGATTTTTAAGCTTAGCTGACAAGTACGGTGAAATACGATTTGAAGGAAAAATCGATGCTCAGAACTTTAGCGGTACCGTTCGATTTACAAATCTGACCACTGTTATCGGCGGAACTCCGGCGAGCGGTGTTCTTGGGCAGTTCCAGATCCAACGTTGCGCGATCTTCAAGTAAATAGAATTTAATTAGTTGCTAAAAAACTTTAAAGCTTATTCAATCAAGAGGAATGCAACGACAACATTCCTCTTATTATTATTTTGACGACTCATCGCTGTCTGTTGTTGCCGGCGGAGCTTCTGCGTTAGACCGAAAGAGTCTTGATATACATGGCCTTGAAGAGGCCGAATCTTTTTTGCGAACCTACGGCTACCAGATTTCCAACCCCGATGATCTTGAGAGACTCTGGTATTTTCACCGGCGGGCGCTGGTGCTGATGAGCGAAAAACTTCTGATCGGGCTGGAAAAAATACCGAACGAACTCAAAAGTAAAGAAAACCTGAAAGATATCCGCAACCTTCTAATATTTGCCTCACAAACCGATAATAAAAATCTTCAGACGTGGTCGTGTGCGTTGTTACGTTGTATGCATGTTTTTGTTCATGCTGAAACCGATTTGTTCGGGTCTTTCGCCGAAGAAATTCAGAAACAGATTTTAACACCGTTTGAAAATTCGGTTAAGCAGGAAGAAACCCTGCAACTGCGCTCGTTTCAAAAAGAGGGGCATCCCGGTATTGATCTTTATGATTTTCAGACCAAGCCCTTTAAAACCTCAAGCAGCACCGTGATCAAGCTTTTGGCCAAGCCCGATGCACTTGCAGTAAAAGTTTTTGATAAAGTGGGAATTCGATTTGTGACAAAAAGTATTTTCGATTCTTTTCAGGTTATCCGGTTTTTGGTTGAAGAAAACCTGATCAGCTTTCCGCAAATTATGCCTGACCAATCATCGAATAACATGTATCCGGTAGAAGAATTTATTTCGGTGTGTGACCGAATGAAGAAAAAATATGCTCCGGATCATAAAATGGCATCAGAGAAAATTGATCGGCTGTTGATGAATAAGATCAAGAATAAAAGCGTGTTCCTCGGGCTCTTCCGCAAAGAAAATCCGTACTCGTCGGAAGACTTTAAGTACATCAAGTTCATTACACGCCAATTGATTAAGATTCAGCCGAATGGTGGTGGTAAAGCCTTCAGTTTCTTCTATCCGTTTGAAATTCAGATCATGAATGAACAGGCCTTTAAAAAAATTCATTCCGGCGAATCAGAACATTCGGCCTATAAAAATCGTCAGATCACGGCTGCCGTTAAAAGGTTGTTTCCGGAATGAAGTCAGTTGTTGCTATACTGAGGTCTGTTATCGTTACAACTTTATTTCCGTTTACAGTGCTGGTTTTAGGCCCCACGGCGATGCTGTGTCATTATCTGTTTCAGAACCGACGCCTCGACGACTACTGGGTGTCGCTCTGGGGGCGACTCTGTTGCCGGATGTCCGGTGTAAAGGTTATTGTGCATGGCCGCGAAAATATTCCAGATGAAGGCTGTTTATTTCTGTTCAGTCATTCGAGTTTTTTTGATGTCTTCGCAATTGCGGGATATTTGCCCGGAGTCAGGTTCGGAGCTAAGGCTGAACTCTTCAAGATTCCGATTTTTTCACACACGATGAGGGCGATGGATACATTGCCCATTGCCCGGAACAATCGCGATGAGGTTTACAAAATTTACGATGAGGCAAAGGCCAGATTTGCCAACAACGAACAATTTGCGCTTTCTCCGGAAGGCGGCAGATTTTACGGAAGAGAACTTTCGCCGTTCAAGGCCGGACCGTTTCTTTTTGCGATGTCGGCCGGTGCGCCGGTTGTGCCGGTAGTGATCGTTGGTGCCTACGAAGCCTTGCCAAAGGGCGAAATTTTATTTAACCGCCGAAAACTTTCACACACCATTACCATGACGATTCTTGAACCCGTAGCGACTGCCGGCTTTACACCGGAAACCCGCAAAGAACTCCAAAAGACCGTGTACGAGCGAATGAACAAAATCTGGGTAGAGCAGGGTGGCTGGCACCTTTAGTTTTACCTTTAGTTTTTAACGGATTGCCAGTCTTGGGCGAAGAGCGGGCTTTCCATTTTTATTTTGCGAACGCCGGTTTCGATTTCAATTTTCAGTTTCATTGGTGCTTTGGTTTCGATTTTTTTCACCTGCATTTTTTTCGGGAAAAAACCATATTGAAGTTCGATTGCTGCCGCCAATTTGTCGATTTGGATATAGTTATCAAACGTAACTCCGCCATCGGTACTTCTTAGTGTTCCGACAAAAAGCAAAAGGTCGTTGAAGTAATGAACTGGGCCATTGAATTTTTCAAATTGGGTGAGCTTGCGCCAGTAGAAGCCGTCTTCGGTTATGAACACACCTTCAGAGGAAAGAAGACCTTTCAGCGGATTCTGCGGGTGAAATGAAACCGAAGAAATTTCTTTTTTAAGCAGATCGTCAATTGTAAAATAAACCTGTTCAGATGAGGTTTGTGCCCTCCACCAGACAAGACCATGATCTTTCAGACGGCTTTGGTGCCAACCGGATAATTTATCGCGAATGGCTTCCACCTGGCTCCAGAGCGGAATTTTCTGGGTGCTGGAGGCGATAATTCCCCGGACATCCGGAGTGATCAGCCCTTTGATTGAATTCAGTGAAATTGTTTTTCGGTTAACGGAAACGATTTTGTCGAATTGCCGCGTGCCGACCTGGTGCCAATTGTTATCGGCAAAAACAAAAGTGGCAAAGTCAAATTTGGTGATCAGTTCAGACAAATTGATGTAGCCTTCGTATTTTTGATATTTGACGAAAGCAAATTCATTGGCGTATTTTTCAACAGTCAGTCGGGTGCCCTGTGGAATCGTTGTCAGAATTGTAGCACTTTCGGTATTTTTTGATTTCAGATAAACATCTTTAAGAGTCATGACGTAACCGATGTCGTAGGCATCGGCCTGTAATTCGCTGGCATTTTTCTTGATTTGCTGTTTACTTTCGACATCGTGCAATAGCAGGGTGTTAACAGTGGCTTCAATGACTTTGAAGCGGGTATTGGTTAGGGGGTCTACCACAAACTGTGAAAGATGAACTGCAAAAAGAGGTTTAAGCTCGTCTTGGGCGAACAAAAGCTTGTTCCACCTGTAATATTGGCCTGTCGTCTTAGGCGCTGAAACCAGCTGTTTGCGGAGATTTTCAAGATTTGTGGCGCCAGAGGGAAATAAACTGCTCGTGGACTTATAATAGGGCACCTCAAATGCTTTTTTTTGAACATTTTCAGGCACAATCGCAGCCGAGACGGATTTCATGTTAAAAATTAGTGTGCAAAGAATGACAAATAGCATCTAAGTCTATTCTCAGAGGGGATTTATCTGCAATCAAGGCTAGTTCTTTGCTATATTTGGATGTTCAAAAACAGGGAGAGCATGTGACGACTGGATCAGGTTTACTTAGTTTGAAAAAAATAGGAATTATCGGCGCGGGGCAAATGGGGAGCGGGATTACGCAAGTGGCGGCAGCAGCGGGTTTTGAGGTTGTGATGTTCGACATCCTGCCGGCGTCTCTCGACAAAGGTCTCGGCACTATTTCCGGCAGTTGTGATCGCTTGGTGAAGAAAGCTGCAATGACAGAAGATCAGAAAAAATCTTTGCTGGCAAAAATTGTAACAACTACGAAAATGACAGATCTTGCAAATTGTGATTTCGTAGTTGAAGCCGCAACTGAAAATATCGATCTGAAATTAAAAATATTTAAGGAACTTGATGAGGTGGTAAAAAAAGATGCGATCCTCACATCGAACACCTCTTCAATCTCGATTACAAAAATTGCAAGCGCAACGAAACGACCTGCGCTTGTTGCCGGAATGCATTTTATGAATCCGGTTCCGCTTATGCAATTGGTTGAAGGAATCCGCGGACTTCAAACTTCGGATGAAACCTTCACTACGACAAAATCTTTTGCCGAAAAACTCGGTAAAGTTTTTGTGGAGTCGAACAAAGACATGCCGGGCTTTATCGTGAACCGCATTCTGATGCCGATGATCAATGAAGCTATTTACACGTTACATGAAGGCATCGCCACAAAGGAAAGTATTGATCAGGCAATGAAACTCGGAACGAATCAGCCGATGGGGCCGCTGACTTTAGCAGACTTTATCGGGTTGGACACCTGCCTGGCCATTATGAATGTTCTTTACACCGGCCTTGGTGATTCGAAATACCGGACGTGTCCGCTGCTGACAAAATACGTTGAAGCCGGCTGGCTGGGCCGTAAATCGGGGCAGGGTTTTTACAATTACGCAAAATAAGGAAGCCAATGGCATTTGAATACAAAACTTTAAAACTGGAAAATCGCGAGCACGGAATCTGGTTGCTGACGCTCAATCGGCCGGAAGCACTTAACGCACTTAACACCGAACTGCTGAATGAGCTGGCCGATGCCTTCCGACAGCTTTCTGAAATGAAATTTGAAGATGCACGCGGACTGATTCTGACGGGGGCCGGCGAAAAATCTTTTGTGGCCGGCGCCGACATCAAAGAAATGACCGGGATGACCGAGGAACAGGCGTTGCAATTCGCAAAACGCGGTCAGAGTATTTTTCACGAAGTTAATCTTTTGAAAATTCCGGTTATTGCGGCAGTTAATGGCTTTGCCCTCGGCGGCGGGCTGGAACTGGCGCTGGCATGTGACTTTATCATTGCATCCGAGAACGCAAAATTCGGTTTACCTGAAGTTAGTCTTGGATTGATTCCGGGCTTCGGCGGCACCGTAAGGCTTACCCGTGCTGTTGGAATCCGCAAAGCCCGCGAACTGACATTTTCAGGGGAGATGATCAATACTACCCAGGCCCTCAGCATGGGGCTAGTGAATCATGTTGTCGGCCAGTCTGAACTGCTTTCCACCGTATTTAAAAAACTTGAAATGATTTTGTCGCGCTCGCCGCTGGCGGTTGCAGCAGCAAAGAAATCGATAAATCAGTCTTTCGACCTCGATACCGAACCGGCGCTTGAAAATGAGGCCGAAATTTTCAGTAATCTTTTTGTTTCAGAAGATACTAAAGAAGGTATAGCGGCTTTTGTCGAAAAAAGAAAACCGGTCTTCACCGGGGAGTAGCGTCTTATGAGTCCTATTTTGAAAAATCCGATTCGAATTATTACGGCAGCTTCGCTTTTCGACGGGCACGATGCCAGTATAAATATTATCCGTCGCATATTACAGGATCTGGGTGCGGAAGTCATTCATCTTGGTCACAACCGGTCGGTGCAGGATGTGGTGAAAGCCGTTTTGCAGGAAGGCGCCCAGGGCGTCTGTATTTCGTCCTATCAGGGCGGACATATTGAATATTTTAAATACTTAAAAGACTTGCTTGATGAAGCCGGTGCCGACTACGTCAAAATATACGGCGGCGGAGGCGGGGTAATTGTTCACGAAGAAAAACGCGAACTTGAAGCCTACGGAATTGCGCAGATTTTTCACCCGGATGACGGCCGAAAGCTGGGGCTTGAAGGCATGATCCGCACGATCATTGAAGGTTGTGATTTTAATATTCTTGAAGCCCGCAGCAAGGCAAAAAAAGCAACTACGAAAGACTCAGTACCTTCGGTTGAACTCGGTCTTGCGTTGACTGCAATTGAAAACGGAAAAAAAGATATTAATCCTGATCAGTTCGGACTTTCAAATTTCATTAAAAAATCTTCAGCGCCGCCTGTTATCGGTATAACGGGCACCGGGGGAGCCGGAAAATCCTCACTTATTGATGAGCTGGCCCAACGATTTCTGAACGCCTTTCCTGAAAAAAAACTGGCCATCGTCTGTGTCGACCCGTCGAAAAGAAAAACCGGTGGATCATTGCTGGGTGATCGCATCCGGATGAATTCACTTTCGCGTGCAAATATTTACATGCGATCAGTGGCTTCGCGCGGTTCCGGAAAAGAAATCGCAGATACTCTGCCTGACATTTTAAAATTTCTGAAAAAAATGGATTTTGATTTTATCATCGCAGAAACCTCAGGGATCGGGCAGGGCAATATGGCCATTACCGAAGTCAGCGATTTGTCGATGTATGTTATGACATCTGATTTCGGCGCGCAGTCGCAACTGGAAAAAATTGACATGATTGATTTTGCCGACTTCGTTGCTGTGAACAAGGCTGATCGGCGTGGCGCACAGGATGCCCTGCGGGATGTTTCGAAACAATATAAACGCTCGCGAAAAATTTTCGACGATTCAAAAAAAGTTCCGGTATTTTTAACTCAGGCAAGTCAGTTCAATGATGGCGGGGTAAATCAGCTTTTCTTTGCCATCGCCGATCTACTTGCGGAGCGAAAAATTTTTCTGCCGGTGGAAGCTGAGTTCAGAAGAAAAGTATTGGCGGCCGAAGAACACATCATCATTCCAGCAGAGCGCCAGAATTATCTAGCTGAAATTGTGGCAACAAATCGCAAATACAAAAGTCGCGTTAAAGAGCTGGCAGCCAAAGCCTCGAAACTCGGTGCTTTGCGCATGCTCGCAGAAGACCTTAAACTCGAACCTAAATTTATTGAGCAATTGAGTTTTGAATATAAAAAAGATTTTGAAGCTCAGGAAATAAATGCGCTCGAAAATTGGGATGAGTTGCAGAAAACTTATGCTCAGGACGAGCTGGTTTTTAAAGTGCGCGATACCGAAATCCGGCAAAAGCTCGTAAGTCACACGCTAAGTGGAACTAAAATCCGTAAAGTCGTTTTACCTAAGTTCAGAGACTGGGGCGATCGCTTCCAGTTTCTGAAAATGGAGAATATTCCGGGCGAATTTCCATTTACGGCAGGGGTGTTTCAGCTTAAGCGTGCCGATGAAGATCCGAAGCGGATGTTTGCCGGCGAAGGCACTCCGGAACGCACCAACCGGCGCTTTCATTATCTTTGCAAGGGCGAAAAGGCCCACCGGCTCTCGACCGCATTTGATTCAGTTACTCTATATGGGCAAGACCCTGATCCGCGGCCCGATATTTTCGGAAAAGTCGGCGAATCCGGCGTCAGTATTTGTACGCTCGATGACATGAAAAAACTTTATTCGGGTTTTGATCTCGTCAACATTAATACTTCGGTGAGTATGACGATTAACGGCCCTGCCCCGATGATCCTGGCATTTTATTTTAATACGGCAATCGATCAGCAGGTCGCAAAGCGCGAAGCTGAACTGGGGCGGACACTCTCAAAAGCCGAATGGGATGAATCCGCTAAAAAAACCATGCAGCAGGTTCGTGGTACCGTGCAGGCCGATATTCTGAAAGAGGATCAGGGGCAGAACACCTGTATTTTTTCAATTAATTTCGCGCTTAAGATGATGGGCGACATTCAAGAGTATTTTACGAAGTCTAATATAAAGAATTTTTATTCCGTCAGTATTTCGGGATATCACATTGCCGAAGCCGGTGCGAATCCGATCAGCCAGTTGGCTTTTACGCTTTCGAACGGTTTTACCTTCGTTGAATATTATCTTTCGCGCGGGCTTAAGATCGACGATTTTGCACCGAATCTTTCATTCTTTTTTAGTAATGGCTTAGATGCGGAGTATTCTGTGCTGGGCCGGGTTGCAAGACGTATCTGGGCAGTTGCAATGAAAGACCTTTACAGAGGCAATGATCGTTCGCAGAAACTGAAATATCATATTCAGACCTCGGGTCGTTCTCTGCACGCGCAGGAAATTGATTTTAATGACATCCGTACCACTCTGCAGGCCTTGCTGGCGATTTACGACAATTGTAATTCTCTGCACACGAATGCGTTTGACGAAGCCATCACAACACCCACCGAAGATTCGGTCAGACGTGCCATGGCCATTCAGATGATCATCAATCGCGAATTCGGAATGACGAAAAATGAAAACCCAACTCAAGGCAGTTATTTTATTGAAGAACTGACCGATCTGGTTGAAGAAGCTGTGCTTGAAGAATTCAAAAGAATTAACGAGCGCGGCGGAGTACTGGGCGCGATGGAAACACAGTACCAGCGCTCAAAAATTCAGGAAGAATCCATGTTTTATGAACACCAGAAGCACGACGGCACATTGCCGATTATCGGAGTGAATACTTTTATTAACCCGAAAACTCTTGCTCAAGACTACACGCCGCCGAAAATTGAACTTGCGCGCGCATCAAAAGATGAAAAAAACCACCAGTTGAAAAACGTTAATGAATTTCAGAAAGTTCACGAGGCGCAGGCTGAAATCGAACTAGCTCAACTGAAGATGGCGGCGCTCAGTGGCGCCAATATTTTTGAAGCACTGCTAAGTGCCTCGCGCCATTGTTCGTTATTTCAGATGTCGCAGGCTTTGTACGAAGTTGGCGGGCAGTACCGCCGCAATCTTTAGTTGGTTTGCAGTCGACCCTGAAGTGTAACGAAGATGTCGCGTACAGAACCGAATGTCTGAACTGTACCTTTGACCACACCGATCAGGTAAGTTTTCCCGTTGATCACCGCAAAAACCGGCGCAACGCTGTCGCCTTGGGCAACTCGTGAAGTGGAAGTTGATTCAATGTTAATTCGGCCTTGCGAAAATTTATTGAGGACACTCATTTGTTTGGTGTCGTTGTGAGAAATCGTTTCCGTAAAGTTAATTGAAACAATTGTCATTTTAGCAGTCGCCGCACTCAACTGCGGTAGCATTGTATTCCAAAGTGGTGCGAAAGCAAAGTCAGGTGGCAGGCTCAACGGTGCATCAAGTTTCACGACCACGATATCAAGTTCCGGCGGAACCGTACCTGTGCCGTTCGGATTGACTCCTGCAAGAAAACGGATTTTGCCCGAGGTTTCATGTGATATCATGTGTTTGTAGCCGATCTTGATTTTTACGCCGTCGCGTATGATGTAGCGATACTCTCCGATTTGAATCTTGAATTTAACACCCGTCAGAACTTCGCTGCGCACGAAACAATGGGCCGCTGAAATTAAGGTGTTGGAATCAATGAGTGTACCGTTGCAATAGCCGGTTACTTTATCATTGGCATTGTCGAACGAAGGGATGCTCAGTAAAACGTTCGATTGCCAGCCTTTATCTTCTGCTGCGATCGAATTTGAAAGCGCATTCGAATTGAAAGAAAAAAGTAAAATCATTGTAAAAAGTTTCATATTGGAACCACCTTGTCTGTTTTTATAGTAAATGCGGTTTAGTGATTCAATTGAAAATTAAGTATTTTGTTCATGGTAACGCGTTATAATTCCCCTTGCGGAGAAAACCCGTGCAATTAACAGGCTTTTTATGTACTTAGACACTTCAATTAATTTTTAACGGTCGTTTGGACTGTTTGGGTAAATTGCACTCATGGCCTTAACTTTTATGTATTGGCTAGGGTGCCACTACATAACGAGTACCTCACAGAAGGTACAAAAAGGAAAGCCATGGAAAACCATATGGACGATACGTCTATTGAACCAACTACAATCGAGAACAATGAAGAAATCGAAGACTCAAGCCCAGAAAATGTGTTTGAGACCTGGAATCTTTCAAAAGAAGTTCTAAAATCCCTCGCTGAAATGAAATTCACAACACCGACTGCAATTCAGAAGCAGGCGATTCCGCTTTTAATGGCCCGTGAAAAAGACTTCGTGGGATTGGCAGCAACCGGCACCGGTAAAACGGGTGCTTTCGGTATTCCACTTGTTGAAGCCATCAACGCTTCTTCAAAAACCGTGCAGGCGCTGATTATGTGCCCAACGCGCGAATTGGCAACTCAGGTTGAAGCGCAAATACAGAAAATGGCGAAATGGAAGGGTTTAACAACGCTTACCGTATTCGGTGGTTCTTCGTACGACCGACAGATTACCGCACTTAAACGCGGTGTTCATATTGTGGTGGGAACTCCGGGCCGTTTATGTGATCTGGTAGACCGTAAAGTATTAAAATTAAATGACGTTCAGACTTTGATTCTCGATGAAGCCGACGAAATGATTTCAATGGGCTTTCAAGACGACTTAGAAAAAATCCTGGGCGCAATCGGTGATGATGAAAACAAACGTAAATGGTTATTCTCGGCGACGATGTCTCCGGAAATCCGCCGTGTGGTTTCCCGCTACTTGCCGGATTACGACAAAATTGAAATTCACAAGCAAGACTCTGAAAGACCTCAGATTGAACAGATCTATTACACAATTTACCCGGACCGTAAGTTACAGATGTTGTCTTCGGTTCTTTACATGAACCCGGAATTTTACGGTTTGATTTTCTGTCAGACAAAACGTGAAGTAACTGAAATTACAGAATGGCTGAAACGCAAAGCCTTTAAAGTTGACTGTATTCACGGTGATCGCCCGCAGCGCGAACGTGATTACATCCTGAAGGATTTTAGATCAGGCCGTGTTAAGATTTTAGTGGCCACTGATGTTGCGGCCCGCGGTCTTGATATCGAAAACCTAACTCATGTTATTAACTTTTCGTTACCGCGCGAAGTTGAAAGCTACACGCACCGAATCGGCCGTACCGGTCGTGCAGGTAAAAAAGGCTTGGCGCTGTCAATCGTGGCACCGCATGAGATCCGAACTTTGGCCCGCATTCGCCAGGTGACCAAAGCCACACTTACAAAAGGTGTAGCACCAACGAATGACGAACTTAACGTTTACCGCGTTAAAGACGTTATTGCCGGCATGAATCAGGTGGAAAGCGATGATACGTACTACCGCGCAGGCAAATTCTTAGATCGCAAAATGAGTGAGTTAAAAGAATTATTTCAGTTTGATTTTACGGTTGAAGAGTTTTTGAAACGACTTTTAGTTTCAGAACATCCGGATATTTTTGAAAATCGTGACACCTCTATGGACTTCGTCGGTGACGGCGTGGTTCCGAGAGAAATGCAGGAATTCGGTTCGCGCGAGCGCGGCCCTGTGGGTCGTGACCGTTCAGGACCTCGTGAAGGCGGATACAGCCGCGGTAACAGCGGTGGCGGAGCTGGTGGAAGACGATCATTCGGCTTCGGCGGTGGAAATGACCGTGGACCACGAAGATCTGACTCTGACCGGCCAGCTCGACGTGATGATTCGGGCGGCGGCGGATATACGCCTCGCGCAAAAACTGATTCAGATCGCCCGGCACGACGTGACGACGCCGGTGGTGGTGGATATTCACCGCGCAGGTCTGAAGGCGGCGATCGGCCGCAGCGCCGTGAAGGCAGTGCTGAAAGCCGACCTGCGGCCGGATTTAAAACCTGGAATTCAGATGAAAGTTCAGAGCGCCCACGCACTCGAACCGAAGCTCCGACCAAAAAACCTTATGAATCGCGCCGTCCGGCCCGAACTTAATTAAACTGATAATGCCGGGCGCACTTTCCATTCGGGAAGTGTGCCCTTTTTTTTGCACAACTTGGACTTAGAGCCAGTTGCAAACGCGCCTTTAAGTCGATAAACTGATTTTAATTAACATGAACTCAATTTTTCGGATTCTTATTATATTTCTTTTTTCGGTAAATTCTTTTGCTGAAGTTGTCTGTATCAATAATGCAAAAGAGTATCTTGAACTGAAAGAGAAACTTCCCGTGTTGTTTCAGAACTTGCCGATTAAGCTTGGCGGCGAAAGCCCGGGCCAAGTCTATGATGTATTTGCAACCTTAACAATTAGCCTGCATGGCGATGCCATCGTGCTAAAGACCGATTCCTGGCAGGGGCCGAAAGGGCACGTGCTCAGCAAAAAGCCTGAGGAAGTTAAAAGTGTCTGCTTTGATTCCACCACCAAAAAAATGAAGATCCGTTTTGTGGTCGATGCGGAAGAATTCACCGCAGTTTATACCGATACAGAGGTGAGACACCCTGAGGTTACCCTGAAAAAAATCTCGGCTACACAGGAAAGAGCAATCCTAGAAAAAATCTACAAGAAGGTTCCGAGAAAAGCCCTGCCTATAATCGAAACTCCTTCCTCGCAAATGGAGATAAAGTGAAAACTCTTTTGCTGTTAATTTTTACAATGCAATTTTCGGTGCAATTGCATGCGGCAAAGGAAATTATAAAATCAAAAGATGACATTGTGTTTCATACGCCAGACATGCTTAAGTTTTCCGATATCGGAAAGATTTCAGAATTCCGTGGCGTGATTGATCGTGTTAATTTTACTGCGCAGGATCTGAAAATGATCGATCTCTATCAGTTCAATACCGATTTGCTGAAAGTTGACAATTCACTCTGCCTGGAGTTTATCGAAAAAATATTTGCAGTTAGTGTGTCGAAAGTATTTCAGGTTAAAACTTTTAAAATTATTGATTCAAATAAAGGCAAAGTCTGCGAAGTTCTGATAACGAATAAAACCAAAACCAAGAAAAAAGAAGAAACTTATTTTGGATTTGTCTCAATCGGGTTTGTAAATGCAAAGGCGAATGTGCTGGTTTATCATCTTAATGGCATTAGTAATGACAAAATTACCGAAGCCCGGCTTTTCTGGAACAACTTACGTTAGACTATCAATAATTTTATCCGCGCAGCGAATACCGTCGCAGGCCGCTGACGTAATGCCACCGGCATAGCCAGCGCCTTCGCCGCAGGGATATAACCCCGCGTGCGAAACGCTTTGCAGGCTTTCTTCATCGCGGGTAACCCGCAGCGGACATGAAGTTCGGGATTCAACACCGTAGAGTTTTGCGTTTTCGGAAATAAAGCCACGCATGTTGCCTTCAAATTTTTCAATTCCTTCGCCGATTTTCGAGTACATAAATTCCGGTAGCAACTGATCGAGCCTTACGGTTTTAATTCCTGACGGAGACGAGGTATCAGTTACGATGTTTTTGTCGGACTTTTTCAGAAATGAAATCAGATTTTGCACAGGCATTTCTTTTGTGCCGCCGGCCTGTTGAATGGAATCAAAAGCGCGGGTTTCGAGTTCGCGGCGAAGTTTCATTCCGCCCATTCTGTCGTTGCCGAAAAGAGCGTCGTGCTGGATGCTCACGACGATTGCCGCATTGGCGTAGGGTGAGTTGCGGTTAAAATTACTCATGCCGTTACAGACGATACCGTCGGCCGAAGTACCGCTTGAGAGTACATAGCCACCCGGACACATACAAAAACTGTAAACACCGATACCGGTTGCGTTATCATGGTGGGCCATTTTGTAATTTGCCGAACCCAACTTCGGATGTTCGGCAAACTGGCGATACTGAATCTCGTTAATTTCTTTTTGCCGGTGTTCAATCCGCAGACCCATGGCAAATGATTTTCCTTCCACAAACACATCGGATTCAATGAGATGATTGAGCATGTCTTCAGCCGAGTGCCCGGTGGCCAGTATGACGTGATCCGAAAAATGGCTATCGCCGTTTTCGGTCACAACACCGTTGATGCATTTATCACCGTAGAGTAATTTGGTCACCTGACTGTTATAAAATATTTCGCAGCCGTGGCTGAGTAGAAAATCGCGCATTTTCGGAATGACCCGGCGGATTTTATCGCTGCCGACGTGCGGGTTTGAAAGCCATTGGATTTCGGCCGGAGCGCCGAACTGCACGAGGCGGTTGAGGACGTAGGGGATGTGTTCTGACTTTATTCGCGTGATGAGCTTGCCATCGGAATAAAGACCGGCACCGCCCTCGCCGTAACAGACATTATTACGCGTGTCGAGTTCACCGTAGCGCCAGAATCTGTTGATGCCCTTGATGCGATCGGCAGATTGGCTGCCGCGCTCGAAAAGCCGGCACGGAATTCCGCGTTCAACTAGGCGAAGAGCCGCAAAAAGACCTGCTGGCCCTGAACCCACGATGATAGGTTTCTGAAAATCAGCCGGTAACTTTTGGATTTTTGGAAGCGAAAATTCTTCTAACCGCAGAATTTCATCTTTGTCTGCCACTTCGACAGTATAGACAAAATGCGGAGAGTGCTTTTTACGGGCATCGACCGATTGCCGCAGAATCCGGTATTCGCCGTGATCGGGAGCAAGCCAGGCTAAATGCTCGGCTAAATCTTGGTCAATCGGTAGTTTGAGGTCTTTAAATATCTTCGACATTTTAGAAAGAATATAGCAAGATCGACCGATGTCAGCAATAACCAGATTCCTTCCGAAGAACCATCTCAGTTATATTGTCGGTCAACTCGTGCACATCAGACTGCCGGGCTTTATAAACAGGCTGATAATTGCAAATTTTGCAAAGGCCTACAGAATTAATCTTGATGAAGCCGAATTTCCGATTGATCAGTATCCGAGCCTTGGCGATTTCTTTGTAAGAAAGCTTAAAGCCGGAATCCGACCAATTGGAAAAACCTGGGCCCTGCATCCGGCAGATGCGGTGATAACTCAGGCCTCGCTAATTGCTGACGGAAAACTTATTCAGGCTAAAAACCGCACGTATTCAGTAGAGAATTTTACAAAAGATAAAGAAGCTCTATCGAAATTTAATAACGGTTTGTTTCTGACTTATTATCTCTGTCCGACAGATTATCATAGGGTACATTCACCGGTGACCGGTGAAATCCGGAAAGTCATTCATATTCCCGGGAATCTGTGGCCGGTTAACCCGTGGTCTACTGAAAATATTCATGAGATTTTCTCGGTTAACGAGCGGGTTGTAGTTGAAATCGAAACCGATCGCGGGCCCGTTGGGCTGGTGTTCGTAGGCGCCACAAATGTGGGAAAAATAATGTTGAGTTTCGATTCTGAATTAATCGGAAATCAGCTGATGTCTTCAGCCATAAGAGAAAAAACTTACAATAATACCTTCATTAAAAAAGGCGACGAAATCGGAATGTTCAGAATGGGCAGCACTGTCGTTATGCTCTATTCCGAAAAAACGCTCGCCAACAAAGATGTGAGTGCTTTTATCAGCAGGCCTGTTAAGGTTAACAGCAACTTTACAGACTGACTCCGTTTAGACCGGATAAGTGCATTCGGTATCCTGGGTTTCCATAATACTGACTGTTCTTAACAGCGGAAGTTTAGGGAGAGTTCTTTCAAAAATCCATTTTGCCAGCAGTTCAGAGGTTGGGTTTTCGAGCCCCGGCACGTCATTCAGCGTCTGATGATCTAACTGAGCTAACAGCGGCGCCATCAGCTCGGAAATCCGGTGGTAATCATAGAGCCAGCCAATTTCGGGATCGAGGTCGCCAATAAGTTTTAAAACAATCTTAAAACTGTGCCCGTGAATTCTTGAGCAGGGGTGGCCTTTGGGTAATTTCGGCAAAAAACGCGCTGATTCGATGTGAAATTGCTGTTTCAATTCATATTTCATGATAGTTTACCTTTTATATGCATTTAACGAGCTTACATTTAGCCAAACAGAATTTCAAATTTTCTTCTGCACATTTTCTGATTTTCGACGAAAAATCCGCCGAGATGCTGCACGGTCATAACTATCAGGTTAGGGTGGATATCCTGTGCACGCCGCAGATAGACGGTGAAGACCGAGGTTACTTCATCGACTTCAACATTCTGAAGAAGATTGTTAAAGAGCACTGCGATGCCTGGGATGAGCGTATCCTGTTGCCGGGAAAAAACCCTGAAATGCGCCATCAGATCAGTCAAAGCGGCAAGAATTACGACATCCACTTCAGAGACCGCTTCTATTCGTTTCCGGTCATAGAAACAATCTGGCTGCCGATAACAAATACCAGCGTGGAAAATCTGTCGTTGCTGCTAGCGAAAAATCTTCTTAAAAAAATGAAGGATTTCGGAATCCGGAAAATCCGGGTAAGTGTCGAAGAGACCCGTGGCCAGACCGCCAGCTCCTCCGTCAGTTTATAGCCTAAGGGGCAGCAACTTCTAAAGGCGTAAGTTCTTTCTTGACCCGGTAGTTCCAGAAACAAATTTGGCCGGGATCTATAATCCAATGTTCCATGCGGTCTTCGACCTCTTGCGGGGTTCCATTACAGGCTGTACTGCCGAGATCCGCAAAATTTGTAACCTCCGAACTTGACCACGACCAAAAAGACTTTTCTGGATTAGACCAATTCCGGTTAAAACCGGAATGCTGCTTCTGAATTTTAGCGAAAATCATTTTTTCTTTTTCAGGAAATTTAATGAGATCTCGGGCCCGATCGGCGGTTTTTGGATCGGTGACTTTAACAATGAACGAATCATTACTGCCGGTTCGCGGGCCAATCAGGAAATAGGCGGCGGTGGGGTCGGTTTCGGATTTTTGCGGCACGACATTCACGGGCATTTCATTGCCGGTTTCGGTCAGGCTGAACACGGCCGATTTTTCCGAACCGGTAATTTTCAATTTAGCCCAGCGCTTTATAGCTGCGGGTGCCGTGTAAAACAAGGCCTGCAGAGATGAAAGCTCAAGTTTTTGGATAGAAATTATTTTTCCATCGGCGTCTAAAAATTCAAGGCGGAATTCATTTTTATCAGGATAAAGATTTTGAAGCCAGAATTGATTTTCATTTTGTGGAGTTCGTTTGAAGGTGCTTTCGCCACCTTCAACTTTGCTTGCAAAAAAATCGTGACCACCGCATTTATAGTTCACAGTTAAAGGTGTGGTTGTGTCGATGTTCAGCAAAGAAAATCTTTCATCTTTCATTAAGGATTCGAGATTTACAGAGACCGAAGTTTTTGCTGGGAGTTCTACTTCAGACTCGCGGATTAAATTGCGATTGAATTTCTGCAACCAGACCGAGGTTTCTTTTGCCCCGTTATTCTGAATGATAAGCTCACCGCGTTCGCAGACTTGCGGCCAGTGAAAAACTTCCGCGCTTACAAGAGCAGACGTAAAAAATGACATGATCAGAGTCAAAAAAAGGTGCGTTTTTATTCTCACATAAATAGGTTCGGGATCGGTTTCGGATTACTTTAAACCTAATAAAAAAACTGGACTTAAGAATGAAGAATCAAGTAAGGTGATTGAGATGAAAAATGTTTGCTTGATCCTGCTCACACTTTGTCTAGGTTTCGGATTTAAGGTCGGCGCCGACGAAAAGTCTGAGCAGACCACAAGAACTGCACGAATCGTCAAGCCACCCAGAGAACTCCAAAAAGTACTAAAAAAAGAAAAAAAAAGTTTGGTCATTGGCGGCGAAGTTCGCAATTATACCTATTCAGAGCCGGGTTTTGTCAGTCATGCGGGCTATTTGTTCGGCATCTGGGGCGACTGGAGCTGGAACAGCGCGCTCGGGCTCGGTAAGACCAGCGCCAATCTGCTTTTTGGGGCTCTGACTTACGAAGGTCAGGCCTGTAATCTTTCAGGCACTTCATGCAATCCGCTCACGGCAACGACGAATGACACGATCGTTAAAGTTGGAGTGCGACTTGAGCATGTTTTCAATCCGGCATTCAGGATTTTTTACGGCGGCGGCTTCCGCTATCTTTATGATAAAGGCGAGGGCTCCAGTTTTTATACTCGCACAGGAGAATGGGTTTTCTTACCGGTTGGCCTGAATTTCGAAACCGTCACTTCATTAGGAAATATTTTTCTGGAGTTCGAATATGATTACACGATTTACGGCGTAATGAAGTCGGCACTGTCTGAAGTGAGCAGTACGCTGAATGATATTACCAGTAATCAGAAGGGTGGTTATGGTCTGGTGATTTCGGGAGGCGTCAACCTGACTGAACACTTAATGACCGCGTTAATCTATGAGTCGTGGAATGCGAATGACTCGGACATAATGGCTTCCGGTGGTCAGAACTTCAGGGAACCCGCCAATTCATCGCAGGCATTCGGCTTGCGTGTAGGCTATACCTTCTAAATATTTATTACGAAGCATTCTAAATGATAATCAAATGAAAACCGATTGATAGGCAGTTGATAATCAATTTCAATTGATTGACTGCTCAGGGCGTTAGCATCTAATAATGAACACTGATATATGAAAAAATTTATAATTCTGAAAATAGAAGCCACCGGAATTAGAGACCAAAAAGATCTTGAAAAACGGCTTTACGACCTGGGTTTTCATCCGGGTCTTGAAGTTGAAATTGTCGGAAGAGTTTCTTTTAATTCGGTAACGATTGTTCAATATGGCGCTACAAGAATTGCGCTGAATGATGAGGAGTTCGCATGTCTACATGGGCACTAGTGGGCTCGCCCAACTCAGGCAAAACGACGCTCTACAACTGGCTGACCGGCGCAAGTTCAAAGACTGTTAATTACCCGGGTTCAACTGTTGATTATAATATCGGGCAACTGAAGTCTGGCCTTTCAGAACGCAGTGGTGGGTTGCCGATTAATATTATTGATACGCCCGGGGTCTATTCACTCACTCCGCAGAGCGAAGACGAAAGAGTTACTCACGATGTGCTGTTTAGAGTCGGAAAAAAGACCGACGTCGACGGCGTTATTGTTGTTCTGGACTCCACTCAGTTGAGCCGGCATTTGCTGCTGGCCAAACAGGTCAAAGAAAGCGGTTATCCTACAATTGTTGTTCTGACAATGCGTGACCTGATTGAAGACGAAGGCTCCGTGCTGGATCTGGAAATTCTAAAATCCGAACTGAACGCTGAAATTATTTTTTTCGACGGCGTATTCGGCCGTGGCCTAAATGAATTGCTGGCCCAATTTAAGCTGCGACCTGCAACCGGTGAAACTTTCGACTGCCCACACTGGAGTATCGAAACGCAGACCGGAATAATTAAGTGGGCCGGTGAACTTAATAAAAAAGTTTTTCTGAAGCGTAATCAGGAAAAATCCGCGCAGAATTTTTCAAACAAACTCGACAGTGTATTGATGCATCCGGTGCTTGGGATATTTCTTTTTTTTGTTTTCATGACCTTGCTGTTTTCGGCGGTTTATTGGGCGGCAACCCCGGCAATGGATCTTATCGACAGCGGTTTCGGAAAATTGATTGCGTTTGTAACTGAAAATATTCCGGGCCTAACCGGCGAATTTTTAGGTTCGGGGCTGGTTGCGGCAATCGGTGGCGTGGTCATTTTTGTGCCGCAGATATTTATTCTTTTTATCGGTATCGGTTTGCTTGAAGCTTCAGGGTACCTTGCCCGTGTTGCGGCCTTAATTGATAAGCCGCTTACGATGGTGGGCCTTGGCGGAAGATCATTTGTGCCGTTGCTCTCGGGTTTTGCCTGCGCCATTCCGGCGATTATGGCCACTCGGAATATCACTTCAAAAAAAGAAAAACTGATTGCCCAGAATGTTATTCCGTTTATGACCTGTTCGGCGCGCTTGCCGGTTTATGCGCTGTTAATCGGATTTCTGTACGGCGACAGCAATCCGCTGATGGCCGGGTTTATTATGGCCGCCATGTACTTCGGAGCAATCGTGGTGGGGGCTATTGCTTCAAGGATCATTGCCTACTTTATCAAAGACACTTCCAAGTCGAGATTGCTGATGGAGCTGCCGCTGTACCGCCGACCGCGAATTTCATTTATTCTTATGCAGGCGCTTTCAAAAGCCCAGAATTTTGTTGTTAAAGCCGGTCCGATTATTTTCGGTCTGGCAGTGGTGCTGTGGTTTGCAACTAATTTTCCGAGGGTGCAGCCAGCGGGGACGGAAGCGGTAGGTGCTTCTGTCGTGGCCCAGCAAAGTTATGCCGCGAGGCTTGGCCAGGTTATCGAGCCCGTGTTTAAACCCATGGGCGTGGACTGGCGGGTAGGTTTCGGATTGATTTCGGCCTTTGCTGCTCGGGAAGTTTTTGTTTCGTCACTGGCGTTGATGTTTAACGTTGAAGCCGGTGATGAAGCGCAGACGCAGGGGTTGATAGCGGCCATGCGCAATGCGACCTTTCCAGATGGAATGCCGATTTTTACAACGGCATCGGTTGTGGGTATCTTAATCTTTTTTATGATAGCGCTTCAATGCACGTCAACCGTGGGAATTCTGAAACGCGAAATGGGCTCTTGGCCGCCGGTGCTGATGCAGTTGGTTTTCAGTAATTTGTTTGCCTATGGTTTGGCGGTTTCGGTAGTTTCGGTGCTCAAAAACCTGGGTTATTGATTCACGTGACTTGATTAACTGCCGGGGTCAATCAGCAACGGAAGTCAAAATTAAAATAGTTACATTTCGGCGTTTTTTGAACTATTATACCTGACCTTCTTAAAAAGGTGAAAAGGGTCAAAGTATTTCAAAAAATGCAAAAATAGTCATGGAAACAGAAAAGCCCAAAAGGGACAGCGATCGATTTTCTGAATTTGAAGGGGTCTGTCTGGATTCGATCAGTTTACTACTGGACGAACCGGCGCTTTTGCAGGGACCTTCGCTTTCAAGTCTGTTAAAATTAAATTTCAACAAATACACAAGAACTGAAGTAACTAAAGACAAAGAACTTCTTTCGCCAAGTCTTTGGAACCTGCCAGAGGTTTTTCGTCAGAAACTGACGGCTTTTTCAGATCGTTATCAGAGTGATGTCAATAAACAGAATAACCTGGCGGATGTATTGCGCTACAATTTCAGTAACGGCATGCAGTTGAGTTCACAGGAGATATTACGTCATCCACTACATAAAAAAGTAGCTTCAGTGCTTTTACCCCAAGCTAAAGTTTCAGCGATGGTGTTCGGAAAATGGCCGCTGTTACAGAAGAATGATACGACTTTCATCAGTAAAACGGTGGCGGAACTCGAAGAAATTATCCAGTCGTTAATAGCCAGTGTCATCGTGGCGCATCAACGGGGTGACGTCGAGATATATCTGCAAACCAGAAATGACGCCGTTCATGCGATGAAAATACAGAGTGTGGAGTTTGATCTAGCCCAAGAGCTAGATTGGCATGTGGAGTTTCATGAAAAAGAAGAATTAGAAGTGGAATTCAAGTTGTTCAGTTTTCGCAAGCAGACGGTGCATTTTTATCAGTCGTTTGCGGTAGAAGCCAATGAGGGCATCATCATGGTACATGACTGGCGGCACGAGTTCAGTTTATTGCAGCAGACGCTGCATAAATTATCGCGGGACTTATCTTTACATCAGAATCAAATGCCGCAGATGAATTTAACCGGCGAAATAGCGACTAAGAGCCTGCTTAAATATTTGCGAACCCGCCAGATACCGGTCAAAATCATCGGCGGCTCCGAAAACCTTGAGTCGCAGCAAAGTCAGACCGAAATTCGACTGGCTGACAACGGCGCCTTTTTTATTAATCATGTAGCGCGGGTATCCGGGCAAAATAATTTGACCCGACGAGGTTGGACTACTTTATCCACACTGTATCTGCAAACCCTGTCACAGGGTTTGCCTTTTTTGCTTCAGACCGAAGCTCGCGACTTGGCTTCCCGCCTTCGCACTAAGAGGGTGTGGGATATGAAGCTCTTCAAACATCTTGGGGTCGTACAGTATATTTTCCTCGAAGCTCTTTCTTTGCATTTTGAAGGCGGTCTGACAAATGGCGCTCACGTTACAAAAGAGGATTTTTTTCTGTCGTTGCATAAAAAAATTCAGACGTTATTGATTGCCGGTTCCGGCGCAGCTTTTGTGCGCGATATTCCGCTAACTGAACTTTGTTCTAAATCGGTATTAGCCTGTTATGAGGATTTTACGAATAGTATTTTCAAATCCATCGGGTCGGATGAGGCTTTTTATTCTGAACAAGGGGAGCTGGTCTTACAGGGCGTCGTCGAGCGTGAATTTCGTCTGATTTATGAACTTCTCAAAAAAACCGCACTGGCTTCCGGTGGTGAAGCTTTTATTAAATCCAGAACGCCGTTTATCTCCCGGATTTGTTCGGATAACAGTGATAAGGATCTTCAACTGATTCATTCAAATTTTCATTTTCCTACCGGAGCGGGGCGGAGCGCACCGTCTTTGCAGGAGTCCCTCGATTCGCTGCATTTATTAATTCCCTACGGATTTAAAATCTTTTTCAGAGATCAGGCTTTGCAGGAGTTAGCGGATGATGAGTTTCATATCGATTTTGTCTTACAAAGTGAATCGGACCAGAAGGTTTTCAACTGGTTTGAGCTCAATCCAAAGTTTTTCTTAAGAGGCCAAGAGGTCCGCGCCGACCAGCTTTTAGGTCTGGGCGCCGGCGGGGTTGTCGAGTACGAAGGAAAACTCTATTTGGTGCCGAAAAAGCAGTTACCCTCGTTGCGCCGCCTCGAAAACTTCTGGCAGAAGCTACAAAGTGGAAAAACCGAATTCACTAATAAAAAAAATGGTGAAAAAGTTTATAAACTGCCGCGCAGTCAAACGCTTGAGCTTCTGGCATTACGTGCTTCCGGAGTAAGTATACGCGGGGACCACGAGTGGAAAAAACTCTGTGAATTCTATGACAATCTGGGCCGCTCTTCGCGCGAATTGAAGTTACCGAAATCAATAAAAGCCACTTTGAAACCTTACCAGATTTCAGGAATTCAATGGCTACAGGATCTCTACAGCCTTAAACTGGGTGCCTTGTTGGCTGATGACATGGGGCTAGGAAAAACCTTGCAGACACTTGGTTTTTTAGACGATCTACGGGAAAAAAATGAAATGGGGCAGGTTCTGATTGTCGTTCCCTCCTCGTTGATTTTTAATTGGCAAGAGGAGGTCGAAAAATTCACTCCGCTGTTAAAACTGACCATATTTTCAAACCGGGATCTCGAAGCTATCAGTAAAAAATTAGCGGTTAAAGAAGAACTGGTTGTGATCACCACTTATGGGTTGCTAGCCGAGCATGAAGCTTATTTTGCTCAGTATAAATGGAATATCCTGATCTTTGACGAAGCCCAGAATCTGAAAAATTTGAACACGCGGAGAACTAACGCTGCCCGGGCACTGAACGCCGCTTTTAAAATTTGTTTAACCGGAACGCCCATGGAAAATCACTATGGGGAGTTTTTCTCTTTAGTGGATTTATTGGTGCCCGGCAGTCTCGGCAAACTTAAAGAATTCCGGCAGCAGTTCGTCAATACCGAGATGGTCAGTATGGAGCAGATCGAGGACCTAAAACTCAAGATCAAACCATTACTGTTACGTCGTACGAAAAGAGAAATTCTGGAGCAACTACCGGAAAAACAGGAAACAAAAGTCAGTATCGCATTTGAGGAAAGACAAAAAGAAATTTACCGGGATATTGCCCTTTCCTATAACGCAAGAGTCAAAGAAACAATGGAGACGGAGGGCCCCGCCAGAGTTCAGTTGCAAATGCTGACCGCATTGCTGAGACTTCGCCAGGCCTGTTCCGATCCGGCGGCGTTGCCGAATGTCCGCTACGACAAAGTACCTCCCAAACTTGAAACTCTGCTGGAGTCTCTGAAAGAAATTGTTGAGTCCGGTGAAAGCGCTCTGGTGTTTACGCAATTTATTCAGACGCTGGAACACACCGCAAAGATTCTGCAACAGAATAATATTCCGGTTTTTGTCATGCACGGCAAGGTTCCTTCTAAGCAAAGACAGAAAATTCTGTCAGAGTTCAGCAAAATGAGCGCCGGAGCGGTGCTGATTATGACTTTAAAAACCGGCGGAGTCGGTCTTAATCTGACCAAAGCCAGCTATGTTTTTCATTTGGAACCTTGGTGGAATCCTTCAGTCGAAAATCAGGCCACGGACCGGGCCCACCGGTTAGGACAAAATAAAGCGGTGCAGGTTTTTAAATATATCATGCATGAGTCTCTTGAAGAGAAAATCGAAATATTAAAAGAGCGTAAAGATAAAAAATTTAAATCGTTGTTTATCACAACTGAAAAAAATGACGAGATCGGAAAAGGCAGTGGAGCCCTGAGCAAAGCGGATTTTGATCTGCTTTTAGGGATAAATTAGCACTTACCTGTCGAAGTTTTTTACAGTGGGTGGGCCTGATGGCGCTTAGTGTGTGGCTATTTCGAATGAGGTACGCGGCTGGAGGCATAGCGTTTGCTCGATTCAGGATGTGCATAAGCAAGCGGATTTATTTTTAATGGTGGCTTTTTTCTTCCTGTTTGGAGGGAAAAGCTTTGGATTTAGTGTCGAAGATCACCGGTTGATCACCGAACTGGCTATTGAAGAGATGCAGGTCTGTCGAATGCTCCCCCCACTGATGCATGGCAATGCTGCGGGCCTTCTGGTGCAGGCAAATTTGCGCGAAGACAATTATATTT
>JANPPN010000005.1:0-3457 GCA_031428535.1 Bdellovibrio sp. | reverse complement strand
CCCAACTGGTCGGGCGATTTTTTGATTGCTCAAGGAGATGTGAGGGGTGATAAAGCCGAAGCTAATAAGGATTTCATTTTAGAAATTATGAATAAAAAATTAAGTATAATGTTTTGTCGTCGAACTTATTTACGAAAAATCTCTATATGAAACACTCATGACAAATATATTTGATTAGAAAAAAAGGTGTAAAACTTTAGGACAGGTGACTATTTATTTGATAGTATTATAGGCAGGAGAAAGCCTCAACAACACGACGTAAGTCGTAAGATATTCAACTTAGAACAGGCAGAAAGTCTTGTAAATCAGAGCCTCCTTCAAATGGACAGTAATGTCTTGCTGAAGGGGGCTTTTTTTTGTGAAAAAATCCCCCAATAAATTTTAAGGATTAGCAGCGAGCTAATCAGAGTCTCAATCTGAATCATTTTTATGATTCAGATTTAAATGCTTGATTTTACAAGCAATTCCGGAGTATTGTCTTTGAAAGACTGGGGTTGAGTTCCCTCCGTCACCTCCAAGATTATTTTAAAGCTGCAACTAAGCAGCTATTTTTTTATAATCATTAATGAGTTCAGATAGTTAAGTTAATTTTCCTACCTATTTTTTGCGATGAAGTTTTCCCGTGGTTTCCCTATGGAGAAATTTCGGTTGTAGGTATTTTGTAGTCTTTTTTGTAGGGCTTGGGGCGGGGACTACAATTAAATCACAAATCTAAACTTGATCCAAAAGCCCAAGGATTTTTTCTGATCGTGATCCATTTTGGCGAAGCACGAGATAGAACTTTTGATACATAGATCTGAACTGATGTTGCACCACAATTGTCTTATTTTGCAGTTCTCGAGCGGCTCCAATTCGCGGGATGGCTACTACACTATCTGTTTCAATTGCTAGCAACCGAAGTAATGCAATATCATCAATATAGCCCTTAATCATGATTCGCTCTTTTTGACTTTTTAGAAATGATTCTATTTCGGAAGTAATTGGATTGCTGCGTGCAGGAAGATATATTCCATATTTAGCAAGTCGTACTTGAAGCGGAGTGCTCTGTTTTAATTTTCGAGCAATCAGGCAAATTGGCTCCCGCGCAATTTCTCGCTGAATTAAGGGTTCATCTTCGGAATGTGGATATGGAACATCACAAAGAATAGCGTCTAAATTAAATGTTTGAAGACGGCTTAGCAAGGTTTGAGCATCTCCGACATCAACTGTGATTTCAAAATCAGCTCGATCGATGACTGGTCTTAGCAGTCTAATTTGAAGATTCTTTGATAAACTTCCAATTGCTCCAACTCTTAGTGTGGATTGAATTCCGCCTTCTTTGAGGCCATCGACAAGTTCTTTGCCTTGCCGAAATATCTCTTCGGCCTGATTGAAAACAAGCTGGCCTTCTTCTGTGAGGGTCAATTTTTTTGAGGTCGAGCGCAGGATCAGCTTTTTTCCTAAATAATCTTCAAGCTGCGCTACCTGAAAGCTTACGGCCGATTGTGCGATCCGCAATTTCAAAGCCGCCTTCGTGAAACTTTGTTCTTTAGCTACGGTCCAAAAATAGTAGAGATGATGATAGTTGAGCCATTCCATACCCGCCAACTTAGCTGTTTAATAGATTAAACTCAAATAATTTATATGTTTTACTGAATAAACGAATTTGGCGATATTATAGTTATGACAGATACGCCCCCACATCCATTTTATGGCAATACAGTTTACTTTGCGACAAAGCATGGAAAAGAGGTCCTTCTTAAACCATTGTTGGCCGAACTTGGTATGGAGTGTGTTGCGATCCCCGTTGATACCGATGAGTTTGGCACCTTCTCTGGCGAAGTCGAACGCACGGGATCGGTTCGTGAAACTTTAAGAAAGAAAATAAACGCGGCTGCGGACCAACAATCTGAAGCTCAATTGATTCTTGCCAGCGAAGGCAGTTTCGGTCCGCATCCACTGATTGGTTTTATGCAAACGGACCTTGAGTCACTTCTGTTGTGGGACCGCGAAACCGGAAGCGAAATTTATGCTGAATATTTGGCGACGGATCCGATTCACGCAGAAAAAATTCTGGGACCCCGAGACGACTTTCGAACATTTTTAAAAGAAATTAAATTTCCCGATCATGGGGTGATCGTGCACCCTGAGGGTTTGTTAACACCGCTCTTTAAGGGGCTTCACACAGAGCAGGCCGTGGAGCAAGCAATGCTTGATTGTTTTGTCGCCTCAAAAACCGCGCGGGTTGTCTTAATGACAGATCTTCGGGCTTGCCACAATGCTACTCGAAGAGACGCGATTCATAAAGCGGGAAGAAAGTTAATCGAAAGTCTTAAATCACTTTGTCCCGCTTGCGAGTATCCAGGGTTTGCAGTTGTCGAAGGAGTTCCAGGCCTTCCGTGCGGTGATTGTGGAGTGCCTAGTCGAATTGCTAAAGCCGTATTGCTCGCCTGTCAGCGATGCAAAACAAAAGAAGAGCGGCCAAGGCCTGATGGTAAGCGTGAACTCGACTCGTCTGAATGTGAATTTTGTAACCCTTGAAAATAAAGGACTGAACTTTGACAGCATTCGAAATCTTAAAAGCAAACTTATTATCACCCATAGTGCTAGCGTTTCTACTTGGAATTGTAACGAAATTAATGAAGAGCGAACTGAGCCTGCCAAAAGATCTCTACTCTTCATTAACCATATATCTTTTATTGGCGATTGGATTAAAGGGCGGAGTTGAACTGTCTGAAAGTACTTTTCAAGTCATTGCTTGGCCGGCTTTTGCCACTCTTGCTTTGGGATGCATAACTCCAATCTCGGCCTATCTGATCATGCGAAAATTGGGGCGATTTGGACAGGTCGATGCAGCTGCATTGGCCGCGCATTACGGTTCAGTTTCTGCGGTCACATTCATTGCGGCAAATCAGTTTGTCGAACAAATGGGAAAAACGGCTGAGGGATTTATGCCGACGCTCCTGACTTTACTAGAAAGTCCGGGCATTCATATCGCACTAGCAATAGGCGCGCTGAAGCGAGCGAAAAATAATTCATTAGTATCAAGTGGTGATAGAAAAACCAAGTCTACTATCTTTCATGAAATTCTAACTGGTCGCTCAATGATTTTGCTGGTTGGTGGTTTGGTCATAGGTCTTCTTATGGGAGCAAAAGCCTACGAGCCGATAAAGCCATTTTTTGAAACAGGATTTAAGGGCGCACTCGTATTGTTTCTTTTAGAGATGGGAATTGTCGCAGGCGCCAGACTTTCTGATCTTAAAAAAGTAGGATTACCCCTCATATCTCTCGGGATATTGATACCTATTCTTCATGGTGCATTGGGTGTTTTTCTCGGGCACTGGTCTGGTCTTTCTGTCGGAGGTGCCACGGTGCTTGGAGCGATGGCCGCGAGTGCGTCTTACATTGCAGCACCACCTGCGGTTCGCATGACCTTGCCTGAGGCCAATCCCACTTATTATTTAACTGCAAGTTTAGC
>JANPPN010000004.1:0-30773 GCA_031428535.1 Bdellovibrio sp. | reverse complement strand
AAAATCTGGGGTGTTATCATTGCAATATGCTGAATTCCTGAACCTTTATACTCATCGAGGTATTCCTGAATCTGGGATTTGGTATCGCTAGGCTCATTTATTGGTACCGAGAACATTGAACACGGCGAACGCATAACTTTTGAAATAAGACCGGTCGATTTTCCCTTGATATCAAAATAGCGGGCTTCTCGGAAATTCAAAACATTCGTATAAAAATCGCACCACTTCTGCATTCGCCCTTCGGCACATTATTCGTAAAATGATCTACGATCTGTAGTCCGAGTCCCTGCGGAAAGTGCGCCGAATTGTTGGTAACTTTAAATCTGTTTTCGTAAAGATCCTCGTGTTTTGACTGGTCGATAAAATAAATCAGAGAATCTCCGATTCCATAAATCGCCAGGTACGGAGTAGCCCCGCGGGAATCCTGGCTGCCATCGTAGGCCTTTGCACCTTTTTTTATGGCGGCTTCAAAGGCGCGCGTGGCATTGGCTACCCGAAAGCCTGTCGAGGAAACGCTTGGCCCATGGGCCTTCGCAAATTCAGCCGCAAAGGTATTTGGCTCTGTGTTCAGAATAAAATTAATGTCGCCTTGTCTGAATAACCTGATGTTCTTACCATCAATTTTACCGACTTCTCTGAACCCGAGTTTTATAAATAATTTTTCGAAATGCAGAGCATCGGTGCCGGTGTATTCAATAAAATCAACCCCGTACAATCCGATCGGATTCTGCTCGGTAATTTTTGCCTTGGACCATTCAATATTTAACGACATAAAAAACTCCCGTGATATTCATTGAATCTATCAACCAAGGACGACTGGGTCAAAAAATGGCTTGTATTGTGCTTATGGCCAAAAGATATGAGTGCAGAAACAGTCAGAAACCAAGCGAGCCAGCAGTATTTCGAACTTCGGAACGAGCTGAACCGGGCAAACAAGACGAAAAATCAAAAAACCGAGCTTGAGTTCATGCTCTGTCAGGATGAAGAAGAGTATTTTGTCATCATCAGATCGACTGGGGCGGAACACGGTCTAAGATTGGCACATATGCTTAAGGTGGCAAACCAGCGCTGGATTCTATTTGAAAACGAAATGTACAATGATTTCTATAAATATATGTTTTTAAAAATTAGTAGCTTGAGCTTGGACGATAAAAAAAATACAAATATTGTACTAACAGATTGGCTTCTCAGACTTTGGATGAGTTAGATCAAAAACCAATAAATCTATTTGCTGCTTCATCGTCCTTTTTAAGTTTTTGGGATTTTGAGCTTTATCAAAGAATTCAAACACAATATTTTTGTCGTAATCATACATAAGAAATAAGCTCTTCGAATCATACTGTAGGCATTTCCGGACATTCGAGGAAATAATTACAATTTCTTTATTTTTTTCGTAAGTTTCAATGTTAACCAACTTACGATATTCTTCTGATTTAAGTTCAAATTTTCTAATTATGGTCTGACCTTTTTTATACTCATCAAGATCTAAAACAAGATGAAAACCTTTGATAGGTTTGTACTTGTTTCGAATTTCTTCGAAAATTTTCATATCTTGATCAAATTGAGTCATCTAAGACTTATCGACAGATTGTTCTTGAAATTAAACTAGACTTTGGATTGATTATAAAACTTGGTAACTTCGGGGTCGGTAATGAACGAACGAGGGCTCCAGCGTACAATGTGCAGTCCAGAAGGGTCGCGCAATCGCGATAAAGCCACGTAGGCATGGCCCGGCTCCCACAACGCGCCCAGATCACACCAAAGTTCATCCAACGTTGCGCCCTGAGACTTATGAATAGTCGTCGCATAAGCTAAATTGACCGGAAACTGAATCACACTGGCTTTGACGTTGGCATCGGCGTCCAAGAGCGAAAACGAAATTTTTTCGACTTTTACTTCGCGCCCGCCTTCTTTTCTGACGATGAGGTGATCCGCTTCGTAATGCACCAGGGTGCCGCGCGTGCCATTGACCCAACGTTTTTGCATATCATTTTTCAGAAAGAGCACTTTGCAACCGACTTTAAGTCTCAGTTGCGCAGGTACAGGAGCCGACTTACCGAGAAACTCAATATATTTCTGTTCACCCAGATAAATTGAATCAACAACAAGTTCCGTTTCATTTATTTCGGCGAGCTTTTTTTGATTATAGCTTTCAGACTGATCCCGCTTAGGAAATAATCGCGTTCCCGGATGGTCTTCGTCGTGATCGCGAGTTCTTTCGGTCAGAAATTCACGCACTCTCGGGGTGATGTTGCCGTCTCGCACATCGGCAAGAACGTTCAGGAAATCGTTATTTTGGATCCGCTGGTTAAGCTTAAGCTCGCAAACCTGAAAGTCGGATCTCTTCCAGACTTCATTGAGAAAACACCAGTCCCGCTTCTGACCAAATTTGGCCACAGGCGGAAGTTGACCGAAATCGCCGACGGCAATAACCCGAAGTCCGCCCCAAGGCAAAGTCGATTCGCGGGCATGCTGGGCCACAATTTCGGCCACCATCAAAGCATCACCAGGGATCATCGAAATTTCATCAATAATAACGCCTTCGACTTTTCGGATTCGTTTGAGCGCAGCCTTGTTTTCAAAAAGACGTTTAAGCGTGGCTTGCGTGCCACCTTCCATAATACCCAGTCCAAAAAAGCTATGAAATGTGCGTCCGCCAAGCAAAACTGCAGCGGCGCCGGTACTGGCTAAAATAGGCATTTGCTTATCGTCTTTGTTTTTCATGAATTCACGGATGACATAACTCTTGCCCGAACCGGCGCCGCCGGTCAGAAAAATATTTTCGCCGGATTCGCACATTTCTAGGGCATAAGCCTGCTCTTCGGATAAATTTGTTAAGTTAATTTGTTCGCCGTCATTCATAGCTCTATTATTAATACCGCTGGCCCATAATAGCTAGACGAAATGGGCTAATCTTCTTAGTTTTACTTGCTGTGACACTGAGCATTCGTATAAAATAATTGTCCTATGCCATACGAATTTAAAAATAAAAATAAAAATCCCAATTTTTCCCAGATCGAAGACGTTACCCCACAAGAGGTTTTAGAGGCTTCAAAGCAATTGAAACTGATCGACGTACGCGAAGTTTCTGAATATTCGGGCGAACTGGGCCATGCTGCCGACGCCGAGCTGATTGTCTTATCAACTTTGCCCGAAAAAATCAAATCTCTGCCAAAAGACCAAACAATCGTTTTTATTTGTCGTTCCGGCGGCAGATCTGCTCAGGCGGCGGCATTCGCAAAATCTGAAGGGCTGTCAGATGTTTACAATATGCGGGGCGGAATGCTGCTCTGGAATCAGTTAAAACTTCCTATCGAATAAAAAGTAATTCATTCACGGAGGGCTTCATGCCTCAAAATAAAGTCTTTGTTAATCGCACGCTTAATCTCAAACGTATCAAATATCTCGGTCTCGATATGGACCACACGTTGATCCGCTACAATACTGAAAATTTTGAGCGTCTCTCTCATACAATAATCGTGGAAAAACTGATTTCGCGGAAAAACTATCCCGAGGCCATCAGGAAATTGCAATTCGATTTCAATTTTGCTCTGCGTGGCCTCGTTGTCGACCGCAAAAAAGGCAACCTTCTGAAATTGAACCGGTATACCGCAATCCGCAACAGCTTCCATGGATTAAAGCCTCTTGATTTCAAAACTCATCAAAAAGTCTACAAATCAACATACATTGACCTGAGCAAGTCAGATTATCTGGCCATCGATACAAGCTTTTCCTATTCATTGGCTCATGCCTATTCGCAATTAGTTGAGCTAAAAGAAAATGATCCCAGTCTTAAACTGCCCGACTACGGCCAACTTGCAGATGATGTTCTTGATGCTCTCGATGAAGCCCATCGCGATGGCTCTCTGAAAAACGAAGTCAGAAAAAATTTGGCTCATTATATCATTAAAGATCAGCAGGTCGTGCATGGCCTCGAAAAATTTAAAAAACACGGCAAAAAGATTTTTGTTCTGACAAATTCAGATTTTTCATACTCGAAACTTCTTTTGGATTACGCAATAAATCCATTTTTGAAAGAGCATAAGTCGTGGGTTGATCTCTTTGAAGTCGTTATCACGCTGGCTCAAAAGCCAAAGTTTTTCTATGAAGACGGCAAATATCTGATAGTAAATCCCAACGACGGCACAATGACCAATCTCGACGACAAACTGGTTCCCGGCGTTTATCAGGGCGGCGGCGCAAGGCAATTTACCGAAAATTTCGGACTCGATGGGGACGACATCCTTTACATCGGAGATCACATTTACGGCGACATTCTCCGACTCAAAAAAGACTGCAACTGGCGCACGGCCATGATTACCGAAGAACTTGAAAACGAAATCGAAAACAACAAACGGGCCGAGCCCATTATGAATGAAATTGATTCTCTCATGAAAAAAAAGGAGCCCTTCGAAGATGAGCTCACCGAACTCATGACTAAAAAAATGGACAAAACGCTTTCAGTTGAAGAAAATAAAATTTCTGCGCTTCAAGACAAAATTACCGAAATCGACACAACAATAAGCCAGCTCATCAAAAAACAGCAGTCACTCTATAATCCGAATTGGGGCCAATTAATGCGTGCCGGAAATGAAGAGAGCTACTTTGCATATCAGATGGAGCGTTACGCCTGCGTCTATATGAGTAAAATTTCTGACTTACTTGATTTGTCGCCGCGCACGTACTTCAGAGCACCGCGCCGCCCCCTCAGTCACGAAGTCTGAGTTTTACGATAGCCAGTGCGGCTTTTGATTTATTGTAGATACGTGCAAATCTTTGCGACCTTTTTGAGAGCAACAGCAGCTTTTCGGCCACCCAGACACTGCGAAGCAGATAGAAAAGCACAAACGCCGTTGCTAATGGCCTCAGCGATAACCATATTTTTTGATTTACCGGGCCTTCAAACTGCCAGACAAAAATCAACATTAAAATAAAACTGAATAAAAAAACCGGCTTCAGTAAATCTTTAAGCGCAGCCCTGAACGGATTTTTTGATTGACCGTGTGGCAACTGGCGCGAAATCAGAATACTGATCTTGTTTTCGCTGATTAAATTTATTTCCTGTTCTTTAGTGACGCTGTAAATAACCAGCCCGATCGCAATCGCCAGTTTCAGCACCAGCAGCCCGGTAACCGCATAGATCAACGACGTTGCAATGAACGCGTAATCCTCATTCAGTCTTTTTATAGAGTACTCACCTATTTTCACGAGATCATTGCCGTAAATCATCAGCAGCGTAATGAATGGTTGAATAAACGCCCAAAGGCAAAGTAAAATAGCACCCAAAAGCTGACCGGCAAAATTACGTCCAAAAACGGCAGTACCCGTCCAGAACAAAAAACCCTGCATGCAGATGGAAAGCATTGGGCCCAATTTCTGGCCGGCCGGTGAAAACGATTTCAATACGGCTGCTATTCCTGAAATTTCAAACACGGAAGCATTTGAAAGCTTATCGCAGTTAAGGGCATTCAACAAAAAAGCCAGTTGGTTCAATGAAAGCAACTGGCCGGTCAGCGGAATCTTGAATCCATGTCCCAGAGAACCAAGGCCGATTTCGGTAACTGCAAGTTGTGCAGCTCTTTTTATTTCAAGATCCATTTTTTCTTCAACAGCAGAAGATAATTGCTTTCATCTGCAGAATCCATCAGCGCAAACCAGCTTTTTGAATTTGCACCCGAAAATTTTTTTCTGGCAAAACGGGCACGATTTACGATCACGCAACCCCACGCTGCAGTTCCATTGTGGTCATCGGTACTGCAACCGAAAATCATGTCTCTTTCGGCGTCAGTGGTAACCGGCAGGTACGCAAATGAAAAACTTAGAGGCTTAAGGCCATACTGCTCTTTTAATAAATTGGCCGGATTTTTTTTAATAAATGACGTCGTATAAATCGATGCCGAAATAAATATATAACCGACGCTATCTTTTTCTAGCTGCTGAAGCTTCTCACCTAACAGAAAAATATTCTCCTTGGCAAAGATCAAATCGGTAGAGCCCAATTGCTTAAGTTCAGCAGCCTTTAATGCGAGTTCCTGATCAACGATTACTTTAATTTTCGGATTCAGAGATTTAAACTTCTCAACGAAAGCGGCCGCAATACCGATCTGTTCGCCCTTTTCAGGTTCCAGCCCAATCCAGATAGATCGGTTTTTAAGAATTTCAGCCGGCAAGCTACTTATCATAGTTTCGGCAATTTCGGCCTCTGTGCTGAAAAACTGAGGCGGCACAACCGGCTTTGTCGCCGGCGCATCGTCTTGAACAAGATAGAGAAATGCCCCGACCGAAACCACCAGTACCGTTAAAACCCATACCAAAGTGGCCCGAGACTTAATTGAATTCATTCTCACTTATTACCACCTTGCATTTTAATAAAAAAGTGATAATTTCAAGACAGAGCCGCTTAAGCTCTAATGTAGATTTAGGACCTGATCATCAAGTTTGATTTGAGACAGGTACCGGAGGAAATGTGCATATAAATTCAACTATCTTGCTTGTCGGCTCTGGCCGTCTTGCTCAACACCTGAAACATTGGAATAGTTTACTTGAAAAACCCAACCATTTGTTGTTTTGGGATCGCTCTCAGAGCTTCAGCGTATTAACAGACTATCTGGATAAGTCGAATCTTGTGTGGCTTGCCATTTCTGACTCGGCTATTGAACCGTTCTTCGAAATCCACTTAAAGCACCTTAACAAAAATGTCGTTCATTTTTCTGGGGCGCTGCAATCTGAAAATATCGTCTGCGCGCACCCGCTGATGAGTTTTCCAATCGCGTTGTTACCAAGCGAGACTTACTCAAAAATTTTCTTCGTTACAGAGGGCGCTAAAACGCTTGCCGAGATTTTACCGGGTTTTCGTAACCAGTTTGCCATGTTGAATGCTGAAAAAAAATCATATTACCATGCCTTGTGTGTGCTGGCCGGAAATTTTCCGCAACTCCTCTGGAACGAAGTGGCGAATAAATTTCAGCAACTTGATCTGCCCGCAGAAGCACTTGATCTCTACATCAGGCAAATTACCGATAATTACCTTCTGCATAAAGAAAAAGCCCTGACCGGCCCCCTAATTCGCAAAGACAACGCCACTATAGAGCGCAATATTGCTTCTTTAAGCGAATCTCCGAATCTGAAAAATATTTACCTAACACTTGCAAAAGAGTTCAAGCAATGAAAACAATTTCAGACTTTCACAAAAAAAAGCTAAACAATGAAAAAATCTCAATGATCACGTGTTATGATTTCACCTTCGCCAAAATTCTTGCGGCTACTGAAATTGATGCGCTGCTGGTCGGTGATTCCGCAGCGCAGGTCATGCACGGGCATTCCACAACGCTGAATATTTCCACGCAAATACTTGCTCTTCATACTCAGGCCGTTGCGAAGGGCGCACCGAACAAATTTTTAGTTGCAGACATGCCATTTCTGTCTACTCGAAAAGGACTTAAAAATTCGATGGACAGCGTTGAAAAACTGATGAAAGCCGGAGCCCAAGCAGTTAAAATTGAAGGTGCGGATGGCCATCTGAAATTAATCCGGCACATTGTAGAATCAGGCGTGCCGGTCATGGGTCATCTAGGCCTGACACCGCAGTCAATTCACCAATTAAGCGGCCCCAAAGTACAGGGTAAAGCCCGCGAAGCGGCAGACAAAATGCTGGCAGATGCCCTTGGACTGCAAGAGGCCGGCTGCTTCAGTCTGGTGCTCGAATGTGTGCCCAGCGCACTTGGATCTACAATCACTGAAAAATTGGAAATCGCTACAATAGGCATCGGCGCCGGCGTTGAAACAGACGGTCAAATTCTTGTGTTGCAGGATTTACTCGGCATGAACAATAATTTTAATCCGAAGTTTCTGAAAAAATATTTAAATGGCCATGATCTATTCACAAATTCTGTAAATGCTTTTGTCAATGAAGTCAAAGAAACCAGATTCCCGGCCTTGGAGCACGGCTATGAGTAACTTAAAGGTCTTCAAGTCCATTCCCGAATTCACAACTTATCGAAATTCAGTAGGTCAAAGTCAGAAAGTCGGATTTGTACCCACGATGGGCGCACTGCACGATGGCCACGCCGAACTCATCAAGCGGTCGACTGCAGAAAACGACCTGTGTATCCTGAGCATCTTTGTAAACCCCACACAATTCAATAATTCGGAAGATCTGCAGAAATATCCCCGAACACTCGAGCAGGATTTGCTTCTTGCTGAAAAATGCGGTGCAACTGCGGTGCTTACTCCTGCATTTGACGAAATTTACGCCGACAACTATCGCTTTCAACTAAGTGAAAACTCGTTTTCAAAAAAACTCTGCGGCCTGCATCGCCCTGTCCATTTCAACGGGGTCTTAACGATAGTCATGAAACTGCTCCAGCTCGTCCGGGCCAACCGGGCGTACTTCGGTGAAAAAGATTTTCAGCAGTTCCAGCTAATTTCAGAAATGGCAAAAGCTTTTTTTCTGCAAACAGAAGTTGTTGGCTGTAAAACTGTTCGAGAAACCGATGGTCTTGCAATGAGTTCGCGCAACGTCAGACTCTCGGTTGAAGGCCGAAAAAAAGCGCCTTTGCTCTACCAGGCGCTCATCGATTTTGAAGAAAACGAAAAAGCAGTTGGATTTTTGAATGCCAATGGGATTGAAGTTGAATATTTGGAAGAATTTTATAATCGCAAATTTATTGCCGCACTAATAGACGGCGTGAGGTTGATAGACAATGTCGAAATCCAAAACTAAAAATATTCTGATAATTTTAACCGGTTCAATCGCCTGCTACAAATCCTGCTCGGTCATTTCAAAATTGAAACAGAAAGGTCATTCATTAAAAGTTGTGCTTTCTCCGAGCAGCCTACAATTTATCGGTGCGGCTACCATAGAAGGCCTGACCGGCGAACCCCCGATTACCGATATGTATACTACCGGACACGTTATGGATCACATCAGCCTGGTCCGCTGGGCCGATCTCATTCTTGTTGCTCCGGCAACCGCCAATTACATCAATAAAATTTCAAACGGCATCGGAGATGACCTGCTCACAACGTTATTTCTGGCTCACGACTTCGAAAAACCATTTCTGATAGCTCCTGCGATGAATACCAAAATGTACCTTCATCCCGTAACTCAGGAATCCATTACAAAATTAAAAAAATGGAACATTGATATTCTTGAAACAGCATCCGGAGTGTTGGCCTGCGGCGAAGTCGGCTCCGGAAAGCTGCTCGATCCCGAACTGATAATCGAAGAGGTCGAAAAAAGTCTTGGCAAAGCTTTCACAAACGCTACCGCTACACCCGTACCCCAGATCAAAAGAATCAAAGTGCTCATTACTTCCGGCGGCACAACCGAACCGATTGATGATGTTCGTGTGCTAACCAACCGAAGTACAGGCAAAACGGCGTCGACCATTGCCAATATTCTTTCGGAATCCGGACTGGATGTTACCTATATTCACAGTTATAACGCTGTAAGGGCCGCCGCTGCTTGCGAACATCACGCGTTTGAAACCTTCGGCGACTTGCAAAAATTAATCACAGCCCAACTGATGCAAAAAACTTTTGATTACGTCATTCACGCCGCGGCTGTAGGCGACTATTCAGTAGAGAAGCAAAGCGGAAAACTCGACAGCACACCTGAAGAACTGCAATTGACCCTGAAACGCAATCCGAAAATTGTAAATACCATAAAACAACTAAGTCCCGTTTCAAAATTATTCGCCTTCAAACTAACTTCCGGCGCCGACGAATTAAAATTGAATTTAAAAGTTTCGTCACTTTTCAGTGCGGCCGCATGTGATCTTGTTATTCAAAACGATTGGTGCGACGTCCAGTCTAAAAATAACAGATACAAAGTTTTTGACACGAAATTAAATTGTAAAAATGTTGAGTCGACCCAAAACTTGGGCGCTTTTATCTTCCAGGAAATTATGAGTGAGGAGGCTCTATGATACTTTCGTTAGACGTTGGAAATACGCAGGTGTATGGCGGCGTTTTCGACGGACCGGCTGGTCAGGAAAAAATGCTGATTTCTTTTCGCCGGAGTTCAAAGCAAGGCTCGTCCTCCGACGAAGTCGGAGTTTTTTTGCGAACCGTCATCCGTGAAAACGGTATTGATCCAACGAAGATCAAACAGATCGTACTTTGCTCGGTTGTGCCCGAAGTGATTTATTCCTTGCGCGGTGCCTGTCAGAAATATTTTAATATCACACCGTTCATACTTCAGGCGGGCGTAAAAACCGGGCTGAGAATCAAGTACCGTAACCCGCTCGAGGTCGGCGCAGACCGTATTGCAAACTCGATTGCCGCCACCTATCTTTATCCACAACAAAATTTGATACTTGTCGATTTAGGAACTGCCACAACTTTTTGCGCAGTTTCGAAAGACCGGGATTATCTGGGCGGCTCGATAATCGCAGGATTAAAGTTGAGCATGGAAGCCCTTGAGGCCAAAACGGCTAAATTGCCTTCCGTTGAAATCGTTGAAAAAAAAGAAGTGCTTGGCCAGTCAACAATTGAAAGCCTTCAATCAGGCTTATTCTATGGCCACCTTGGCGCCATGCGAGAAATCATTACTCGCATTACTGATGAATGCTATAAGGGAGAAAAGCCATTTGTTATCGGCACCGGCGGGTTTTCAAGCCTTTTTGAAAAAGAAAAAATATTTAATCAAATTATTCCCGATTTGGTTTTAAAAGGTAATTTATTGGCCTTACAGATGAATACTCAGGGTAGTAAACCCAATTTCGCAGGAGCTGAAAAATGAAAATCGATATGCTTTATTCTAAAATTCATCGGGCAACAGTTACAGATGCCGACCTTAACTATGAAGGTTCGGTTTCCATTGACCCTTCCTTAATAAAAAAGGCAAAGATGTTTCTCAGCCAACGCGTTGATATTGTAAATTGTAACAACGGCGCAAGATTCTCAACTTACATAATTGAAGGCAAAAAAGGTGAAGTTTGCCTAAACGGCGCGGCCGCCAGATTAGTCCACAAGGGCGACAAAATTATAATTATTGCTTATTGTTCAGTTGAACTGAGCGAAGCGGCCCAACATAAACCCACTGTGGTTTTTGTCGATGACAAAAATAAATTTAAAGAAATCCGCAAAGAAAAAAAACACTAGTTAGCTTGCGCGACAGTGGCCTGAGCCATTTTAATTAAAATTTTCCAGGATTTTTTCATCGACTGAATCTCAATTTTTTTGAGTTCAATTTCCGCGTGCAACTCTATCATCTTCTGGTTTTTCTGCACCGAATATTCTCGCTTCAGTTTTTCAAACCGGGCCTGTGTCTCGATCAATCTTTGCGACAATGGTTCCAGTTTTTCAATGTACAGTTGAGAGTTTTTGAATTTGAGAGATTCAACTTCTAAACGGGCCCTCAAAATTTCAGAAAACTGAACAGTTTTCAACTTTCTGGCCAGACCGGTTAAAGCTGCAAGTTGAATTGTCCATTTGGTCGGATCCCAATGATACCAACGAATTCCATTTCGGTAATCAAACTGAAATTTATGATGAAAATTATGATAGCCTTCACCGTGGGTTAAAAATGCAACGATGATGCTGTCTTTGGCGGTCTGGTCAATCGAGTAAGGTGTTTTACCAAGAGTGTGACTCAATGAATTTACAAAAAAAGTTGATTGCTGGGTCAGAAAAATTCTTAAACCGCCGGCAATAACGATCCCGAGCAACGCATTTTGCATCAGCCAACCAACAGCTAACGGCAAAGCGTATCCAACAGCAATTGCACAAACTAAGTAATAGTCATTCTGAAATTTAACCAGTTTGTTTTTTTCAAGATCGGGCGCCTGAATTGGCAAACTGACCGCTTCGTGAGTCATCATCCAACCCATATGAGCGTACCAAAAACCCTTTTTAATCGAATAAGGGTCTTTGTCTGTGTCTTCATATTTGTGATGTATCCGGTGATCGCTGGCCCATTTCAGCGCCGAACCCTGAAACGCCCCCGAGCTGATAAACAATAATATCCACTCAAGTACAGGATGCGCTTCGAAAGACTTATGTGCGTACAAACGGTGGTAACCCATTGTTATGCTCAAGTTAGTCAGTACCGCAAAAACCAGACCGAAAATGCTGATACCTATAATCTGACCGGCAGTATAAGAGTCAGAAAAAACCAAATACAGCACCAGTAACAGGATCGATACAATCGGATTCAGAAAAAGAAATAATGTAACCGACCAGCAAATTTTTTTAAATTCTACAGACATAATTTGTTTTAGCCAGAAACTATTGTTTCCAGATTCCCTCATAAAAGTAAATGTTCTTATTTTCGGTGATAAAAGAAGAGATTTTCAAAATATTTAGACTTAGCCATCGATCCAAATTTTCACATAATTAGTAGAAAAACTCACTACCAAAAGTCAGACCAGCCGCATCAACTTCTTCATCAACTTTTGACCTGTAAAAATATAAACCCACGGTCGAGCGGTTGATCTTATTTACCCAAGAGTAACCTGTTGAAAGATAGAGGCGTTGGCCAAAGTAGCTGACGTCTCCACCTAGACCATGGCTTAAACCACATAAATACTGATGTCCGGATCCCGAATAAAACCGATAACCGAAACTCTGACTCAACTCATAGCTGTTAGATTGTTTATTTTTTTCAGCCAGTAGTGTATCCGTGATAAATTCATGTTCGCCTACCCTGAACGAATGTCCGATAATCATAGCAGTGCCTATCAAGTCAACTGAAGACAACTGCGACTCTTCCACTGACACCCGATAATCGCTGGCCGCCGTTTCCCCGCGGATATAGTTTTTAATTTCGGCCTTGTTTTTTGTATAAAGCACGGCCGGTCGTAATTTCAAATTGTAACCGAGAGTATAAGTATCAAAATGAGCAAAGCCCGAAACCGAAAGCCCGGCGGCAAGACTGGTGTAACTGCCTTTGATAATTGAAGTTTTCCGCAAATCCGTTGTCAGCTCTGAATATTCAATAAAACCGAATTCCTGAATCTCAGAGTACTGCGCAAAATAACTCAGCGCAAACGGCAGCTTTCGAAATGCCATCGAATATCCGAGCAGAATTTTATTTCCTTCTCGGTTTGATTCATTGATGGAAGTCGAATTACCTGTGTTTGAAGTTTCGATATTTTTTATCCGCGATGGCGTAAGATTAATCAGAAAAATTTCATGAACAAGGGATTCACTTACAAAAATCGAACTTAAATAGGAAGGATAAACATTAACTGAACGGGCCTCTTGAGAATCGCTTTTGCTTGAAAAGCTTCCGAATGTATTTCCGCTGATTGCATACGAATCACTTGATTTTCGGGCCAGTAAGCTGGGGTTGTAAAAAGAAGGTGCCGACGCATCTGTTAAGGCTGCTCCTGAGTTTCCGAGCAATCCTTCATACAATCCGATAGGGGTCTGCGCAGGAGAAGGGCTCGCGAAAATTACAATTGCAAAAGCCAGCAGCAGTTTCAATTCACCCTGAAAAACTGAATCATATCGTAATTTGCAATCGGCCTGTAGGCCGCTAAATCCGTTGACCATTCTGTTCGACTCCAACCCATTTGCCTGTGTGCTTTTTCTGAAAAATCCTGACTTCGCACAAAATCAAAATAATTCGCGATGCTACCGAGTTTTTTATAGACTAACCTATAGGAAGGCAAATGAAACTGGATAAATTCAAGGCCCTTGTTTTGACTTAGAAATTCACCGACTGTGCCCGAAAAAAGAGACCTGAATTTTATTGTGGACACTCGGGCAGGTCGAATTAAAACCAGGCTTTCCGTGTTGTTAAAAAAAGTCGCCGGTTCGGCCTCGCCGAAAATCAGGCGGTGCCTTGCCATTAGGCCTTCTGCCGCACCATTCTGTACTTTTAACAGCGATGGCAATAAAAAGAGCCCCTGCGGCGTTTTTACCGCACTTCGAACCAATTTGAATTCTTTCGCAAGCAAGGCCAATTCGCTCAGGGATTGTTCGCCGTTCAAATCTTCAATCACAAAATCGAATTGAATATTGGCAATCGCCCTTTCGTCGAGATAACCCAACTCAGTCAGTTTTTTACCGAAAATACTTTCCATCTTTGTTGATCGGGTTAAAGAGTTAAGCAATTGAACAGCGGTTTTTTCGTCGGAATTGTATAAATCGCTAATTTGCCTAAATATGGTTCTAGAAACGTGTAGCTTTTCAACAAAGCCCAGCTCATTGAAACTTTCGGCCCACGCCTCAGAAATCAAATTGCTATACCCTTCGCCTTCGATTAAAAAATCCGCAACAGTTTCAAGAAATATAGAGTCCGCTATATTGGTTTTGTTTTTCAGACTCTTTTTAAATAATAATTTTTCAAGCAGGCGTCCCCCTACGAGTAAATCCGATCCGATTCGCACGCCATTCATCAGCTCGGCCGCCTGACTCTTATTCACATCGTCGATCTCAATTACAAACTTAGTCGTCAGATTAAGTCGCGCCATATGAAAATCCAGAACCTCGAGGCGGGCCTGCAATCCCGCCAATTTTTCGGAAAAAAAAGAAGAGTAAGAAGTCGCTTTAAATTGGCTGCAGCTATAAATAGTTTCGGTGCCTGCGGCACTGATTTTGTCGATTTTATAGACAATATTGGATTCTATACAAATGGGTTTTCGCAAAACCAACTGCAGACTCAATAAAGTCATCAGGAGCAGAAAAAAAAGCCCGAAAGGGCGGTACAGGTAACTCATACACTTTCATAGAGCAATTCCAAGGCCGCAAAAACCATTGACCGCTTGTAAATGACGGACACGGGTAGATGAGTTTCAAACTGCATGTTTGGAGCTTCCTGTTTAAAGCAATACAGACGACTTAGTTAATTAGTAGCTTTGCTTAATCGCTAAGATGGGGCTTGTTCACCGCAATTGTTGCATCTGATAGCCGAATCAACTAAATAGTTTATATGCTTGAATTACTTACTTCATCGCTAACTCAAGTTTTCGTCGTATTGATATTTTGTACTTTAGTTTGGGGTATCCTTAGAATTATACGTAGAAAAACTGATTACAAGGTTTCACTCTTTCGATTTTTAGGTCTGCACTTGCATGGATTTCATTGGAACAAAAAATTCACCCTACTTTTTGCAGGAATACTTGGATTAGCTGTTTCAAGTACAGTTTTTCAGTATTTTTTCATTAATGAATTTTTTGAAATAACTAAAAGCGATAACTCACCTTATTGGCAAATATTAAAAACGGGTTTTAGCTATAATAGCGTGGCCTTGGCCTTAGTATACTGCGGATTGAAGGCGGGTCTCTCAGAAGAAATACTTTTTAGAGGCTTGATTGCTAAAAGACTTATTTCAAAGTTTGGATATAAAAATGGAAATGTAGCTCAAGCATTTATTTTTTGGTTTTTGCATTTTTTATTAGTCGGTGCGATGACTAAATCTTGGCTGTCTCCGATGCAGCTGATTGTCCTATTAACAATTTTTCCGATTAGTCTTTTATTTGGATTTGCTAACGAGAAGTTAGGCGGTGGAAGTATTATTCCATCATGGATTCTTCATGCAAGTATGAATTTTGCTACTTTTCTTACTTTAGCTTTTCTTTTCTGACACATTTATTTTTGGCGCTTGCTCTGTGTTTGTCCGATAACAATTGTGGCTTGAGATTTTGCGCATAGCTTCTGCAATAGGAACCTGGTACCTTTTGGGTACCTTTTATTTAACCCGGCCCACCTTCGAAGAAAGTTCATGATTCATAAAAGGCTGTAACCATTTGTTGGCAGCAATCAGTTGATCAATTTTCACGCCGGTTTTTACTTTCATGCCGTCAAACATATAGACGACATCTTCGGTAGAAACATTTCCGGCTGCACCCGGCGCATAGGGGCAGCCGCCTAGGCCCCCGATGCTTGAGTCAAAAACTCTAATGCCTACGTTGTACGCCGCATAAATATTAACTAGCGCCTGACCTCGGGTATCGTGAAAATGTCCGGCCAGTTTTGTTGCGGGTATAACTTTTTTTAGTTTTTTAAACAAAGAAATCACCTGCGCGGGATTTGCGATTCCGATGGTGTCCCCGATCGAAATTTCGTAAACTCCGAGCTTGTGCATTTTTTTAGCCAGGCTCACAACTTTCTGCTCGGAAACTTTTCCTTCAAACGGACAGCCAAAGCAGGTCGACAGATATCCCCGAACTTTTATCTTATTCTCTTTAGCCAACTTTAAAACGGGAATGAATCTTTTAAAACTTTCTTCTATTGAGCAATTGATGTTGGCCTGTGAAAAACTTTCCGAACAGGCTGCAAAAATCGCGACTTCTTTTACTCCGACATGGATAGCCTGTAACATTCCCTTTTCATTTGGTACAAGTACGCTGGTTGCAATTTTAGACTTTCGCCGTTGATTTTCAGGCAAGACCAATTGGCAAAGCTGTGCCGTCGAACTCATTTGTGGTACCCATTTTGGCGACACGAACGCCCCGATTTCAATGTTCTTTAAACCGGCGCTTACTAATTTTTCATAAAGATCATATCGTTGCTCGACTGACAACTGGCTGCTTTCGTTCTGTAACCCGTCTCGCAACCCGACTTCTACAATTTTTACGTTTTTCATAATTAATTCACCTTCACTTATGTTCTTTTAATTGAACCAATAAGTAGCCTAATGTTACCTGATCACTGGCTTTTGAAAATATTTTTTCTACCGTGGCAGAGATATCCGCTTTCAGCGTGTATTCCATTTTCATTGCTTCCATGACCAAGAGAGCATCCCCTTTTTGAACTGTCTGGTTTTCGCTAATAAAGACTTTTGTTACCTTGCCGGGCATCGGTGCCAGTATCCGGTCAGGCGATTTGCTTACTGCCTTAGTTTTCTTAAAACCGGCATCCGCCAGATCAATCAGGTCACAACTGAATACCTGATCGTCCATTTTAAACCATATTTTTTTATCGACGACTTCCGCCGTTACTGCTTTTTCAGCGCCGTCTAATTTCACTTTGAAAGTTTTATTCATTAGACACCTCTCCAGTGTGAGGTCCAAGGAGAAACGACTTCGCCCTTTTGACTAACATTATTCGAATTTTTCATAGCCCTATTGATGGCCTGAGCCCAAGCTCTGATCTGCTCATCTGCAATTTTCGGCTTAAGTCCTTCTGCAAAATATGTTTCAATAAATTTTGTCGTCATTTTGCCCGAGCGGAATTCCTGATGATTCAGAATTTCAATTAAATACGGAATATTTGTATGGACACCGAAAACTATCGAATCTTTCAAGGTTCGAATCATTTTTTCAATAGCGCGATTACGATTCTCATCCCAGACAATTACTTTCGCAATCATCGGATCATAATGAGGGGTAATAATATCCCCGGCCTCAAAGCCGTACTCAAACCGCCGGCGGGGGCCCTCTGGCCACGAAACAAGGCCCAGCTTGCCGGTAGAAGGCATTCCCGACTGATAAGGGTTTTCCGCATAGACCCGACACTCGATCGAATGCCCTTTTGGTATTCTGATTTCCTGCGGGCTGAAAACGAAATTGCCCTGCGCAGTCAATAACTGCATTTTTACAAGATCAACATTCAGAACTTCTTCCGTAACCGGATGTTCAACCTGTAGTCTGGTATTGACTTCAAGAAGATAAAATTCATTATCCTGTAACAGGAATTCAACAGTGCCTGCACTCTGATATTTGCCAAGCGTTGCTATCGTACAGGCCACCTCGCCCATCTTTCTTCTTAAGTCTTCGGTCAGCGAGGGTGAGGTTGCTTCTTCAATAATTTTTTGATGGCGGCGTTGCACTGAGCATTCGCGATCAAACAAATGCACAACATGGCCGGTCGAATCACCGAAAATCTGAAACTCAATGTGCTTGGCCCGTTCAAGATATTTTTCTAAAAAAACCTGCGCCGAACCGAACGCCGAAAGCGCTTCACGCTGGGCCGATTCAATCTGCGCCTGCGCGGTCTTAAGTTCTGTAATCAACTTCATTCCGCGCCCGCCGCCCCCGGCTGCTGCTTTTACAATAACCGGCAGTCCGATAATTTCAACTTGCTTCAGCAGTTCCGGTAAGGACTGATCTTCACCTTCATATCCGGGAATCAATGGCAATCCGGCTTTTTTCGCCAGATTTTTGAATGAAACCTTGTCGCCAAGTTTTCGTATTGCATCTGAAGACGGCCCGATAAAAGTTAATCCGTTTTTTTCGCATTGCTCCGCAAAATCGGCGTTTTCAGACAAGAATCCAAAACCCGGATGAACTGCATCCGCACCCGCAGCCACAGCTGCGCCGATATTGGCTTCAATATTCAAATAACTCAAAGCCGTTGCCGCGGGCCCGATACATATCGTTTTCGTAGCCAGTCGATAGGCTCTCGAATGAATATCGGCATCGGAATGCAACAGAACTGTTTCTAAACCCAGTTCTTCACAAGCTCTGATAATTCTAACTGCAACTTCTCCGCGGTTTGCAATGGCAATCCGTTTCATTTTTTTCATAGGAATTTTTTCATTCTCTCCTGAGCGTCGTCGCTCATCCGAAGTTCTGAAATAATCTGAGTGCACAGTGCTTTTTTCTCAGTTACGGTTTTTCCGTTCAGCGCACTCAGCAGCTTTTTTGTCGCTTTCATTGCGCCGGTTCCATTGGCTGAGAATTTTTTAACGACTTCTGACGTTTCTGTGTGCACGCTGTAAATTCTTTGAATCAACCCCATTTTTTTGGAGTCCTCGGCACTAAATATTTCTGCACTGAGCATATAGGGCCGATAAAAAGATTCAGGAATTTTTCTTGAAATGAATCCCGAAATAATTGCCGGCGCAAGCCCGAGCTTAACTTCGCTAAAGCAAAATTTCGTTTTTTCTTCAGTGAAAACATAATCACAGCAGGCGAGCAATCCGATCGCACCACCGAACACCGCTCCGTGGGCAATTGCAACGACAGGTGTACGGCATTGATAAACGGCTTCAAACATATCCCATAGCTTTCCTGAATCCTGCAGATTCTCATCGAATGAATAGCTGGTCATGTCTTTCATCCAGTTCAGATCCGCTCCGGCGCAGAAAGCAGAGCCCTCACCCTTCAATACAATAAGTTTCATTTTATTTTCTGCGTTCGCGTCAGTGAAAAATGCAGTAATTTCTGAAATCATTCCCGGATGAAAAGCATTTTTTAATTCAGGTCTGTTCAAAGTGACGATCTGAATAGCCGGGTCGTTTTCGAAGTCTTCAATTTTTATGAACTTTAAATTATTTTTTTTCACATTACATCCTGAATACGCCCTGTTGCTTAGGGCCCCAATCTTTATTGAGACTTGCGGCTATTCCCAGTGCCAGCACCCTTCGGGTGTCTTTCGGGTCGATAATTCCGTCATCCCAGATTCTTGAGGTTGAAAAATAGGCAGAACTTTCGAAATCATACTTTTCGAGGGTTGGTTTTTTAAATTCAGACTGTTCAACAGCCGACATCGATTGGCCTTTCTGAGCCAATTGATCCATCTTCACTGTTAACAACACGTTTGCAGCCTGTTCGCCGCCCATGACGCTAATGCGGGCATTCGGCCACATCCATAACTGCCTCGGCGAATACGCTCTTCCGCACATTCCATAATTTCCGGCGCCGTAAGATCCACCGATGACGACTGTAAATTTCGGAACACGCGCATTTGAAACTGCCATGACCATTTTTGCACCGTGCTTTGCGATGCCTTCCTGCTCGTATTTCTTACCTACCATAAAACCGGTAATATTCTGCAGAAAAATAATTGGAATTTCTCGTTGCTCGCAAAGCTCAATGAAGTGCGCCGCTTTCTGCGCGCTCTCGCTGAAAAGCACGCCGTTGTTGGCAATAATTCCCACAGGCATACCCCAGATATGGGCAAAGCCCGTTACCAGTGTTTTGCCATACAGTGATTTAAATTCATGAAATTTTGAACCGTCAACGATCCGCGCGATTACTTCACGTATATCAAACGGAATTTTTGAATCCGACGGCAAGACTCCGTATATATCATCAACTGAATAAAATGGCTCTTCAATGGCCTGGGTTTTCATCTGGACATAACGCTTTTTGTTCAAATGCCTGACAACAGATCTCGTTAGGCCGATTGCGTGTTCATCATTTTCTGCAAAGTGATCCGTCACACCCGAGATTTCACAATGCGTAAAGGCACCGCCAAGCTCCTGCGCATCTACAACTTCGCCGGTTGCGGCTTTCACCAACGGTGGGCCACCTAGAAATATTGTTCCGGTGTCCTTAACAATAATATTTTCATCACTCATCGAAGGCACATAAGCCCCGCCCGCCGTGCACGATCCCATAACAACTGAAATCTGCGAGATTCCCTGTGCACTCATCCGCGCTTGATTATAAAAAATTCTGCCAAAATGATCACGATCCGGAAAAACATCCGACTGCATAGGCAAATAGGCTCCCCCGCTATCAACAAGGTAAATGCAGGGTAAACCGTTTTCCATCGCGATTTCCTGCGCCCGCAAATGTTTTTTCACGGTCAATGGAAAGTACGTCCCACCTTTTACGGTGGCATCATTTGCAACAACAATGCACTCTGTGCCCTCAACTACTCCTATGCCAGTGACTATTCCGGCGCCCGGCGCCTGGCCATCATACATTTCAAAAGCCGCCAAAGTAGAAAATTCCAAAAATGCCGAGCCCTGATCAATCAAAAGCTCAATTCTTTCACGTGCGGTCAGTTTGCCGCGTGCCTTATGCTTCTTGACCGCAGCTTCACCGCCGCCAAGTTTTACGGTTTCGACCTGACGGCGCCAGTCGCTCACCTGTTCAAGCAGCGCAGCTTTATTTTTTTTAAATTCAACAGACCCAATATCAATCTGACTTTCAATAATCATAAACTCTTCCTAGCCAATCAATACAGTCTTTTCCAGAAACAGCTTGAGCTGAATTAAATCTGTTTTTTTATTTTTTTCAGTTCTGACTTTAATTACAAAATCAATTTCATTTTTTTTGCTCTTGTGAAAATTGATAAAAAATTCATCAAGTACGTTTTGATCTGTTTCTAGAACAAGTTCAAGATCTGTAGACCATTTCAATTTTTTCGTGACTCTAGCTTCGCTGAAAGTTATGCGGAAAAAACTTTCTGCCATCTGCTTTTGCAAAAAAGCTCTGCAAAGTTCGAGAGCTGCGTTTAAAACAAGCCCCTGATGAATTTCTTTTTGAAAATCAAAATTGGTCGCGCGGGCAGGAACCAAGGCCTTAATTGAAAAATCCGAAATTTCGATCATTCTGAATCCGGTGCCCAACAACTCCGGCGCCAGCCAGTCTAACGCATAGCTTAAGGCCGGCTGTAGGTGTTTCGGACTCTTTACTTGAGCCCATGTTTTTAGCTCTTTTAACTTTTCAGTGGTTATCTTATAAAAGTTCATAATTTTTAAATCCTTGCATCACAAGACGCTAACATGATGAACTAGCCTTGTCACATTTCATACGCTATGTCAGGAGGCAACAATGATCAAACTGGGGAGTTTTATAGTATTTATTGCGGCTTTTGTTTGGACGTGGTCATTGTTCAATTCACATAGCAAAATCAGCCTTGCCACACATGCAGGCATACAAAGTAAATTCATGATCCTGATCGAAGAAAGCGTCAAAGCCGCCAAACCCAATTCAAGCAATTTCGAAATCACAACTATTTCAACCGAAAAAATTGACGATAATCAGGTCAGCGCACACTTTTCCTATAAATATGACGACGTGATTCAAAATGACGAAAAAGTCAGCCAGGTCATGTCCGGCGAAGCCATTCTTTACCGCTCGCTTTCCGAAAACCAAAACGACGACAAATGGATCATCAAGTCCATTAAAACCGACAACCCTACCATCGAATTTCAGCAAGGTATGATCGTGAATCCCGGCACCACTGCAGACTCCACATTAAACGAACAATCAGGCCTTCCGCCTCCTGAAGAAAAAAAGACGCAGTAAAATGTCAGTTGGTTTTATTACTATAGACGAAAATGGTGATATCTATCTAGACCCGGATTCACCCCCGGTTACCGACCCCAACCTTATCGAAGAAATTCACCGTAACCTGAAGCTCACCGATAAATTCGGGCTTCTAACTGAATTTCACGACGAAGAATACATCGTGGAATCCTTTGACCATCCCCTTCATATCATTGCAATTGAATTTAAAGAAAAAAAAATATTTCTTCAAACCAAGCAAAATACGCTTTTTCAGGCCGATAATTCCAAATGGTCAGTTGACGTATGGGACCGGTTCAACGGCTTAACCACATCCTACTCACCCTTTGTTTTAACTGAAAAAGCGCAAGCACAACTTTTCAATCTGGCCGACTCGTATGACGACGAAGGTTTTGTTGCCGATGGCGAGTATGTTTCAACCCCGCCCTACTATATCGACGCCGCTCAAATTGAAAATCCGCAATATTGGGTCAATGTGTATCAGACTGAAGGTAACCCCGGCTGGAATCTAAATGAACCGGCAGAAGCTTTCAAAGACATGCTCCCCCGAATCAAACTTCCAAAATCAAGAATTCTGGTTTTGGGTTGCGGCGAAGGCCACGATGCCGCACTTTTAGCCAAAGCCGGCCATTTGGTAACGGCCGTTGATTTTTCGAAAGAGGCCATCGCCCGCGGACAGCAAAAATACAAAGACCTTACAAATTTACATTTTTACGAGTCTGACATCTTTCAATTACCGCAAGACTGGAACTTCAGCTTCGACGTCGTCGTCGAACACACCTGTTTTTGCGCCATCCCACCAGATAAACGCAGCGATTTAGTAAGACTTTATCGCCGTATGCTGCATGAAGAAGGGCAACTGCTGGCTGTTTTCTTCGCCATGGAAAAACGTTCCGGCCCGCCTTTCGGCTCGACCGAATGGGAAATCCGGAAACGTACCGAACAAGGTTTTCATTATTTATTCTGGGGGCGGTTACGCAACTCTCTGCCGAGTCGAATGGGACGCGAACTTTTCGTGTTGGCGAAAAAGAAAAAAGACTAGAAATGTACGCCGTACCTAATCCCCCCAGCATTTTAAGCTAATTACTTTTCTAGTCGCTCTTAAGACTAAATACTCTCAAGACGTTCAGCGGCTGTATCAATTTTTTTATCAAGATGAGCACCTGAACATGAGCCTCGGCTTGTTTTCTGGTTATTCCGGTACTTTCTAGAATCTAAACATATTTCAGGGCATTATTCATTTGCAACCTCCGACTATTTTATAGAATCAGTTGCAAATACCAAACTAACTTCCAGAATTCTGGTTTTAGGATACTACGCCCGCTGGCTGGTAGGATTTAGGTACGGCGTACATTTTAAAAAAGAAAAAAGACTAGTCCGTATTTAAAACGACTGTCGCGCGGAAGTAATTATTTCGTCGGAGAGATTGCTTTCTTTTACCATTCTCGAAAGCAAAACGGCACCTACGGCCTGCGAAATCATATTAAGAGCTTTTTGTTTTTTTTCGGAGGCAGACTCTGGGCCGGCCATATTCTGCAACAGCAAATCTGCCCAGCGGCTAAGATATTTGCCGACTATATCGTTGGATTTTTTCGTGCCTCTGTATATTTCTGAAGCAAGCGCCGGAAGCATGCAGCCCTTTTCGGGAAGATCACGATGCAGAACACTGACATACCGGGCCATAATTGTCTTTACTTTTGCTTCACCTGTCAGGCGTTCGGTATCGCGTGTTAGAATTTCGCGTGAATGTTTAAGTGAATGTTCGATAGCCTGCTCTAGGAGATCGGTTTTAGATTTAAAGTGAGCATAAAATCCACCGGCAGTAAGTCCTGCCTCATTCATTATTTGGTCGATACCAGTTGCCGAATAACCGTGTTTTTTAAACAGCCGTGAAGCCACATTCAGAATTCGCACTTTCGATTCGAGCTTTTGAAGTGTTTTTTGGCTCACTTAAAAACCTCGTCAATTTTATTATTGAGCCAGGCGCGAGCTTCGGAGTTCATTGTGTGCCCCATCTCTTTGAATTCTCTAAATTCGCCTTTGGGATTCTTTGCTTTCAATGATTGAAAGCTTGCAGCGGCACTTGCAAGCGTAATGATGTCGTCGTTCGTGCCGTGAAGTGCGTCAATCGAAACATTGAGCGTTTCCGGATAGTCTTCAGCGCGATAAGCCGCCCCGACTGAAACAACATGCTCAACATTTTTCAGAGTTGGCAACAAGTGTGGAATAAAAAACCCGCCCTGCGAAAATCCGATCAGCATTTTTTTGCGCTCATTCAGATTCAGCATAGTCAGAAGGTCGTTGACAGCTTTAACTGCAACTTTCGGATGAATAAATGTCGTGTTTGTCAAAAAATCAGAAAAGTACCACCCAAAAGCGTGTTTCCAGAGACCGTCTTTTTTCTGCGGCACCGGAAACGGCCCGTTTATCGCGAGGATTTCGTATTTGTCGCTGGGTTGTGGGTAAGCTCGTCTTAAAAATGCACTGGCACTGTCGGCAAAACCATGAAAAAAAATTAGAAGTGGCTTATCTTGTCCCGTATTGTAATTAATGTAAGTTATTGGAATATCTATCAAAGTACTGAATTTTTTAATTTCTTCCATGATTCGTTTTCCTTCTTGTTGTTTTGGACTGAAATATATATTACGATCGTAATATATGAACAGAAAAAACTCAATAGCTAATGCCGAACCCAAACTTGCCCCTCCCGGCGCTGGGGTTCCCTGGCCCCAAGGCTTGGTTTTAAAGTACTTCATAGCTCCTTTCATAGCTGGAAGAACCGACTGGGCGGTTTCAGAGAAAAGATTTGTTAAGCTGACTTTGAAAATCCTGAAGGAACTTGGAGGTCTTAATGAAATAGAGCACTCCACTAAAGTGCTGGTGCCTCCACAAGCAGGTCTTGAAGACAGCTCAAGATATTGGTCAATTGCAATGGTTCTGGAACATTTAGTCATCGTCGGAAATGGAATTTCGTACGCAATAAGTGAACTGACTTCTGACCGCCTTCCGCAGGGAACTGCAGATACCGCGACAGTAAAACCGATCGGCGCAGTTTCCGCTTCGCAAAGCGTGGCTGAGTTTAAAAAATTTTCGCAAACTGATTTTAAAAATCTGGTCTCAGGCCTGAAAAACAGAAACTCAAATCTCCGCTTCAGACATCCTTGGTTCGGAATGATAAATGCAAAACAATGGTTCTGGGCACTTGCGATTCACCACCGGTTGCATCTCAAACAGATTCGCGAAATAAAGAAGAGACTCAATTAATCAGCCCTAATTTCCTATTTTGAGACGTTGGTTTATAAACTTGTATATTCAACCTGCCTGATATTAAAATTAAAGGGTGGGGGCATTCATGAATCAACTCAAGTCAAAATGGGTCTTGACACCGTTTTTGGTCTCGGGCTTTTTGGGTTTATTTTCCTTTCAGAACTGTGCACGCGTCAGCTCTTCTGCTGCCGGCGGCTCCTTGGCCTACTCTTCAGGAATACAAAAAATTTCATTGGCGCCTGAAGCAGTTGTTGACGAAAACTTTTGCTTCAGTGGTCGCATTAAGTGTTACCTGAAGGTCTACTCGCCGGATGTTGCCGACTCTTTTCAAAATCAAAAAAAATGTGTTTTGCTTGAGGGACGCGAAGTTTGCTTTAGCCTTGATGTGCGCAGTTACGACACGACAGACGCCCTTGCTTCCTGCAGCGATTGCGATTCTTCTGCAAGCCTCCCGAACGGCAGATACCAGCGCGAAGAAGTCACATGCTGGCTTCAAGTCGGTGATTCTCAAAGTTCACCATTTTTTGCATTAGGAAATAACTTAAAAGACGCATTAACCGAAAATTTAAATTCGTGTCGAGCGAGTCTCCTTTCGAAGGACGTCAAATGAAACTTATCCAAAATTTTTCACTTCTTCTATTATTAATATTGTCAGTCTCGGCTGAAGCTCACATTAGACTGAACAATCCTGTGGGCCGAATGGGTGCCAGCGACGCGGCTAAATTTATACAATCCAATCCTGCAAGCCCTACCGTACCTGATAGCCCTGGAGTTTGTGCAAACTTCAACACTCCGATGGCGGCCCGGTTGCAGTACACGGCCGGACAAGTTCTCAATTTTGCTCTAACAGAAACAATCAATCATCCGGGTAGTTTCATTGTGCAATTTTCTCCGGATTCAGTGAATGGATTCTGGGCTACGGCCAATCAGCTTGCAAATGTAGCGGATACGATGAGCGGTGGAAACCGATCAATCAATGTTGTGATTCCTGCAACTCCATGTACCAACTGTATGCTGCGGGTTCTTCAGAAGATGGACGATCAGCCAGGTGAATTCTATGTGCACTGTTTCGACATCGCAATTACCGCAGCAGTCGTTACCCCTCCTCCACCTACAGGCGGAAGCGGAAGCAGCAGCGGCGGGACGTCAACCTCGCAGAGCACATCCAACGTTACAAGCCAGCCTAAATTCGGTGGCGGTTGCGGACTTGTGAAAGATCAGGATCATAATGGTCCCGGCGGTTCGGGATTTCTGTTCCTCTTTTTATTACCCGGAATGATGTATCTTGTTTTGCGAAAATTCGAAAAAAGATGCAGTCTTTCTTAATTTTATTTCTAACATTTTTTATTTTTGCTTTTGTAGGTGCCGACGCCGATGCGGCTCAGGTGCTTGACGTACAAGGTTCGAAAGTTACAATTCAGGCAGCTGACGACGATATGTTGGTTTCAACTGAAAAGTATTTCGTTATGAATGACTCGAATAAAAAAGTCGGCATCATCAGTATTACTTCTGCTACAGAAAATAAGGCTCAGGCTGAACTACTTAAGGGCGTGGCTAAAAAGGGCTATAAGCTGATTCCTTACGAACAATCAGGGTCGGCTGCCGCCGCAGCCCCGGCAGAGACAAAATCGGCTGGCGTAAGCGGATCGGGCAAGAAGTCCGCAAAAAAATCTGCAGCTTCACTCGGAGTTTTCGCAGAGATTATGGTTAATACCCTAGCCGTAAATGTGGGTACCACAAATATCACAATGTCAGGAACCAGTTTTGCATTTGCATTTGCTTATCAACATAATCTCACTGAAAGTCTGAAAGCGCGTTACCCCGTGGGATTCAGGTCCTATGGTGTGCAAGCGCAAAACTCTCTTTGCACAGCAGGCAACTGCGATCTCAGCGTTACTTATCTTTCACTTGGGGGAAAACTGGATTACTTCATGGGTGATACGGTTTCCGTCGGAGGCGGCTTCGAATATCTTTTGCCGGCATCAAAAAGCAGTTCTTTCCTCACTTCCGATCAAATCGCCGCCAATTCCATCGTGTCTCTAGGAGCAGGATGGCTCGTTACCCCGAGTGTTCCCGTTTCGTTTTCTTATAATATGTTTTTAGGTAACAAGGATGTTCCGGCTTCATTTATTGCGATCCAGACAGGTTACCTCTGGTAAGCTACTTCATTCCTTGAATCCAATCCGCAATCGCCTGCACATCCGCTTCAGAAATGGCTCCGTTAAGCGGCATGTCTTTAATTTCTGCTTCAGCGATTGAGCCCATCAGCCGGTAATACAGTTTGGAACTCGCCGGGTTTCCTGCGCTAACAAACCCCTTTTGAATAAAATTGCGCTCAGACATGCGTGCATAATCAGAGTGGCAAGTAACACATTGTGCATTCATGATAGCTCTGGCCACCTTGAATTTTTCACTGGCAAATTCTCCGACTTCATCCACATCAAGATAAGTATTAAAAATGACATGGTAAACTTCAGAGCTTGCAGCCATCAATCTCGAAACAACATTCATTTCTGAATGGCTCAGTTTATAACTATAAAGCATTAGTTCATTCAACTTCCCTTTTGTAAGCGCAGTTTCCCAGAACTTCTGAAGAAAGCTGAACGAAAACGGGCTTCCAACCGTCTGAATTAATCCGGATATTCTTCTGCCATTAAGCTGAACAGATATTTGGCTAGGCGATGCTCCGAATGCCGCTGAAATTGTTATCTGACTGCCCATTTTTTCCGGAAGGGGTAATTCTAAAAATGAAAAATTCGCATTATCAGTAATATGAGAAAACCGGATCGTATTCCCTTCAATGGAAATTCGGGCTTCTTCCAGGTCCGCGCCAGAGTTCAACGCTAGAACCAGACCCTGCGAATCAGAATCTATCGCCACATTTATTGTGAACTCGTCGCCCAACATAAGAGACGTCGTTTTCTTGACGGTGGTTTTTTGGGTCCAATGGGATAGATCGTCACCATTGGTCAGATACGGAATATATTCGGCGTCAAAATATCTTGCAGCGGTGGCGTCAGCCTCTAACTTATTCTGATATTCTACCGCAGCCGAATTAAACATAGCAAATTTGCCACAGTTTTGAAATGAACCAATGACGAAAATAGTGCTGAGAAAAACTAAAATAATTTTCATCATTGCATCTGCCAGCCGGTTGTTTCGCAAACGATTAAAAACATTGCGCGCCAACGTTCAATAGGAGGCTCGGGTTTAAGAACAAGGGCCTTATCAAGCTCAATAAGTGCTTTAATCACGTCAGCCGGAGCGTCTTGATCCCGATAAAAGAATGAATAGACCAACCCCGGGGACTGGTCATCGGGCGCGGTTCCGGTTTTTCCGATTTTATCCAGTGCTGAGTTGATAAATACATCGTTATTCAGAACCTGAGTGCAGAGTTTCAAGCGATAAACTTCGCGTAATGTTCCTGCGTCAATGTGTAAATTCAAATTTGTATTTGTAACATCGCCGCCACAATCCGCCTGAGAATAAGAATCATAAATATTGCATGCGCCACCGAATTGGACCGGCCGGAAATTTATCCACCTGTTAATTAAAGTTTCGAGATCGACGTCGTTTGCATTTCGCGCAAAAATGTCGCGAAACAATGCCGCTAAATAAGTTTTGTTCTGCACCAACAAACTCTTCTTCGAAGACAGCAGGCCCTCTTCACTCTGCGAAGAAATTTCAAGAACTGATGTCTTGTCCGACATTAAATACAATGCTTTCTCAGAACAATTCTGAAAAAAAATAGATGAGGCACAAATGCCGATCACGGTTATAATAATTTTTTTATTAGAAGGTATTTTCATGCCGGATCTTCCACAATTTTCCCCGAAACAACCGGAACAGCCTGGCCGCCTATCTCTTTCACAAGAGGTGGCGCCACGTTCTCGAACGGATTACCTTTAATGCGGAGTAAATTTGCAACAGTTGAAGCCGCCATAACCGGTGTTGGAAGCGCGCCTCGGTTGTAATTGTCAATCGGCGCGCGCAGTCCCTGAGTTCCGGCATATCCGGCATTACCATAGACAAAAGTTTTGGTGCTGCGATAAATATTTCCGACAACCATCGGAGTTTTGATTATACCGGAATAAACACTCGTTATCATTTGATTGAATCCATGATCACTTCCGGCACCGGTCATGCGTCCAGAGCGGCCAAAATCAGAAGTAATCTGAAAAACAGTTTCAGACCAAAGATCTTTTCCGTTAACAACAGTGGCTTTTAACTGATCGGATAATTCCAGAATTGCGGCCGCAATACCGCGATAATAAGAAGATGTCAGGATTACGCCTGCTATTGAACCTGTTTCATGCATATCATTTATCAGAGTATGCGCAACACCATTTGCGGCAATCTCATTTAATATCATCGAACCCTGGTGATCGGTGTAAAGTTCAATACTTGTCGTCAGGCCTTGTTTCAAAACATATTCTGTCAATGCAAAGCCTTCCGCTATAAAATTAGGAAGAGTACGGGCAGCCAATGCGCTTCGCAGATCGCCGGTAGGGTTTAATGCACGATTGCCGGCGGAAACATGAAAGTTCCAGTTTGCACTTCCGTCAGATACTAAATTCATATCGCTTAAACCGGGAAGTCCGATGGCCTGCATGGATTTCGTAATTAAGTTCTGGTAGCGCGGCAAGGCTTCAGCCCAATAACTATCTAAATCGTTAATGCCTTTTTTCAGCAGTGTTAATGCGCTAGCCATATTTTGATTCAGCACCTGATGACCCGCCGAACCAGAATTGACGTAGGTTTGCAGTGCTGTACGGGCGGTATCAAAAGCCGTCGTGTTTCTTTCTAAAATTTTTGTGACATTCTCTTGGGCAGCGACATTCGGAACAAACGCCGCAAGTAAATCATGAAGTGGCTTATCGGTCCCCAGCTTATTCATACCCTTACCGGTAACTGACGTGTAATTTCCGTAGGTTGACCTGTTCGGCCACTGAATGGCCTGAAACGTTTTAAGAGAATGGTCAGCAGCTAAACCCGAAATCGAAGATGCACCACCGAGCGGAGCCATTTGCGAGGTTGCATTTGTCGGATGGCCGTCCATGTCGGTTCCGTAACCCCGTATGACCAGCATATTATCCAGCAAATCTGTCAAGGGTCGCAGTACCCCTTTTCCATTGAAGACGCTGTGACTGAACATATGTGGAACAAGTAAATTTTTGTAAAGAAACGTCTGATATTTAGCGGCCGTCGCATTTCCGCCAGAACTTTCAAGAGCAGTACCGACCATCGGGTTAAAACTCATGACAGGATCCATCGGATTTGTGCGAAGCCAGTGATCAAAAGTATAACGACTAGGCGCCGTAGCCAATAACAGATTAACATAATTCCGTGAACCCAACGCTCCGGCAGTTTCCTTCTGTGCCTGAGAAATTAATCCCCTTACAATTTCACTGGCTAACAATTCAACGGGAGCAAGTAAGGCGCCAGAAAAACCGGTTGCAATGCTTCCGCTAATAAAAGTCCTTCGGTTTATTTTATTGCCACACATAATTTCACCCTCCCTTCTGTATAACTATCTAAGGTCTGAACGTACGACTTCTATAATATCCAGAAGCCATAATTTCTTTAATTACGGCTTTTACTGACTGAGTACTTTTTAAAGTGCCCGCC
>JANPPN010000003.1:0-8962 GCA_031428535.1 Bdellovibrio sp. | reverse complement strand
GGGTTCTGACCTGATTATAGATGCTTTCAGCGACTGGTTTACCCTTTAATTGAAGCATAACACCACCTTTCCCTAAAATGATCTGAAAGGCGCCGAAAATCAATTTAATTGCTAAACTTCGTAAAAACTGTAATAAGCAAGGGCATAGTCTTCAGGAGGCACAATGGCAGATAAAGTTAAACTTTCGAAAGATGGCAACTCAATTGATTTTGTTCAATCTGAAAGCATTCCGACGTCGGTAAAAAAATTCCGCCAAAGCCCGGAAATCGAAGGTTTTTACCGTTTCATTTTTGAAAATGATCTTCAAAAAGAAACTTTTACAATCCTTGAACGCATTATCAATGCACGCAAATCAAAGAAGAAAAGCGACAAAGTTGAGGCCACGGCCACAGCCCAGGCTGCAAAAAGAGCTGAAGCCGCTCCAAAACCTGAAGTTACCAAAAAAATTGCGGCTGTAAAAAAGTCTGAACCCGTTCCGGTAAAAAAAGCAGTTCCGGCCAAACCTGCCGTTGCAGCAAAAGCCAAAAAGGCCCAGCCAAAACCCGTAGTAAAAAAACCAGCACCTGCAGCTAAGAAGAAAACCGGAAAAAAGAAATAGTTCCGAAATTCAGACTTCATAAGCTTTTAAAAAGGATGTCCAGGCGACATCCTTTTTGCATTTTAGCCTGACCATCGGGGTTCATCATGCAAAAAAAATTTATCTTCAGAACTAATGGTCAGGGAATGGTCGAATACATGATTCTTGTGGCGCTCATCGCTGCAGGTACAATCGGAATTGTCCGAGTGGTCGGATACAATATCGGTGCGCAGTACGAAAATATAAACCGAGCGCTTGGCGCAAAAACTTCCAATCAATTAGAAATCAAAAATGCCGAACAAGGACAACTGAATAAAAAAGATCTTTCTGACTTCCTAAAAGGTGTGCGCTGATGAACCGCCGCGGGCAGGCTATGATTGAAGCCCTCATTGCGGGCCTGCTTTGCTTTCTGAGCCTTTGGTATATTCTGATCCTCGGGCTGAAAATAATCCGCTCAACTCAACAAGCCGATACAAATGAAGAACACGCTATCCTTTCCCAAAGCTTCTAGTGGTTTCGTGGTCGTCATGCTGCTCATGCTTGCGCCGGTGCTGGCTGCACTGCTTGCATTCGTCTTCCGGATTGTTATGCTCGTTGAATTCCGGAACGAATTTCGCTTTAAATGCATCACTGAAAGTCTGGCGCTGCAAAAACAGCTCGAACACTCACGCACCAATGGCAATCTCGCCGCGACTGAACTCCTTACCCGGCTGCAGAAAATAATTTCTCCAATTAAGTATTATGTAACACTGACGGATTATCCGGATTATGAATCTGAAACAGAACAGGACGAACCGAAGACCTTGGCTTATCAATTGAAATACTCAATGATACCGGGCGATCCGGCAGGCCACCAACTGACCTGCGGAATCAGGCTCAGAAAAGCCGAGTACAAATGGCAATACGAAAGCATCTATTCAACCAACGAGGGCAGATTCTAATCGAATCGGTATTTCTGGCAGTCGTCGTTTCTGCAATTCTTGTTATTTTTAATCAGTTGATCGAATACCAGAAAAGCCGGCAGCATTACCGGTTTTACCGAAGCATAAAGGAGCCCTTGCGTGTTACAAAACCTGAAGCTGACATCGCAAAATAAAATTCTGATCATTTCATTTGTGGTCCTGCTAGTGGCGTGGGGGGTTCTAAGTGTAAAAAACAAATCCGCAAATGAGGAGTCTCCGCCTGAAAAAAATAAGACTTTCTATGCCGATACGCTGATTCCCAAGGGCTTTGTTCTGATTCCGATCGATTTGGCAAATGTGGAGGCCGTCGCAGGCCTGATCGATCAGTTCGGGGTTGTTGATCTTTACAGCGGTCCCGAAAACAATTCGGTGTTGGTGGCAAGCCGAGTAAAAATTCTGCGGGCTCCGCTGAATCAGAACAAATATGCCGTTATGGTTCCAGAAGCATCATCTCAGGAATTAATGAAAATTAAAGGGCCATTGCTGGCTGTGGTTCAAAACCGATTTACCAAAGAAAATACGAGAAATGAAGTTTCCAAACCCGCTCAAACAGCGAAGCCCGGTGTCATAAAAAAAATACCGGCTGCTGCAGCAGCGGTTGAAATTGAATACTATCAAGGAGGTTCCCGATGAAATTCACAGTTTTGATTTTGTTCTGCTTTACTGAGCTCTGTCATGCAGGCGTTTTATTACTACCCGAGGCCAATTCCAGCTTTTTGGGCTACAGTGCGCGCTGCGGTTCAGCTGAATTTCTCTGTACGTCCGATTACTTTATCAGTTTTCTAAAAAATCGCCGAACACCGAAATTTGACAGGCTAATGGACTCCGTGGATCTTTCGTCCGAAAAATTCAGAGACGAATTCCGCACCAAGTCGATCAATATCCTGAATTCGGAAGAACTCGATCGCGTGCAATTGGCCATGCTGATCAAGCTTGTGCAACAGACAAATGAATACAAACCCACATTTATTTTTAATTCAATTGAACATGAGCTGCAAAAAATACTTGCGGCACTCGAGAATTCAGCAAGAACCGGATTTCAACCCGGCAACAAAGAATATATCTATTTTTTCCGTGAGTTGCTTCCGGCAAACGAGATCGATAAATTCCGAACTACTTTCTTAAAAATTCCATTATATGTACTGCATTTTGCATCTGTGCCTTACCGAAGTAACAGTTTTGATTTCCGCAGGATTATCCGCAAACCGCTGCTGAACGGGCCCTGCGGTGAAAGTGTGCTCACTTACAGTATTAAAACCGCGAAGTACTGCATGATTGCAAAGCCCGAAGAATCGCCGAACCCGCATTTTACTAAAAAAGAGGCTCGTTATTAAAATAAACCTGCTTGATCTGATCATCTTCAATTTCGGTATGGCAGGACAGCCAGTTGGTATCCGGATGAGAATGATAGGTTTTCCAGTCGGCATTGAGCTCGGGCACTCCCCACCTGATACTTTGTTCAAGCGCCGCTTTGTTGTTGAAGAGCGACGGTGGTTCAATCGGAGAATCGCTCCCGAAGTAAAAGGGAATTTTATTTTTGCGGAGAATTTCCCACGGAAAGAGATTTTTTATCAGTTCTGTAGGAAGTTCTTTTATGAGCCAGGTGTGATCACTTAACCAGTGGCAGGGCTGCAGGTGGCAAACGATATGCAAAGGTTTCATAAGTAAAACGGTTTCTGGTCGCAGCACTTCGACATGTTCAAGATGAAGCCTGCCCGCAATACCCTGCGCCGAGATTTCACGGGCGGCCGTAACTACGGTATGAACGGCGCGATCACCGATTGTATGTATGGCCACTTGTTGTCCGGCAAGCCAGGCTCTGCGGATCAATTCTTTAATGTCTTCAAATGACCAGAATAAAAGTCCGTTCGAAAGCGTATTGATATAGTTCCTGGTCAGAAATGCAGTTTTTGATCCCAGTGACCCATCCGCAAATATCTTTACACCGTGCAAACGAATTTGCTTCGAAGGTATTTTTTTTATTGTTTCGATTTCACTCAGCACCCGATCAAGATCATTCAGGTTTTCGACCGTTATAAAGGAATCCAGACAAACTGTCAGAGTTTTATTTTCTTCCATCTTTCGGAGAATTTTCCACGAACTGTGGGTCATCGATAAATCGCGAACATGGGTAAATCCGTTTTTATTAAAAATCCTCTGCGCGCCTGCAAAAAACGACTGATTTTGCTGCTCGCTGAATTCAGGCAGCTTAATCAGCGCGTTGATGTGCGCCTGATCAATTAAAATTCCGGTGGGGTCACCGTCTGCATTGCGCTCAATTATTCCGCCGGGTGGATCTTGGCTGAAGTCGTAACCATTTTTTTTCAAATCGGCTATCGCTGCGGAATTAATCCAAGACGCATGCCCGTCTACCCGCGAAAAAAAAACGGGCGTATCCGGAAATGCTGTATCCAAGAGGGCTTTATCAGGAAGTCTCGGTTCGGGCCAATTGTTCTGATTCCAGCCAAAGCCGACGAGCCAATTTGAACGGTAGTAACTTTTTTTAATTTCGATTTTTCGAATGGCTTCAGCAGAGTCTAATTCATTGAGCTTTAAACCTTCAGCCACTTGGCCGGTGGCCCAAAAGTGAGTATGGCTGTCGTAGCAATTTGTAATTATATATTTTTTATCAGCCACGTATTAACAAAATCATCGACCGCGAGGCGGTGCTCCGCCGGGTTGTGTGATCGGGCCGCCGCCCGGAATTTGTCCGGTACCAACGCCTGGATAAAATCCCGGAGTGCCGCCCGGATACATGGCTCCGCCACCAATACCGACGGTGCCACCGATTCCGAAACTACCGCCGAAGCCGAAGCCACCGCTGAAACCACCGCCGCCACCGAAGCCGCCACCACCACCGAGACTTCCGCCGCTACCATAATAGGATTGCTGTTGAAGTGCCTGAAGTTGTGCGTTCAACTGAGCCATCTGCATTTGAATCTGCAGCGACTGCTGCTGTCGCATGTAAGCTTGCTGCTGCTGTTGCATTTGCGCCTGATAATACTGCTGCGCCTGCTGCATCTGTTGTTGTTGCATTTGCTGCTGATACTGCAGCATTTGCAATTGATATTGCGCACTCATCTGGCCGCCCATTCCGAATTGGCCGCCCATCAGCGGATTCTGGTTACCGAACTGACCACCAAATTGGCCCGGCATTTGGCCACCAGGAAATTGTGGGTTACCGAACTGTCCGCCGAATTGCCCCGGCATTTGGGGATTGCCGCCATTATTCGGATAGCCGAACTGGGCACCGACATTAAAGCCGCCGAACGGACCATTCATCTGACCACCCGGCCCAAAACCCGGATTGTACGCGCCGCCGCCCCATGGCGCACCGAACTGATCTTGTTTATACCCGAAAGCTCCGCCCTGTCCTGCAAACGGACCATAGGCTCCGTTAGCCGCTCCGCCCATATTCCAGCCGCCGCCGGAACCGAACGGAAATCCGCCGCCGCCACTGGTTGAAGAACAACCATAAGCACCCGGCCCGACTAGTCCGTTAATAACACCCGACAATCCGGCCTGATAAAATGGATAACCATAGGATTGATTCGATGGAATGCCGGCTTGTGCGTGCCATTCGTTTGAAGCTTCTTCGGCTTTTTTACCCTGATACATCATGAAGCCGCCGCCGATTACATTTGCTGCGGTCGAAATCCAGTCACGCGGTGGCTTTTTATATTCATATCCACGTGAAGCCTTGTTACAGTCTTCGCAATCACTTTCGGTGCCGCGCTGGCTATATTCCCGATCAATTTTTGCGCGTTCGCGAATATCTGAAATGGCGTAAGTACGATCTTCGATTTCTTCCCGAAGACGTTCTTCTTTGTCGGCTGCGTTTGCCGCTGCAATTCTTTGCTTGCGGTAATCATTAAGGGCTTTAGAACATTCAGATGTATTGTAACTTCGGCGATTAGAATCCTGCGGTCTTAATTTGTCATCGCTGCAAAGTGAGCTGTGAACCGAACCTGCATTTGAACGGCTGTTGCCGATACAATATCCGCCGCGACCAGCCGCATCTTTCGTGTTCCACTTAGAAGCTAGAATTGCTGGAGGATCGTTTGGCGCCAATCCATCGCAAAATACTTTATCGGTAGCTGACATTTGCGCTGCTGACTTCTGCGCCACAGCCTGTCCAGCAGCTGCATCTGTCACCGTTGCTGTTGCCGGTGCCTGATCTGCCGGAGTTGCCGTAACAGACGCCGCTACTGTCGGGGGTGCAATCACCGGTGGCGGATTACAGCGAGAATGTGCCGTTGTATATTCATCACATTTTTTCGCACCTTCGATGTGCGTATCAAGCAGCCAAGTCAGAACAGATTCATCTAAATGACGCTCAAGTTTTTTGCGGAGGCTTTCAACCTGGGCTTCGGCCCGTTTCATTTCACTGAGTTTTAATTTGGATTCGGATTTAAGCCTGGCGATTACTTTGCGTTCTTCCTTTTCTTCGTCGCTGACATTGATGGCAGCTTTTGAAGTTTTCGTTTCATAAGGACAGACCATCTGGCCCTGATAGGCACCCGAGCCCCAAAGATTTTGTGCATTTAAAGTCGGACTTAATAAAAAGCCGAAAATAAACGTAACCGCAAATATATAGTTCTTCATAGACATAGGATCTCCTACTACTGGTTCATCGTATCACTCTTCGACATAGTGGCGTGAAATCTGTAATCAAATGTGGGCTTAGGTCAGGCCACCACGATAAATCTAGACCAGCGAATAAAAAGCAAGTTTAATAAAAATCTCATATGGAAACAGTGAAACCCACACTTCTATGCCTGGACGATGAAGCCGACAACCTCAACGCGCTCGAACGAGCCTTTCGCAAGAAATATAACGTCCTGAGCGCAACTTCGGCCGAGAAAGCGTTTGTGATCCTCGACAATAGGCCGGACATCGCCGTTATTATTTCTGACCAGCGAATGCCGGTGATTACCGGAGTTGAGTTTCTTGAAAAATCCATACTGACTCACTCTGATACATCCCGAATTTTACTGACTGGCTACACCGACATTGAATCGGTCATCAGCGCGGTGAACAAAGGCCAGATCTTCCGCTACCTCACAAAACCGTGGGACCCTATCGACCTGATGAATACGGTCGATCAGGCCTGCGAACAATATTTATTGAAAATTCATCTCAAAGAAACGAATCTTCAGCTAGCAAAAGCCATTGAAGAACTGAAGCTTCTTGATAAGGTTAAAAATCAGTTTATGATTCTGATCAATCACGAACTCAAAACCCCGCTCACCACCATCATGAGTTTTGCCGGTCTTTTAAAAGAAACCCCGCTTTCCGAAGAACAGAAACTTTTTGCAGACCGCATTGCCAGATCGTCAGAAAAACTAAAAAATATCATTGATGATGTGCTGCTTATTGTAAAAGGCGAAGTGGGCCTGATTCCGGTAAAGAAAAACATCACCAATACGGATTGGCTGCTCAAAAATATTCCGCCGGAAATCACGCAGTCGATTAAAGCTAAAAATCAGGATGTGCATTTTGTTACCAGCCTGGATACCATCGAACTTGATCAGCACCTCACGCAGATTGCAATAAGTCGTGCCTTGCATAATGCCACCAAATTCGGCCTGCCCGGTAGCGTGATCGAAGTTAAAATCTACAAAGATCTCAAGTACCGCGCTATTATTTCGATTGAAAATAAAGGCCCGCTGATTTCAGACGCGCTTATTGAAAAAATTATGAAGCCCTTCAGTTTGGATGAAAACATCATGAATCATTCTGTCGGCATGGGGCTGGGGCTCAGTATCTGCAACACCCTGATGAAATGCCAGAACGGCCAGTTGCGGGTTTTGAATAATAAAACCGGCGTCAAAGTATTTTTCAGATTCCGGTAGTCGGATACGGCTGGCTGGTGCGGGGCCTTTCCAGTTGAGAGCGAATATTGAAACAGAACAGAGTCATGTTGATATGGCTGCTGCTTTTCCTGCAGATTTCATTCAGTGCAAACTTGGATACGCTTTACCTTGAACTGGGTGAAGACCACAGGCTTACGGGCCAGTTCAGCAAGCTCTGGGTTGAAGATCCGCAACTGATCAGAATTCAGCTTAAGCAGAATAAATACTTTCTTAAAACGCTCAGGCCCGGCGTTACACATTTTCGCACCGACAATTTCCTTACAAAAGTGATTATTTCACCGATCGGCTCAAAAAAAACACTCTCAGACTGGAAAACTCTAGCAAGACAATTTGTTGGAGTTCAGCCGAGCTTTTGCGGGGCCCGCATTTGTTTGAAGGGCTCGCTCTATCGTAGTCAGGATTATCTGCGAATCATTAACTTAATAAAAAAACATGATTCAAAATTACTATTGGCGCTCGAAGTTGACCCGCAGCTCGAGCCCGAACTCCGTAAATTACTCGAACAGCAATTCCGGCAAAAGGGCTTAACTCCGCTTAAAGTTAACTTCAATGACGAATGGAAAGTGTTCGCAAAAGGCCAGCTTGAAAATGAACTGAACGACCTCGGACTTCAACTCGCCCACCGCGAAACGGCAACGATCATCGGCGACAACATCAAAGTGGCCGTAAAAGTTGCCGAAATTACCAAAAACTTCGAACGCAAACTCGGCGTGCACTGGCCCGACAGCTACCAAGCGCAACTTATCAATACAACTCGCTTACCGGAGAACTCTTTTGAAATCGCAATCACGGCAGCCGAAAAAGCGGGCGAAGCCAGAATCTTGGCATCTCCGAATCTCATCTGTCGTAGCGGTAAAGATGCCGACTTTTTTGCCGGCGGGGAGTTTCCGATTAAGGTGCTGGGCCTGCGTTCGAAAGAAATTCAGTGGAAACGCTACGGCATCGGCCTCAAACTGAAACCCATCATCGATGCCTCAGGGCAAATGAGTTTGCACATCGAAACCGAGGTTTCAACCCTTGACCGCAGCATTACCGTTGATGATGTACCGGCGTTGCATACCAATCGCGTTTCCAGTTTTTTTGACCTGATTGCCAGCCGTACAATCGCGATATCCGGTCTGATTAAAAGCGAAGTCAGTGAAAGTTCCGAAGGTGTGCCGTTTCTGAAGAATATTCCGATACTGGGCGCGCTATTTGAAAGTAAGAACTTTCAGGAAAACAAATCTGAACTTGTGATTTTTGTAACCCCCGAATTGATGGACTGAACGCAAAATGAAACCTGAACTCTCTGAAAAAATAAATAGAATTTTCCGGAAACAGTCTGAAAATTTTAAATTCGACTGGCAATCCGAATATAAAGGCGATATTCGCCTCGTGCACGAGCTGTTAGGCTATGGTCCCATCGATAGTCTTTTGCAAAATTCAGAAATTACTGAAATCCTGGTAAATGCGTGGGATTGCATTTACTTCGAAGTATCAGGCCTGCTTACAAGAAGCGACGACCACTTCTTTTCAGAACAAACCTATCAGGCGGCTCTCGAACGGCT
>JANPPN010000002.1:0-8639 GCA_031428535.1 Bdellovibrio sp. | reverse complement strand
GAAAATTTTCTCACATAAGTGCCAGTCCCTTGAGAAATACTGCGACCATCAATTAATAACTTCTGGTCTCCATAAATACTTTTATTACCAAACATATCTTGGGTAAACCTAAAAATGCCATTTTCATTTGTTAACACAGAGATATTGCTTCCAAGTAGCGAGACTTTAGCATTCGGTAGTGGCATATCGTTAATATCGCGAATTGTTCCGGCAAGCACTGTTCCATCAGTTGCTCCGAAACGAAGTTGTGCAACTTCTTTTTTATCAATCAGTGGATCGTAAGCTGAAACTTCCACCACTGTGCAAGGATCAAGCTCAATGATAAAACTTCCATCTGCACCACCTACTGACGTATTTGAATTAAATAAGCTTCCAGAAGCATGAACTCTTATACCGGGCCTTGTAGCACCTGCCGCACCTTTAACAAGAAGTTTATTTTTTTGAGAGTCAAAGAAGAGGCTTAAAAGTTCTGGATTTAAGGCTTTTAAAATAACATTCACGCTCACGAACTGATGTCCAATATTTCCGGCCAGATCTGTACTTTCAAAATCTAAAGTGAGTTTTCCTTCTTTAAGACTGGTGAAAACTCCAGAAATAGAAATCTTGTCGGCGTTAATGGTTAACGCTGCCCCATTTACTTTTGCACTTGTAACCTGCTCATTTGAGCTGCCAGAAATATTAAATTGTACACCGTTCACATAATCATTTTCTTTTGGTTTGCTTAAAGACAGTGTTGCTGGAATGGTGTCTCTTATGACTTCTATGGTTTTTTCATGGCTGATATTACCGGCGAAATCTTTGGCAATGATTTTGATGATGTTTTTGCCTTCTAAGTTTAAATTAACAGTTGCTGGAAAGGCTTTTTGTTCTGTCGTAAAAATTAAATCTTCATTCACATAAACAGCTGTCAAAGTCGGACTTAAGTCTATTACTGAAATAGAAATATCAGAAGTATATTTATTGGTTAGAGCTGAACTTATCAACTGTAAGTCAGCAATCGGCACCGTTCTATCAATTCGAAAATTAATTGTTTTTGGAACCGTCGCATTTAAAGCCAAGTCTTTTACATTGGCTTCTAGGTTATATAAACCCTCAGTTAATGGATTCACATCCGCAGAAAACGCATACTCCCACCCGTCACCGATTTTTAACTTTGAAAATTTTGATGACATATCTTGATTGAAACTTTCGCCACTGACTAAAGAACCCGAGACCACCGTCTTAAACGAAGCGGCTTCTATTCGCCCGAACTCATCAAATGCGTGCAGATTCACATAATCTAAAGCTTGCACATACAAAGTGCCGTTACTGCTGCTGGGTGATGAACTTGCAAGCCACACAGGCTTTACTGCGTCTGCCGCCACCGGTATTTTCTGCGTAACCCAGCCGATACGTTTTTTAAGTTTGTTTTTTTCAACGTGATATAGGGCTACAGAAAATTCATTGCTGCTACTTGGCAGCAGTCTATCGGTGGTGTAAGTGTATGAAATGCTCTCGCCGTTTTTAAGCGACTGAGCCGAACTTGTATAAAGCACGATTCCGTTAAATAAAAACTGGGCTGCTTTGTAATCATCGTCGTTGTCGTCATCCTCACCGTCGCGCTCTTCTTTTTCTTCAGCTTTGTCTTCAGTTTTATGCAGATTTAAAACTGAAGCTGTGATTTTTGTGCTCATACCCTCAATGGCGGTACCGATTTCTGATGCAATAACAAATCGGTATTTATTCATAATCGTCGAAATCTGGCTTGAGCTTGCGGTTAAATTATCAACTTGTATGGCATAACGGTTTTCAGCCAGGAGGCTCTTATTTGAGTTGATGTTTTGTGCAATTTTCAGACTGATTTTATTTAACTCTTTGGTTTTTTTATGAATATAATCAATAGCTTTTTCTGACCAGTTTTCTTTTTTTGATTTATTTTTAAGATCGTTTAAAGCCTGAATGCGCTTGTTAATTTTCGCCTGAATTTGCGCGAGGCGCTTTAATAATTCTTTAGCTTTATGATTATTATAAACTTTGACTGAGAGTTGATTTAAATCACTGACATTAATATTATTTGCTGTGAAGGAGAAATTAATTTCTTTTTCGTTAGTGCTGGTAATTTCTAAGCTACTTGAAATATCAACGGCTTCACTTGGAAAGGTGGCCACAATATCAACGCCTGCTTTTTTAAACTCTTCGAGCAATGTTTTTTTATCATGATCTTTATCATGGCCTTTATCGCGATCTTTGCCATGATCATGATCTTCGTCTTTTTCTTTATTAACAATTTTGATCACGCCTGAAAACTTAACACCTCCTGTGCTTTTAATAGATTTTTTATCTGGTGCAATACTGATCAAAACGCCGCGCTCTGGTGCTGAACTGTAATCTTTTGCTTGAGCCCATGAAAAACCTAAAATTAAAAACAGTAAACTGAATAGACTTTTCATCTTACTTTACCCAGCCTTTGAGTTCATTTTCATTACTCAAAAGACCTTCGGTTTTTAAAAAAGCTACATCGTCTTCGGTTAAGGCATATGTCGCTTTTTGATTGAGTTCTTTTTTAATTTCAGAAACCTGTTTTTCGGCGACACTTACCGATGAATCTGGACTGATAATTTCTTTTACCGCATCAGTGATGCTTTCTACTATCGAGGGAGAGTTCCCAGACTGTGTGCAACCCGTTAAGCTACTACTGAATAACAGAAAACAAATAGAAGCTTTAAAAGCATGGTGTTTCATTTTAGTCCCTTTGAAAAACAGCTAAAAATTGTTGATCAGTGAACCATTCGGAAACAACTAAACAAGACTTAAGTACTAAAATGAGATGAACTCAAATATATATTCTAAATCAGAATTTTGTTACCTTAGTGTTAAAAAAATCTCAATATTAGAATTAATTTTACTTATAAAAAAACTACTTGCAGCGGGGGCTTATGTCTTGAATGGCGAAAATAGACTTGAGTTCGCAGCCGAGCGGCAAAATAGACAAGGAGCTTCGGTCTTTAGAAATCAAGATTTAAAATACTTTTCAAACTCTTACCTTTTAGCTTTTGAATGCTGTTCTCTGGTCTTAAAAAAGTTAGGACTGCCCCAAGTTTCGGTTCTTGATTTATATAGGAGTTTTGCGCGAGCGACATAAACCCATTTCGTAAATGAATCTAAGTTGCCTGCCAAAGCAGCCGCTAAAACAATTGTGATGGCAAAGTCTGTTAGTTTATCGAAGTTCATATTGATCCCCGCTCTGGACAAGATGTCCGTTTTTAATTCTTTTAATGATGTTATCTATGGAATTCCATGACCAGGTTTTGCCCATTGGCGACGGAACTCGTTTTCCGTTGAGCTTGGTAGCAATGGAATTCAAGGAGTGACCCAATTTCCACTGATTGATGATTGAAAGTAAAGTGGGGTACTCTTTCGGGTGCTTAACAACACGCCCCTCAAAGTACGCGAAGCCGTAGGGAGGCTTCACATTTTTCTTGCCTACAAGCCTTTGCGTAGCCCTACGGCTTTCCTCATGAACTGGCCTGATTGGAACTTTAAGACGAATTAGAACATCTCTGATCTTGGTTTTTGAAATGCCAGTGAGTTTTTCGATATCACGAAATGAATTGCCTTTTTTGTATAATTGAGTGATGTTTTCATCACAGGCTGTCGAATTAGAAAAAGTTAAGTGTATGAAATCATGAGGCTTACCCCTAATTGCCCATTGTGTGTCCAGGGTCACCAAGTTTAACCTTTAAAAATCCTGATAGCCTTTCCTCTTTGTTGGGAATGGTCAACTATTGGAGCTGGGTACTTCCAGCGGCTTCGGTCCGCATCAGGTGCATGTATCTCGCCGATTGAGGCCTTTTTTAATTCAGGAACATATTTTTTAATATAACTGCCTTCGGGATCAAATTTTTTACTTTGTAGCCAAGGGTTGAAGATCCGAAAGTACGGCTGCGGGTCACACCCCGTTGAGGCTGCCCATTGCCAGCCGCCATTGTTCGGGGCTAGATCTCCGTCTAATAAGTACTGCATAAAATGTTTTTCACCCCAGCGCCAATCTATAAGCAGATCTTTAACCAAGAAAGAAGCGACTATCATACGTACTCGGTTGTGCATCCAACCTGTTTCACGAAGTTCTCTCATTCCCGCGTCCACAATCGGAAATCCTGTTGTGCCCTCTTTCCATCTTTCAAAAAGATCCGCTCTGTTTTCCCATTTGATATTCTTATAATTAGGATTGAAAGATTCACTTTCAACCTCCGGTCGATGAAACAAAATATGATAATAAAACTCCCTCCAAACAATCTCTTTTAGAAATTGATTCGGACCGGAGGGATTCTTCCAAGGCAGGTTCAATAAATTCAGGTGTTTGATAATTTGACCTGACGTTAGGCTTCCGTTCTTTAAATACACCGATAACCGCGAAGTGCCTTGGATATCCGGAAAATCCCGTTGTTCTTTGTAGTCCTCAATCTTGTCTGAAAACTCTTTTAAAGCCTTCCAGGCCTGATGGCTGCCGGCTTCAGGAACGGGAATTGTAACATGCCTCTGATTTTTAATCTCAAAGTCATCCAACTGGTCGATAGCTTCAAATTTTGCCGGCAAAATTTCCTTCCAAGTGCCGCCAAATACATTTGGCATAGCTGAATCTTTAGGAAACTTTTCTTTTGCTATTCTTTCTACTCCATCAGGAGAATTCAAAAGATCAAACCATTTTCGGCTGAAAGGTGAATAGACCTGATAGTAACTCCCTGCCTTGTTCTCTTTTGTGATTTCGTGCGGCTCGAATATGAGATGGTCTCTGGACGTGACTGCTTCAACGCCGAAATCCGCAATCAATTCTTCAATTTGTTCGTCTCTTTTTCTGGCGAAGGGTTCATAGTCTCTGTTCCAGCTGATATGTCCGGGCAGAGGTTTTTTTGATCTTTTCAGTGAATCTAACAGGGAATTAAAAAAGTCATGCGGCAACCGATCAACAACGATTAAATCCCCGCCCATGGCATTAAATTCCTGCTTTGCGCTTCTAAGCGTCTTCAGAAAAAAAGCAAATCGGTTATGAGAGAAATCGGGTCTGGCCAGAAAAGCTGAATCAAAACAAAATAAGCCAATCACTTTTCCGTTTGATTTCTTCCAGTTTTCCAGAAGTGGCTTATTTCCGGCAATCCGAAAATCCCTTCTAAACCAATGAATACCCCAGGACATATTTTTTCTCCATTAAGCAACATTAGCACGCACTTTAAATTTTGTATAGAATTTTCTATACAAAAGATTCGGTATCCGTTAGACTTTCGATACATGAGCCAAGATGAGATGTTTTCCATACGCCAAATGATCGAGCTTACGGGGCTTTCCGAATTCACAATTCGGGGCTGGGAGAACCGCTATTCGGCATTTGATCCCCAGAGAAGCAATACCGGCAGGCGCGAATATTCGAAGAGTGATGTCGAACGGGCTCTTTTGCTGCGAGAATTACTTAAGCGCGGTCATAAAATCAGTAAGATAGCTAAAGTAAACAATAAGAAGCTGCTCGGTTTTTTTGAACAGAAGGCAGATGATGTCTCGCCTAATTCCAAAGTGGTTACAGCAGCTTTGGAATTGATGGCTCTGCAGAAATGGTCTGAACTGTCCCGGCTCTTTAAAAAAGTTCAAAGCAAAAAAACTGAGGAGCTTATTCAAGGTTTTTTCTTGCCTGTGCTGACTGAGCTGGCCTCGCAGATTCAGGCCGGGATTGTATCCATCGCCCAAGAACATGTTTTTTCCTCATTTCTAAAGGAAAAAATCTATTCCGCTTTGTCAGATTTAGAAAACAAGAAAAAAACAAACAGAGCTCACAAAAAGGTACGTTTCGTACTGGCGACTCCCGAAGGTGATCATCACGAAATCGGACTGCTTCTGGCCCATCTTCTCATACGATCGTCCGGATTCACCTCCTTATACTTAGGACCGCACACCCCCGCTCAGGATATAGCAGAAACAACTTTACGATTTGAAGCGACTCATTTACTGATTGTTTCAACCATTTCAAAAAAACAAGGTGCTCGGCAGGAACTGTTGAATTTTGTAGGTGATATTCAGAAATCAGTAGGATCTCATTTTCAAATTTGGCTTGCCGGAAGTCAGGTTCCACAATTTCCTTTTGAGCAGAAGTCCCCTTTGCTTAATATCGGAAGTTTTCATGAATTTGATAAACATCTCAAAGTCCTAAAGGAAAAACGCTTATGAAGGGAATTTATTTTATGATGAGTTTTATCGGGCTTCTTACCGGCTGCTCCTCAACCCAGGTGCAAGACTACAGAAATGAAAAGCCTGTCCTCGTTCTCGAAGATTACCTCAATGGTCATCTTGAAGCTCACGGATTTTTTCAAGACAGATCCGGCCTGATTGTTAAAAGATTTAAAGTTTCAATGAAAGCTACCTGGAATGGGAATTCAGCAACCTTAGATGAAGATTTTGTTTACTCCGATGGCACGAAATCCAAGAGAGTTTGGACTCTTAAAAAAGAACCAGACGGAAAGTACTCGGGTACTGCTGCCGACGTTGTCGGGGCAGCTCAGGGCGAAGCCGCCGGAAACGCCTTCAGGTGGAAATATACGATGGATCTGCCCGTCGGGCAAAAAAACTACCACGTACAATTCGACGACTGGATGTACCTTATGAATGATGGAATCTTGATCAATCAGTCCAAGATGAGCAAATTTGGAATTGATCTCGGTGAAGTAACTCTAACGTTCATTAAGAAGATGCCATGAAAATTCCAATCCTCTTCCTGGCCTTTATAATTCCACTTTTGGCGCTAGCTGAGGTTCTTGAAGGAGAAGCCAAGAACCAAAAAGGCGAAATCGTCTATTTAGAAAAACACACAATCGAAAAAGACCAAAAAGGTCTTCATAAATTTATTCGCGTCGACTATTCAAAACCAGATGGCACTTCGTTTGCGACGATGACGTCTGATTTTTCAAATAGCAAAACAGTTCCGGAAACGACATTTGAGGACACAAGGTTTAAATCTAGGTCTTTGATCCGTCTTCTGAGAGACTCTGTTGAATTCGAGGAATTTAAAAATGGAAAAAGTATCTCGAAAAAAAATGTCCCATTTAACGATTCAATGGTAGCAAGCCAGGGTTTCGACAATTTTATTAAGTTGAATTCTTCAAAGATTGACAAAATGCCAATCGAATTCGAATTCGGTGTCCTTGAAAGCAAAGATTTTTATACACTAACCGGCTATAAGGTGCAGACTAAATCACCCCTAGAGGTCGAATATGGTATTAAACCCAGCAAATGGTATCTGCGGCTCATTGCAGATGAGCTGCGAGCCGTCTATGACTCGAAAAATATGCGAATAAAATCCTTTACCGGCAGATCAAATATTCTGGATGACTCTGGAAATAGTCAAATTGTTGTCATTCATTACAACTGGAAAGATGAACTATGAAAACGAGGGATTTTATCTTTATCGGCATTCTTTTCTATATCGGCTGGTTTGGCAGTGTTTTTTTGGCGCTAACCGAGTTTTCGCTCGTCTCCTTATTTTTTCCAGCAGTGATGATTGGATTTTTATTCTTCAAAAAATGCTTAAGCAGAACAGATCTTATTTTTGCGTCGGGTTTTTCTGTTTTTGGCATTCTATTTGATTTTCTGCTGATTCATTTTGGATTCGTTGCGGCTCATGGCAAATATGTTCTACTGATTCCTGTTTGGCTTGTTTCAATTTGGCTTTTGTTCTCATTTTCGATGGTGAAGTTTGCGCTAAAGTTTCAGCCACCATATTGGCTTGCGGTCGTACTTGGATTTATCATGGGGCCAATAAGCTATAAATCAGGAGAACTCTTTGATGTTTTGACGTTTTCCACATCATATTCTGTTTTCATCTATGCTGTTTTCTGGGCCGTGATGCTCCCGTTATTTCTTAATTTGCCAAAGAGGTTTATATGAAAATTCAAGGAATAAACTTCGTTGTCACCGGCGGCAACCGAGGCATTGGGCTTGCGGTTGCGGAAATGGCCGCAGCAAGTGGCGCTCATGTTTACATTGCAGCCAGGTCTTTAGATGCTGAAATTGCACCAAGACTCAAAAGTCTTGGCGCGGCCTCGGTTCATTTTATAAAATGCGATCTTTCCTCAAAAGAAGGCGTTGAAAAACTCGCTGGATTGCTCCTTGATGTGAAAGTTGATATTTTATTTAATAATGCCGGCCTGCTAACTGGCGGACTTATCGAGGAACAAAGTATTGATGAGATCTATTCGATGTTCCAGGTCAATTTAAATGCTCTTGTGCATCTGACCCGCGCCATTATTCCCGGAATGGTTAAAAGAGGCCGCGGAAAGATCGTCAATAATTCCAGTGTTTCTGCCTTTATGCATTTTCCCTGCGCTTCGACCTACGCCGCTTCAAAGGCTGCAGTTGTTGCTTTTACCGACTGCATTGAGGCTGAACTAAAAGGAACCGGCGTTTCAACTCTCTGCCTTGTGACTCCTGGAATTAAAACGAGAATGTTTGACGAGATTGACTCGAAGTATGCAAGCGTCGATCTGAAACAGTACCAAAGTGTCCGGTTTGGCGCCGACATGGTCCAGGTATAAGTTCCGACCATGTGACGCCCGGTCATTTTGTTTGTTGAGTAAGTTTTAATGTGTAGGAATAGGAAAGGCGATCAGTTAGAGCTGATC
>JANPPN010000001.1:0-12754 GCA_031428535.1 Bdellovibrio sp. | reverse complement strand
TTTGGCGGCGGCGGATTCGACTCTGAGAAGCGCATTTCCCAAATCGGAAAGAGAGTCGACAAGTAATCCAGAATTTCGGTTTTCTTGCTTTTCGAGACGTAATTAGATTGGTAAATCAAGTTTTGATATTGCGACAAATTTCGCATATAGTGACCATGCAGTAAGAGAGGTATTCATGTCAAACTTCATCCCGGCTTTAAAGGTCGATTCCGTTGTCAGAAAGTCGCTGATTGAAAAAGTTACTTTATTCAAAGGCAAAAAGGTCCTTGTGATCGGCGATGTGGGTGTGGATGAGTATATCATGGGTGCGGTGAAACGAATCAGCCCAGAAGCGCCGGTACCCGTTCTTGAAGTTGAAAGTGAAGACAAACGCCTGGGGCTTGCGGCCAATGTGGCGCAGAACGTGGTCAGTCTGGGGGGCGAAGTCAAACTGGTTTCTGTTATCGGCACAGACGTTGGCGCAGAAATTCTAGAGTCGCTTCTGAAAAATTCAGGTGTCAGTTTTGAGTATCTGGTCCGTGACTCGAAACGGCCGACCACCCGCAAAACGCGCGTCATGACCGGTCAGCATCACCTTGTCAGGGTCGATCACGAAGTCCGAAAAAATCTATCGGCTGAGAACGAAAGTAAACTGCTTGCTGTTATCGAAAAAAATATCGGAGATATTGATGTTGTCGTTCTTGAGGATTACGCCAAAGGGCTGCTTTCGCAGACCCTTGTCGAAAAAATCGTCGAGTTAACGAAAAAACATAAGAAGTTTTTGATGGTCGATCCCCACCAGACCAAATTTGCAGATTTCTATAAAGGTGTCGACCTGATTAAACCCAATTACAATGAAGCACTAGCTCTCACTCAGGTGCAGGAAGAACACATTGAAGATCAGGCCGAACGTGTGCTGCATGTTGGACGAACCCTGCAGAAAATGACGGGCGCTAAACAAGTTGTTCTCACTCAGGGAAAAGAAGGCATGACAATTTTTTCTCAGAACGACGTCACAAAAGTTCCGACCTTTGCCAAAAAAGTTTTCGACGTAACAGGTGCGGGAGATACCGTCATTGCGGCTCTGGCGCTGGGAATTGCTGCCGGGTTGCCGATTTCCGAGGCCTGCATGATCGCCAATTTCGCCGCCGGCGTTGTTGTAGCTAAAATCGGCTGTGTGCCCTGTGAGATAAATGAATTGATCGACTCTATAAATACTTTAGGAAATTAACTTTAATTTAGGCCTTTTGACGTCTTTCCTTTACTTTTAAGGCTGCCTTTTATATGTATTGATCATAATAAATGGGATTTAACCCGACTGCTGTTATAAGCAGAGCCTGATGAAGTCAGGCAAGGAGCCTTTTGATGCAAACCTTGGAAGTCAGCCTTGAACAGGCGCCACGCAACTTTTATTCATTTACCCTTGAAAATCTCGAGCTTTACCTGAAGCAGTACGGTAAAGAAAAATTCAGAGCCCAACAAATATTCAAGTGGGTCTATGAACAACGCGTGACCGATTTTGATCTGATGCTGAATCTCTCGAAAGATTTGCGCAAAGAACTTAAAAATCTGATTACATTTGATTTACCGCCGATCATTAAACATTTAGTCAGTGTTGATGGCACTCAGAAGTTTTTGTTTGATGTTCGTGATGGTAACTCGATTGAAGCCGTTGTTATTCCGTCAGATGATCGGCTGACGCTGTGCGTGTCTTCTGAAATCGGCTGCAATATGGGCTGCCATTTCTGCTATACCGGAAAACAAAAGTTGAAGCGACGATTGGCAACCGAAGAAATCGTCGGACAGTTTATGCAGGTCCAGGACGTCTTGAAGAAAACTAATCTCAAACTATCAAATATCGTCTTCATGGGAATGGGCGAGCCACTCGATAACTGCGAGGCGGTTTTCGGTTCGATTGAAGTGATTCATTCACCTTGGGGTGTAAATTTATCGCGTAAGAAAATTACTGTGTCGACTTCCGGTCTTATTCCTGAAATGTATCGCGTGGCTGACGCAAAAGTAAGGTTGGCGGTTAGCCTTAACGGTTACAACGATGAAGTCCGCTCGCAGGTCATGCCGATTAATAAAAAATATCCGCTTAACGAGTTGCTCGAAGAGTGCAGACGTTATTACAAAGCCACCGGCGACAAAATCACAATGGAGTATGTGCTGTTAAAAGGCGTGACCGACCAGATTTCGCACGCACGTGAACTCGTCAAGCTTCTTAAAAACGTACCTTGTAAAATTAATTTAATTCCGTTCAACGAACATCCCGGGTCGGGCTTCGAGCGCCCAAGCGATGAAACGGTGCAGGCGTTTCACACTGAAGCTATGCGCTTAGGCGCGCAGGTGCTGTTGCGGCGGACAATGGGCCGCGATATTTTTGCAGCCTGCGGCCAATTGACGACAAAAAATGATCGCCCTGAATCTATGGATATTTCTAATTCAAAAATCGGAGGAACCAATGCGCGAAGTTTTAGTAGTGGGCAGCCTAGCCTATGATTCGGTAAAGACCCCATCAGGAAAAGCCGAAAAATCTTTAGGCGGATCAGCAAATTATTTTTCGGTAGCAGCCAGTCTGTTCTCTCAGGTATTCGTTGTTGGCGTCGTCGGAAGCGATTATTCAGAAGCCGATCGCGGAATTCTTCTTTCGCGTAAAGTGGATCTTGCCGGCCTACAGACGGTTGCGGGTAAAACATTTCACTGGGAAGGCACCTATGAACACAACCTCAATGAAGCTCAGACGCTGAAAACCGAACTGAATGTATTTGCACATTTTAATCCGACCTTGCCGCAAAATTACCGGAACTCGGCGTATGTTTTTCTCGCGAATATTGATCCGACTTTGCAGTTACAGGTTCTTTCACAGGTTGAAAAACCGGTTTTCGTGGGAATGGATTCGATGAATTTCTGGATTAATTCAAAACAGGAAGAACTCACCGCGGTTTTAAAGAAAGTCGATATTGTTTTTATGAATGAAGCGGAAGCAAAGATGCTAACACAGACTTCAAATACGACTCTCGCTATTAAAAAAGTTTCTGAAATGGGCCCGAAATTTGTTGTGATTAAAAAAGGCGAGTATGGCGCAACTTTATATTCGCCAAAACACGGATTTTACCAAGTGCCTGCGCTGCCAATCGAAAATGTTGTGGATCCGACCGGCGCCGGTGACAGTTTTGCCGGAGGATTTTTCGGTACTTTGGCCGCAAGGACCGACTCAGCAAAAGTACCAGAATGGAACGATTTGAAGGCGGCAACGCTTTCGGGTACAGTCCTATCAAGCCAGACCATTCAGGACTTTAGTATGAAAGCTTTGCTTAAAGTTGATAAAAATGTTTTTGAAATGCATTTATCTCAGTTGAAGCAAATGATCTATTAGGCCTTCAACCTAGACCTTGGTGCGTAGCCAGAAGCGATAAACAGTTAAAAATACTCAAGAATTCTGTCGGGCTCCTGTTAAGTATTGGGCCTGCAAAACCGATATTTCAATATGGTTGGTCCAAAAAAGAAAACTCCTGCTGAGGAATTAATTGAATCATTGCTGAGTGATCTGGACGAAAAATCACCTTCGCGAAGCAACGAGAATGCTACACCCTCCGCAGACAGTTCAGCACCTAATGATGACCCGCTCGGTGGCCTTGTGTTGCGTGATGACAACGGCGAACACGGTTTTGTTCTTACGAATGATGACACTGATCAGTACGACGCCAATACAAAAAATGAATTTGAAAGTACGCACGTTGATAAAGACGAGGCCAGAACAATTATAAAATTTTCTCTTGAAGACAGTGATGCAAATAATAATCTGGCAAATGCAATGGGCGCATTAGCGGCCGAAGACGCCATTAACAAGCAACATCAGAAGCCAGTTGAAACGACGTTGGCAATAGAACCAGAACGGGTGCGAGCCCCGGCTCATCCTCATCCCCCGGACCGACTAACTTCGATTGATACCAAAGTCCGAAATGAAAACATCAAAACCAAAGTTGTTGATGTTGATGTTCCTGCGCCGAACCTGAGTTCAGTTAAATCGACCGGCGACTTCGAAAAAACTGTTGCAGTTGCCGGCTATCAAGGCCGTTCGAACTCAGACTACGATGACAAAGTTAAAATTTCTGTCGGACAAAACCGGGTTTCTACAGGCTATCAGGCGTGGAACAGCGGTGGCTCTGCCGATTCCAATCTGGGCCAGGCCGAAAACCTCAGAATTGCTCAGGAAAAAATCATGGAACTGGAGCAGGAAAACGACAAGTTCCGTTTACAGAATGAAGAGTTGATGGCGGCCTCTGAAATCATTAAAGAGCGTTCAGACCTTCTTTCCGCTCAGTTGAATGAATATAAGAATGACCGCGAAGGACTTGCTGAGTCTTTCAAAAATGAAATCGTACTTTTAAAAAATCATTTGGCACGAAAAGAATCCGAACTTCAACGGGCGCATATTAAAACCGAAGAATTGGATTTACGCCTTAAATTCGACATGAAAAAAATCCGGATACGTGAGCGCGAGCTTGAAAACCGCCTTGAACTGATCCGCGCCGAGAAAAACGCAGTTGTAAAAAACAAAGACGAACAAATTCTGGATTTGCGCCGAAAAATGGACGTGCTTCAGATGGAAGTTGAGAGCTACCGCCAAAAGTGTGTTGAGCTCAATAAATCAGTTGAAGCGAGTCAGGAATCATTCAAGCGAACGACACGCGCCTTGCGGCTTGCTATGGCCAATCTTGAGCTGCAGGAAGAAAACAAAGCGCCGCTGAAAAAAGTTGATTAGTTATGTCTGAAATCACTTCGTCGCCTCCAACTAAAAAAATTAAGCTCGTCATCAGCGATTTGCATCTGGGTAAAGGACGTCAGCTCGAGAACGGCAGTCTTAATTCATTAGAAGAGTTTTATTACGCGGAAAAACTGGTAGAATTCGTTCAGTATTATTCGACCGGTGGCTTTCGTGACTACAGCGTTGAAATCATTATCAACGGCGATTTTCTCAATTTTATTTCAGTTGATTATAAAGGTCATTTTCTAACAGTCGTAACCGAATCCATCGCGCTTGAAATCCTTAAGTCCGTTATTCGCGGGCACACTCAGGTATTTAAAGCGATGGGGGACTTTCTGTCGCAGTCGAACCGTAAGATCACGTACATCATCGGCAATCATGATCAGGCGATGATGTTTCAGGCCTGCCGCGATCATCTTGATCAGATCATTGGGTATCCGCTTCAGTACAAAAATATTATCTATTACTTTGATGGGGTGCATATCGAACATGGCCACATGCATGAGGCCGCCAATAGGATGGATCCGAAAAAATTTTTCCTAAAGCAGGGGCTACCGGAACCAATTCTGAATTTGCCTTTCGGCTCGCATTTTTTCGTTGAATTGGTTCTAAAAATAAAAGAAAAATATCCTCACGTCGATAAAATACGACCTTTCGGGATGATGATCCGATGGACGCTTTTCAACGAGCCATGGCTCACGATCAAAGCCTTTATTGAACTTTTTAAGTATATTCATAAGATCATGTTCGCTTCTGAGGTAAGATTTCGCTGGACGATAAAGAAACTTGCCAAAATTTTTTTTGAAAGCGCCATTTTCCCGGACTTGAGTTCTGCCGCAAAAAAAATTTTGGGTGATCCGCGTGTGCACACGGTTATTTTTGGGCATACCCATGTTTATGAATACCGGCAGTGGGGAACCCAGAAAGAGTATTTCAATACCGGAACATGGACTGAGCTTACTTCGCTGGATGTGGTTTCGCTGGGTAAAATTACAAAATTAACCTATGTACTTTTAGATTATGTTGACCAGGATTCTAGACCAAGGGGTAGGCTGAAAGAGTGGAAAGGTTTCCACAGAATTGAAGAAGATGTTGCAGTTGCGTAGAGATATCTTGCTTGTATCAGAAATATTATTCAGACATAATTGTCCTGTGGATAAACTATATGTCCGATAATACGAACAATACAAACAATACGAATCCGGCAGACAAAACCAATGTCATCTCAACTGAGACGTTCAAAGGAAAGCTGAAAGCAGCCGGCGATGCACCGCCGGCAGTTGTCGTGTTGGTTGGACCTGCGGGTTACATCGGAAAGCAATGGCTGATTACAAAAAGTGATATGACTATCGGGCGCTCGGTTGAAACCGAGTTGTATATTTCAGATGCATCGCTTAGCCGGTCGCACGCTAAATTTGAAGTAACGAATAATGACATTTTTATTATTGATCTGGATTCAACGAATAAAACGATTGTCAACGGTGTCGCAATTGCTCCAATGACCAAGAAAAAACTATCGAACAATGACCAGATTAAAACCGGAAATGTGATTTTTAAATATCTTGAAAAAGGCAATCTGGAGTCTATTTCAAATCAACAAGTTTTTGAAAAAGCGTCGAAGGATGCACTTACTGGAGCTTTCAGCAAGGGTGCGCTCTTGGAAAAGGGCCCTGAGTCGGTCAAACGGGCGGATGTTCTGACCGAACCGCTGTCAGTCATTACTTTCGATATCGATCATTTTAAAAAAATAAATGACAATTTCGGGCATCCGGGCGGAGATTACGTATTAAAAGAACTCGGGCAAATTATTCAAAGTAAGCTTGTCCGTTCAAACGATTATTTTGCACGTTTCGGCGGCGAGGAATTTGTAATTATACTTCAGGCTACTCCGATCAAGACCGCACACGAAGTTGCTGAAAGAATAAGGCAAACGGTCGAGATGCATCTTTTCACTTTTGAGGGAAAAAGTATTCGAGTGACGATTTCAATCGGGGTTTCAACCAAAGTTCTGACTGACACATGGGAAAAAATGTATAACCGTGCTGATCAGGCTCTTTACCAAAGTAAGCAGTCAGGACGCAATAAAGTTACTGTTGCGGCATGAAAAATATTTTGAAAGAATTGGTCCAGGTTGAACGGTACAACACTTATCAGATTCTTCAGAAGGTAATCAATTCCAATACCGAAATCCACATTAAAATTGCCGAGAAAAACAGAATTTTCAAGGCTACGCTTAAAAAAATCGGTGATAGAAAACATTTCTACGTCGTTGCTCCTGTTGATGCGTTTAACGATACGCCAGAGATCACAGTAAAAATTATTTTCAATGGTAAGCTCTATTTTCTCAAAACCGAACTTAAGAAGTTTCAGGGCGGCGTGTACTTTGAAAGTTACGAGCATATGTTCGAATTAGTCCGACGAAAGAATCCGCGATTTCAGATTCCGGAGCAGTGGCCGCAATCCGCTCAGATTCAATCAACCGACACGGCAATAATTCAGCCTAAAAAAACAACCTACATTGAACATTCGAAGTTATTGAAATCGGTTGCGACCATTACCGAGATGTCAAAATCGGGCATGAAGATGAATATTGCCGCAGAACTGCCCCGTTACGACAAGGATCAGATTATCAATATCCGTTTTAAAGTTTTTCGACGCGCCGAAATTCAAATTCTCGGAAAAATTGTTCATCTTCAGAAAAATGTTGCGGCCGGCCCAACAATTGGTGTCCAATTTTTGGATGAGACAATTCTAATAAAAAATAAAATTCAGAACGTCTGTGACGACCTTGCATTCTTCTATACCGCTCTCGGTGACCGATAAGTAAACGTTATATAAACAATTAAAAAATCTATAAAAACTAAATAAAATCGTATAGTTAGTGCATTTTGACCATTGTATTCGGGCATCTATATTGCTACAAATTAACTCAAGGGGATGAAATGAAACTGGATGGAGGACCAGCTTACTCACCATGAAAAAAAGTTAAAAAATTAACCGAAATAGACAGGGGGGCTGTCAAAATGAAAAAAGAAGTCGATCAAAATCTGAAAACAGATATGCAACTGATCGAAGAAGTTCGTCAAGGACAACGTGCTTCTTACTCAGAACTCGTGAAACGGCATCAGAGAGGACTACTTCGATTGAGCATGAGGTTTATGAAGGATATGGATGTTGCCCAGGATGTTGTTCAGGATGCTTTCATAAAGGCTTATGAAAAACTGAATCTCTTCGAAGGCCGGTCAAGTTTTAAAAGCTGGATTTATCAAATCGCCGTCAATACGGCCCGTAACAAACTCAGGGAAAACAGGTACGAATTCACTAATATTGATGACGTACACCTCAGTGTTTCAGCAACAGCTGAAAGCGGGTTGGTACATCGGGCGGTCGGTGAAATCATCCAGAGCGAAGTCGACCGGTTACCGTTTAAGCAAAAGACTGCTCTGGTATTAAGAGTCTATGAAGATATGAGCTTCGCTGAAATTGCGGAAGTTATGGAATGCCCGTACGACACAGCCAAAGCCAATTATCGCCATGCGCTTTTGAAATTGAAGGAAACTTTTGAGCTGCGGTCTGAATTACGAAAGTGGACCGAGGACGTTGGCGGATTTTTTATGGAACTTAATACGAAATTTATGGAGGCAGAATGAAAAAAACAGATTCTATGAAGGAAGCCATGTTGGTTAATAAACTCAAGGCGGAAGACGCCGTTGAGCTGCCAATGGATGAACAAATTTTTGACAATTTACATAAAAAGATTATGGCTTCAGTTGCAAAAACTGAAATCAAGCCGGTAAAAAAATGGGAAAAGACCTGGGTCTTTCTTGAAAAAACGACGATCAATCAACGCGCCAAACTTAAAAAGGCAGTCAAATTGGCAATTACCGCAACTTCAATTACGCTCGGCGCAGGAATTCTGAATTACACTTTTGATGCTGATGTACAGACGGCCTATGCAAAAAGTAGCCAGAACAAAAGTGCAATTATTTCTGAAGCGAAGAAGAATCCCATCGAATGGTCAGAACTTGTTATCAATTACCAGAATGAATATGATTTTTATGCTGATGTATTGAGCCAACGTGGCCCTGAGACTATCGTCGAGATCGACAAAGCTATAGCCCAATCCCTATAAATTTCAATCACTCGGAAATGGACGTCCGGGTTACTCTCATGCATAATAAACCAAAATGCTCAAAACATTACCTCTGCTGATTATTATAAGTTTTTCAGTTGCTTCGTTTTCTTCGAACAATGAAGCCGAAATTAAGAAAACTCATCTCGAAGATATTTTTATCTGGAAAATGAGTGATGAGCTGAAACTATCTGCGCAGGAAGAACGGCGATTTACCGAAATCAACAAACAATTGAATCGAAAAAAATCTGCAATCAACCGTAAAATCCAGAGCTCCGTTCAGAGTCTATCCGAAGCGGACTCTGATACCGCTCTCAAGAAGCATAAGAAGCTGATTCAAGAGTACAATGACCTCTCGGTTTCTGAATTCGAATCAATTAAAAAGTTGCTCGGAACGAAAAAATTTATCAGCTATCTGAAATTGAAAAATGAGCTGAATTCCAAGGTAAAATCTATTTTAATCGGCGAAAAATCAATTGATCGTGACGAACACAGATCCAAGGTGTTACCGCCGCCCAAAGTTATTGTAGAATCCAAATAGCTTAATTCAGAGCCCACTGTTCGAGCTGTTTCTCGGGATCGTCTGCCTCTTTAAGTTCCTCACATTTTTTAAGGAACGCTTCGATGTTGGAGCCGTTTTTTCGATAGACGGCTTCGAATACCTCAAGACTTTTCATATAGGTGTTGTACACGGCGAGGTCTGCATTGTTGAATTTTTTACTGAAGACCGTATCGTAGGATTTTGTTTTAAGTCGCGGCCTCAGATCGGTAGTAAAGTGCTTTGCAATAAGCTTGAGACGTTCCTGCCGTATTGCCTCTTTATCGTCCGGCGGCAATTGCTTTGTATGATCAAATTCTTCGTACCATTTTTTGAGCTGCGCCAGTTCAGCTGTAATGAACACCGAAAAGAGTTTATCGTCGTAATTTTCATCCTTGATCAGTTTGAGAGTTGCGGAATCCTTTCCTTCTTTGTCGAGATAAAAGTATTCGGTGCCTTTGTTTGCAACGAATACGGCCAGCCGCTCATTGAAATCAATATTGTCTTTGATAAAGAGCGTCGTGTGGACAAGTTCGTGGATTATCGTATTTACCAGATGATGATCCGCATAGTTCAACATGGATGAAAGCAGAGGATCGGTCAGTTTTCCGAGTGTGGAATAGGCCGATACGCCCCGTACCGCCACATCAAGATCCTGCTTTCGAAGCTCTTCGGCTTCTTCCTTGGCCAGTTCTTCCCGGTAAAATCCCTTATAAGGCGCCCTACCGATAATTGGAAAATTCCATAAGTGCGGTTCAAATTTCCATTTTTTTGAAGCCGTCACGGTGTAGGTTACATAGGGTCTTTTTAAATCCACATACTGCGAATAGTTGTCTGTTTTTTTTAATTTTAGATTATCAAATGCGTAAATTCTGGCAACCTGACTGAGTTCGATTTTTCTTTTTTGTTCCTGTGTAACCCGGTCGGATTTCAGAATTTTACTGAGCGGTTCTTTTGAATTGAGTAAGGCCAGATGATTGTAGCTGACATGCATGAGATAACTCAACTGACAGCCGGTGAGCATCAGGCCAACTAGTAGCAGCCTTATAAATACCAACTGAGCCCGGCCTTAAAGGAATTGTCTTCCGAACTTGTGTTGTCGCTTAAAGGAGTTTGCCAGACGTCATAGGCGAGCTTGATCGAAAATTTTTCGGATAACACAAATTTAAGGCCAGCGCCGTAACTGGGTGCCCATCCGGAAGAGGCCGGCACTTCGATAGCCGATGCATTCAGATATTTCACAACTTGACTCTTGGTTACATGTGCAGCTCCGGCTTTAATATAGGGTTGGATCATACTTTTACGATCAACCATCATATACACGAGTGAACCATCGCCGATTTTGCTGCTCTGCTGAACCGTACGGGTAGAATTTACGTCAGATTCCTGACTTTCATAAAACGCATCGGTGTAACTTGTTTCTAGCGCCCATTTTTCCAGAAAATAAAAAGAAAGTGAAACCGATTTGGAATCAGTCTGATAGAAATTACTCGCATTAAAAGTTTTTTTGGTATAGCTGTAGGACAAACCCAGTTCGGTTACGATGGCCTTGCCTTCCAGCCCGTAAACCAACACCAAAAAGGCGCCCAAAATTGATTTTTTGATCATGGTTTATTTTAGCGCAGTTAACTCAATATTCAGCAACGTGAACACTAAATCTGTACCTTAGCCGGACAAACCCATCCGGCTCGACCTTTGCCCGTGGCGGGTTCGGGAAAAACCGCGCGTTTTTAAACGCAAACACGGCAGCCTCATCGAATGCTTTATAGCCGCTCGGTTGTTTGATGTACGCCGAGTGAAACTCGCCGGTTGAAGTCAGCCAGACTTCAAGCGTGGTGGACCAAACCTTGCCGTTCAGCACATTTTTTTTGTAATCGGCACTGATCCTGTCCCAGTAAAAACGAACGCGCTCAACCCATCTGACATAAAAGAGGTCTTCGATGCGGCTGTAAAATGAATAATAAGTGTTGGCGTCCATATTGAGATTCGTGGCATTGGAGTTGGTGATGTCATTCGGCAGAATCGAACTGATAGAAGAGTCTTGCGCAACGGGCATCTGTTGGATATTCGGCCGCGCGAGGGCGAATTCGGGAAGATCGGCTTTTTCTTCATTCTTGGTTTCAGGCTTTTCGGGAGGCTGAATTTTAATTTTTGGCGCCGAGTTCTGGGCGATTCCGAGTTTTGACGACTTTGTTTCGCGTTCAACACGTTGGGAACGCTCAGAATCAAAGCGCGCCTTCTTTTCAGGATCAGTTATTTTTTTGACGGTCGTTTGCAGCTGTTTAATGAGCTGCCGGCTTTTCTCGATTTTTTCATGGAGACTTTCTTCGTTCTTGTCGATGATCTCAATTTGAGTCACTTCGGGCCGATTTCGGTTCACACTGAATTTTTCTGCAAAGTAGAGCGTGCTGGTCGTCAGCAGAAAATGAAAAATTAGACTGCAGACTATAAAAATACCCAGTTGTTTCACGGGCTTAATTTAGTATTAAAATCAACCAGTCTCAAGCCGAAAGAGCGGTTTTTAAGCTCAAGTTGAAACACTTTTCGACCGATACGAATGTATCAGTGGGGGTAATCATGGGTAAGGTAATTGATTTGACCGCAAGGCTTAAAAATCCGGCTACATCAAATATGGTCAAAGATACTGCAAATATAGTTGATTACGACGAGCGGAAGCAGGAAATACTTGTGCTCGAAAGACGGCAAATCAAAAGAACTATTCTAACTGAATTTGTCAGCGCCATGGTGGTCATACCTGAAAAGGGTCTTTTGAAAGTAGCCATTTATGACATTTCCGAGCAGGGAATTTCGTTTGATATCGAATTCGATCAGGGTTCGTTTAAGGCCGATGAAGTTGTTTCGATGCGCGTTTATCTCAACCATTCAACTTACTTTCCCATCACAGTGCAGGTGAAGCACGTTATTGATGAAACTACCGAGGGTGTAATGCGCCACGGATCTGTGTTTCTCAATCAACCTTCCACCGATGCTGCGCTACAGTATTTCGTCAAATTTATCGAGTCAGTCAGTCAGGGACTGAAAAAAGACAACGGCGATTTAATGGTGCCTAAAATTTCTTAATTCGAAGAGAAAATTTACAGAGCTGATATAAATAAATATTTAAATAAAAAGAGTGTGACTTTAGACCTCGTGTAATGTCGAATTTAGGTAGCTATTAACACCCGTAAGTTAATAGCTGAATAAAATTGATCATGGAGGTCATTTTGACAGTGAAAACGAAGCGTCGCAAAGTTGTTCTGGATACTAACGTCATTCTATTTGATGCCTTTGCTTTGTTAAAATTCGGAGATGCAGATATCCACATTCCTTTCAC